>DASWFT010000148.1:0-3171 GCA_036394075.1 Streptosporangiaceae bacterium
TCAACAGCTGGCCGGACAACGTCAGCCTCGACAAGGCCCGCCGGCTGCTGTGGCCGGTCAAGAAGAAGTACGGCCAGAAGATCTCGTGGGCCGACCTCATGATCCTCACCGGCAACGTCGCCCTGGAGTCGATGGGCTTCAAGACCTTCGGCTTCGCCGGCGGCCGCCCGGACGTCTGGGAGCCGGACGAGGACGTCTACTGGGGCCCCGAGACCACCTGGCTCGACGACGAGCGCTACACCGGCGACCGGGAGCTCGAGGAGCCCCTCGGCGCGGTCCAGATGGGCCTCATCTACGTCAACCCGGAGGGCCCGAACGGCACCCCGGACCCACTCGCCGCGGCCCGCGACATCCGTGAGACGTTCCGCCGGATGGCGATGAATGACGAGGAGACGGTCGCCCTGATCGCGGGCGGTCACACCTTCGGCAAGACGCACGGCGCAGGCCCCGCGGATGCGGTCGGCCCCGATCCCGAGGCTGCCCCGCTCGAGCAGCAGGGCCTGGGCTGGAAGAGCACGTACGGCACTGGCAAGGGCGGCGACGCGATCACCAGCGGTCTCGAAGTCACGTGGACCGACACTCCGACCACCTGGGACAACGGCTTCTTCCGGATCCTCTTCGGTTATGAGTGGGAGCTGACCCAGAGCCCGGCCGGCGCGCACCAGTGGCAGCCGAAGGACGGCGCCGGGGCGGGTACCGTCCCGGACGCCCACGACCCGTCGAAGCGCCGCGTCCCGACGATGCTGACGACCGACCTTTCGCTCCGGTTCGACCCGATTTACGAGCCGATCTCGCGGCGTTTCATGGTGGACCAGGATGCGCTCGCGGACGCCTTCGCCCGGGCGTGGTTCAAGCTGACCCACCGCGACATGGGCCCGATCGCGCGCTACCTCGGCCCGGAGGTCCCGGCCGAGGCGCTGCTGTGGCAGGACCCCATCCCCGCGGTGACGCACGAGCTCATCGACGCGGGGGACATCGCCACCCTCAAGGGCCAGATCCTCGCCACGGGCCTGCCGGTGTCCCAGCTGGTGTCCACCGCGTGGGCGGCGGCCTCGTCCTTCCGCGGCAGCGACAAGCGGGGCGGCGCCAACGGTGCGCGCATTCGCCTCGAGCCGCAGAGCGGGTGGGAGGTCAACGACCCCGACCAGCTGGCGACGGTGCTGCGCACCCTGGAGGGGATCAAGCAGGCCTTCAACACCGCCCAGACCGGCGGCAGGCAGGTCTCGCTCGCCGACCTGATCGTGCTCGCTGGTGGTGCGGCCGTCGAGCAGGCCGCCAGGGACGCCGGCTTCAACGTCCACGTTCCCTTCACGCCGGGCCGCGCGGACGCGTCGCAGGAGCAGACCGACGTGGAGTCGTTCGCCGCGCTCGAGCCGGCCGCCGACGGGTTCCGCAACTACCTCGGGAAGGGCAACCGGCTGCCGGCTGAGTACCTGCTGATCGACCGGGCGAACCTGCTGACCCTGAGCGCCCCCGAGATGACAGTCCTCGTCGGTGGCCTCCGCGTCCTGGGCGCGAACTACCAGCAGTTGCCGCTCGGTGTCTTCACCACCACCCCCGGGTCCCTGACCAACGACTTCTTCGTCAACCTGCTCGACATGGGCACGACGTGGAAGGCGTCCGAGGACGAGAACACGTTCGAGGGCCGCGACGCCGCCACAGGCGAGGTCATGTGGACCGGCAGCCGTGCCGACCTCGTCTTCGGGTCGAACTCCGAGCTGCGCGCGCTCGCGGAGGTCTACGCGAGCGATGACGCGAAGGACAAGTTTGTGAACGACTTCGTCGCGGCGTGGGACAAGGTGATGAACCTCGACCGGTTCGACCTCGTCTGATCATGACGTCCAGGCCGGCCCGCGCCGGCCGGCCTGGACGTCCTCAGTCCGAAGGATCTCGGCATTGCCGGACTCCAGCGCGACGTCGAGAGGGTCGCGGTCGAGCTGCACCGGAGCCGCCAACCAGTCCTGGACGCTGCCGTAACGCGGGCAGCATCACACCTCCCGTCGCGGTCACATTGCACGCGTTTGGTGATCATAAATCCTGACAAACTGGGCGTGATCATGGTCGTAACACGTGAAAGGTCCGATCGTCCACTACATGATGTCAGGAATCGGCGCCTAGGTCTTACAACCTGACGGCCATGAGACCAGGCAGACTGGGGCACATGTCAGAACTGCACGAGCGTCATCGCCGCGTCATCCCCAACTGGGTGGCCCTGTACTACGACGAGCCGCTGGAACTGGTCAGTGGCAGCGGGAGCCGCGTCACCGACGCGACGGGCCGCACGTACCTCGACTTCTTCTGCGGCATTCTCACCAACATGCTCGGGTACGACGTGCCCGAGGTCCGCGAGGCGATCCAGCGGCAGATCGGCACGGGTGTCGTGCACACCTCCACGCTCTACCTGATCCGCAACCAGGTTGAGCTGGCCGAGAAGCTCGCCCGGCTGTCCGGGATCGAGAACGCCAAGGTGTTCTTCGCCAACTCGGGCACCGAGGCCAATGAGACCGCGCTGATGCTGGCCACCGTGGCTCGCCGGTCCAACCAGGTGCTGGCGCTGCGCAACAGCTACCATGGCCACTCCTTCGGGGCCATCGCCATCACCGGGAACGGTGCGTGGAAGAGTTCGCCACTTGCTCCGTTCAGCGTGCATTATCTGCATGGAACGGACCGGCACCTGCCCGCCTTCGCCAGCCTGGATGACGCGGGATATGCGGCGGCCTGCGTCGAGGATCTGCGGCACGTGCTGAGCACGGCCACGGCCGGGGACGTGGCCTGCCTAATCGCCGAGCCCGTGCAGGGCGTCGGCGGGTTCACCATGCCGCCGGACGGGCTGCTCGGCCAGTACGCGGCGGTGCTCCGCGAGCGCGGCGCGCTGATCATCTCCGATGAGGTGCAGACCGCATGGGGCCGGACCGGCGAGCATTTCTGGGGAATCGGCGCGCACGGCGTGACCCCCGACATGATCACCTTCGCCAAGGGGCTCGGCAACGGGCTGGCCATCGGCGGCGTGATCGCCCGGGGCGACCTGATGGACGGGCTGCCCGGCAACGGCATCTCAACTTTCGGCGGCAACCCGCTCTCCACGGCGGCCGCCAACGCGACTCTCGATTACCTGCTCAGCCACGACCTCCAGCGCAACGCTGCGGAACTCGGCGGCATGATCATCGGCGG
>DASWFT010000149.1:0-1906 GCA_036394075.1 Streptosporangiaceae bacterium
CCAGGCGCCGCTCATCGCCGATGCCCGGGCGTGCCTGGAGTGCCGCATCCAGAGCAAGTTCCCGGCCGGCGACCGGCAGATGTACGTGGCCGAGGTCGTGGCCGTGCACCACGACCCGAAGGCGAATCCCGTGGTCCACTACGACCACCTGGTGTACACGTTCCTGGACGAAGCCAACCACGTGGGTTGAGAGTTTCTTGCAATACCTGCTGTGAGCCGCAGGCTCACAGCAGGTATGCGGGGTTCCGTTAGGAGTTCTGAGTTAGACTTTGTCCTTTTACACCGCATAACCAAGCGCGGTGGTCATACGATGCCAGAGAGCGCGCGGGATTTCTACGCGGTCGTTCGATGTGGGGGAGAGCGAGAAAACCGGCACGGCCCAGAGTTCGCGGCGGACCAGCGCGAGAGTATCCACAAAGGTGGGCAGCGGCTTCGGGTACCAGGCCGCTTGTCGGACGGGTAGGTCCTGCCCCGGGAGCAGGGCGTGGGCGAACAGCGTGACGAGCGAGAACAGCCCCAACAGCGCCGGCGTCGTCCGCTGGATGGCGAGAGCCGACCACTGGCGCTGGGTTTCGACGCCCAGGTGGGCCCGGGCTTCGTGAAAGGTCACTTCCAATTGCCAGCGCAGCACGAACCATTCGACGATCTGCTGGGCGCTGACCGCCGGGTCAGTACACAACAGGGCTTGCGGGGCGAACCCGCCGGCGGGATCGCGGATGAGGACCCAGCGGAGGGGAACCGGGGGCAGGCCGCCGTGATACCACACCGCCGTGGCCGTCGCCACTTCGAGGGCGCGCTCGGTCTCGCCGTACCAGCGGACGCGGAGCGCCTGCCAGGCGGTCCGGGAATCCTGCAAGCGCTCCGCCAAGGTTGCTTGGCGCTCGCCTTTCTTGCGCGGGCGGCCGACGGTGCCCGGCGGCCGCGCGGGGGCGGGCTCGTACAGTGCCGCATCGAGCCGCAACCGGGTGATGACGACGACGGGGTTGGGGAGCCGCGTGCAGGCGGCCAGCAAGTCCAGCGCGGCGTAGGTACTGTCGGCCACCGCCACCAGGTACCGGTCCGGCAGCCAGCGCCGCAGTTGGAGCAGCATCTGGCGGCCCCAGTCGGGGAGCGTCTTGTGGCGCCGCCCGCGCTCCTGATGGTAGCGCTCCGAGGGCGCCAAGACCGTGAAGAACGGCAACGCCCACACCCGCTGGGCCCACGGCACGCGAGTCAGCACCTGCAACGAGACCCAGCGCAAGCCACTGGTCTTCACGAAGTGCTCCTTACTGGAGCGCACCGGATCGCGGTAGATGCCTTTGGCGGCGATCTTGGCTCCACGGCGGCGTTCGATCGTATCGTCCACCCCCACGAGCACCGGCGCCTCGGCGGGGACAAACGCGCGGAGCAACAACGCCAACAGGATTGGGCTCAAGGCCCGGCTGGACCAGCGCGCCCGGTTGAGGACGCGATGATAGTTCTGAAACGGCCGGTCGTGTTGCAAGCCCAGTACCCGCAAGGTGGCGGCCACGGTCCGCGGGCCTGGGGCCAGGATGGCCCCGACGAGCAGCACCTGGACCCAGTCCCACACCCGGGCGCTGAACACTGGTTCAAACGGGGACAACACGCGTATGATCTTCTCGGGCAGGTCACACATGGCTCACCCTTTCTTGGCAGTGGGGTGTGAGTCAAGCGTAGCCTGCCCCTCTTGTTTTGTCTACCAAATGGATAAAGTCTAGCTGAGAACTGGATTGTACTGTGCCAGATAGATAGCGCAGGTGTCTCGCCGCCGTGCCGGGCCGCGGGTGCCACTCGGCAGTAATCACCCGGAGCCCATTCCACACCCAATTGAGTATCCTGTCAACACGGCGTGAGCTGGTGCGGTACTGCCGAGTGCATCCCGACCGCGTGGGTGGTCTGGCAGTCT
>DASWFT010000150.1:0-3403 GCA_036394075.1 Streptosporangiaceae bacterium
CTGGCTTCCCGCGATGAGCGCGACATCGACAAGGTCCTTGACCCTGGTGCTGGCACTGACCGTCCCGTCCGCGCGCTGATGCGTCTCGGTGATCGCGCACAGCTTGTCGGCCAGGTGATCAGCGACGGGGAAGACCCGGTACGGCGGGCGACAAGCGCCGGCTGGCGGCGACCGGCTTCGCCTTTACGCGACCCCCGTCCGTTTTCTTCCGTTCGGCCCACCTTAGGGTTGTCTGTGCATGTGGTACGGGGTCTATACCAATCACCCGTCCACACGTCATACTCGCGTTAAGGCAAGTCCGCTGATGGAGGTCGCGCCCTTGGCTAGCAGGACCCTACTCCGCGTGGGCAGGGGCCTCGCCGGGTTCTCGGCGCTGCTCGTGGCGGTCATGGTCATGGTCGCGGGGTGCGGCGCACCGCAGTTCACCTACGTCGCCGACTCTTCCGCCTACACGTATTTCAAGGTGCCGTACGGCTGGCACAAGATCGACAATGCCTCACTCGCGAAGATACTCAATAGCGGCGGCAGTTCCGGCGCGTGGTCCGCCGCCTACGATGCCGGCACCGCTCCGTCCGCGACCCACGTGTTCAGCTCCCAGATCAGCCAGCCATTCGCGTTCGCCCTGGTCGGCCAGCTCAGCTCGACCGAGAGCAACCAAATTTCGTACAACGGGCTGCGGGACTTCCTCCTCCCGGTGACCTCCGCGGCCCGGACGAGCGCCTCGAAGAGCGGCTTCCCGCTCACCGGCTTCCAGTTGCTGCGCAACGCCGTCCTGGCCCCGGGGCAGGGCGTCCACGGGGTCCGGGTTACCTTCGACTACACCTATCCCGACGGCAGCATCGACACCTTCGACCAAATTGCCTTCCTGAACGCGGAAGCGACCAAGGTGTACATCCTCATGGTCCACTGCGAGACAAGCTGTTTCAGCAGGGAACTCAGCCAAATAAACACTGTGATGACATCCTTCACGGTCAGGAGCTCATGATGCGTGAGGCCCCGGCACTCCCCCCCGAGGGACTGCGTCCGCCCGGCGAGCGGCCCCGGGATGACGACAGACCGACCCGCAAGCCCCTCGGGCTCTGGGACCGGGTGAAGTTCCTGCTCATCCTGGTACTGATCTGGTTCATCCTGGTCTGGTCCGCGATGGCGAACAACCAGCTGGTCGGATTCTCCGACGGCATGCGGACCGAAGCCCGGGCGGGCGCGTGGGTCTTTATCCTGATCGGTCTTGAGGCTCTCCGCCAGCTGCACTTCCTGATCAGCGAGCACTGGGCGGCCTACCACCGGTTCTGGACCCGGACCGTGTTCGGCGGCTCAGAGCGGCTGACCCATCGGAGGTTGTCCGACTGGACCAGGTTCCGCCTCGGGCGCCTGCTCAAATGGGTGCTGTGGATCGCCGTGTTCGCGGTGGTCACCGGCAAGTTGATCCACACCTCACCGATCCTCGCGCTGCTGCGTGCCCCGGCGCTGCTCTGGCACTACCTGCCGTTCGTCCTGCAGCTCATGTTCGGCTTCCTCTTCATCGCCGTGCAGTTCATCGGGATTTTCTGGCTGCTGTCCCGGGGCGGCGTCGACGTGTACTTCCCCGACGACATCAAGACGCGGTTCTCGGACGTCTGGGGCCAGGACCACGTGCTGGAGCGGGTGAAAGAGAACATCATCTTCCTTGAGCATCCCGAGCAGGTCGAGGAACGGGGCGGCTATGTGCCAGGCGGCATCCTGCTATGGGGGCCGCCCGGCACCGGCAAGACGCTGATGGCCGAGGCGGTGGCCGGCGAGACTGGCAGGCCCTATGTGTTCGTCGACCCGGGTGCCTTCATCAACATGTTCATGGGCATCGGCATCCTCAAGGTGAAGTCACTCTTCCGCAAGCTGCGCCGGCTGGCACTCCGGTACGGCGGCGTGATCGTCTTCTTCGATGAGGCCGACTCGCTCGGCCGCCGCGGCGCGCTGGCCCAGGGCGGCGGTGGCCCCGGCTTCCCCAGGGGCACCGCGTCCCCTCCGTACAGCGGGAATGGCTGCCACGGGTTCTCCTACCTGTCGCCGGACGTGCAGTGGCGGCTGCTGCGCAGGGACACCGCGTCGCCGGCTCCGGAGGAGACGGAGACCCCGCGCAACAAGCAGATGATGGGCGGGATGATGGGCGGCGGCGGCATGGGCACGCTGGAGGCGCTGCTCACCGAGCTTTCCGGGCTGAAGAAGCCACGCGGCTTCGTCAACCGCTACGTGCGGCGGATCTTCGGCATGCGCCCGAAGCCGCCGCCCAAGTACCGGATGCTGGTCATGATGGCGACCAACCTCCCGGAGGCGCTGGACGAGGCGCTGCTGCGGCCCGGCCGCATCGACCGCATCTACAAGGTCGGCTACCCATCGAAGGCAGGCCGGATCCGCACCTACGAGGGCTATTTCGCGAAGGTGCGGCATGAGCTGACCCCCGAACAGATGGACAAGCTCGCCACCATCACCCCGTACGCCACCGGCGCCACCATCAAGGACCTGGTCAACGAGTCCCTGATCACCGCGATCCGGGCCGGCCGGGACGTGATCACCTGGCAGGACGTGATCCGGGCCAAGCAACTCAAGGAACTCGGGCCGCCCGAGGACGTGGAGTACATCGAGCGCGAGCGGCACGCCGTCGCGGTACACGAGGCGTGCCACGCGGTGATCGCCTACCGCACCCGGCAGCACATGGAGATCGACATCGCGACCATCGAGAAAGGCAGCGACTACCTCGGCATGGTGGCCAGCATCCCGCCGGAGGACCAGTTCACCCGCTGGCGCACCGAGTACGAAACCGACATCCTGGTCTCCCTGGCCTCCCTCGCGGGCGAGCGGATGTTCTTCGAAAGCGACAGTTCTTCCGGCGTCTCCGGCGACCTGGAGGCGGCGACCGCCGTGGCCTCGTTCATGGAGGGCTTCTGGGGGATGGGCTCAACCGTGTCGTCGTACTCCACCGCGAAGCGCCTGGAGGTTGGCTCTCCCGGCGGAGGCGCGGGCGGCAGGTACAAGAAGGGTCACGACGCCGAGGCCGAAGCGCGCCGGGCGCTCGCGGACCGGATCGAAGACAACCTGACCGAACTGTTGCGGCGGGTCGAGGAGATCATCCGCAGCAACCGCGGCCACGTCCTGGCCCTCGCCCACGCGCTGGAGACGCACAAGACGCTGAGCGGCGAAGACGTGGTCGCCGTCATCGAGTACGGGCAGGGGCCCCTGGTGGACGGCCGGCCGTACGGTGAGCCAGGGTTCCTGGACGAGCTTGAGCAGTACCACGAGTCCGCCAGCGCGGCGCACCGGACGCATAGTCAGGTGACACTGAGCATGCCAGCGGTCCACCCGAACGGCCTCGCGCCGCAGGCCGCAACCGCAGTCCTGGACCGCGGGGTCGGCTTCGACGGCAGCGCCG
>DASWFT010000151.1:0-1958 GCA_036394075.1 Streptosporangiaceae bacterium
GCGCTACCGCCCCTCACCGGCCTCACCGGTGCGGCCTACACCGACCCGGCGCAGTTCCGGTCCAGCTTCGCCCAGATCAGCTCTTGGCCTCAGGCGGTCATTGCAACGCCTCATCCAGTGCCTGACATGGTGACTTCCATCCGAGCGTTTGTCGAGGTCGGCCGTTGAGCTCAGCAGCGACGTTGTCGAAGTCGCGTTGCGTGAGCGCCCGGAAGTCGGTGTTGCGGGGAAAGTACTGGCGCAGCAGCCCGTTGGTGTTCTCGTTGCTGCCCCGCTGCCAGGGGCTGTGGGGATCGCAGAAGTAGACCGGCACCCCGGTCGCCACGCTGAACCGGGCGTGCTCGGCCATCTCTTTGCCCTGGTCCCAGGTGATGGAACGGCGCAGCTGCTCCGGCAGGGTGGCGATCGCTTCGGCCAGGGCGTCAGCCACCACATCGGCGGTGTGGCTGCCGGGCAGGCCGACGAGCATCACGAAGCGGCTCTTGCGCTCGACGAGGGTGGCGACGGTGCTGGATCTGGTGCCGAAGACCAGGTCGCCCTCCCAGTGCCCGGGCACGGCCCGGTCGTTGGCCTCGGCCGGCCGCTGGGAGATGTGGACGGTGCCCCGCAGCTGGCCCTGGCCGTTCATCACCGACAGCCCGCGCGGCCGGCGCCGGGCCCGGCCGCTGCGCAGGTACCGGGCCAGCTCCTTGCGCAGCGCCCCCCTGGACTGGACAAACAGCGACAGGTAGATCGTCTCATGCGACACGCGCATCTCCGGGTCATCGGGATAGCCCGCCTTCAGCCAGCCCGCGATCTGCTCCGGCGACCAGCGCAGCTCCAGCTTGCTCTCGACGACCTTGCGCAGCCGCGGGCACCGGGCCAGCTTGGCCGGCTTGGGACGATGCGCCAGGCGAAGGGCCCGCCGGTCAGCGGCACAAGCCCGGTACCGGCCTGCCCCGCCATTGGCCGCCACCTCCCGGCACACCGTTGAAGGGGCACGCCCCAGCCCGCTGGCGATCCCCCGCAAGGACCTGCCCGCCGCCAGCCCCCTGGAGATCTCTTCCCGTTCAGCCAGCGACAACCGCAGCGGCGAGCGTTCCGGTTCCCGCCTGGCCGGCCGCTGCAACGCGATCACCGCACGCCGGATGGTATACCGCGACCGGTTGATCTCCCGATGCAACCGCCACACCGGCGCACCCTCGGCCAACAGCTCGGCGATCCGCCGTCTCTCCTCGTCCGAGATCCGATCCATTCAGCCACCTCCGCCCAAAATCCAACCGGATCAAGACGGGGTGTTGCGTTGATCCCCTGAGACCAAGCCCGGTTCGGAGCGGCACGCGCGGTGATGCCGGTCGGCGGGGCTGGCGCCCATATCGGCGGATCCGGTGCCCTTGCCCCGCAGAGCCTCCACCACGTTCGGTAGCCAGTCGAGCGACCGTCGCCGCATGTGTATGGGTGCTGTGATCAGGGCGGGGCCATCCGTAACTGTATGGATGGCTGGCCAGGTGATCGGATCGCTGTCTCTCTGGAGGCAGGGCGGCTCGTGGCCGCATGGTCCATTTCGCAGGGTGCCGCGTTGACAATCGCGTGCCTCGCCCGGACGATCAGTGTCATGTCCAAGAGCGTGTCGGTGATTATCACCGACGACCTGGACGGCTCTGAGAACGCCGAGATGGTCTCGTTCGGATTCGACGGCGTGACCTACGAAATCGACCTCGGCAAGAAGAACCGGTCCAGGCTGAAGAGGGCACTTGCGCCCTTCATCGAGGCTGGCCGGCGAGCGCCGCAGCCGCCGCCGCCGTGGCGCCAGCCGCCCTGGTGGCTCACCTGCGGACCGCAGCGCCGTGCGGGCCTGGGCCAGGGCGGCTGGCCTGAAGGTCTCCAAGCGCGGCCGGATCAGCGCCGACATCATGCGGCAGTACGACGCGGCCCACTAGGCCGGGAACTTACGTGATCTTGGTTGCAGTGGGAGGGCT
>DASWFT010000152.1:0-8327 GCA_036394075.1 Streptosporangiaceae bacterium
GCTGACGGTCGGCGGGTCGGCCGGCCGCCCTGCGGTGGTGGAAGTCCCGATCGGCGTGCCGCTCGGCAACGTCCTGGACATCTGCGAGGCCACAGCGCATGAGGGTGTGCTGGTCGGCGGTTACCACGGGATGTGGCTCCCAGCGGAGATCGCTGATGAGGTGCCGGTCTCCCGGGCTGGCCTGGATGCCGCTGGCGGGGCGCTCGGCGCCGGCATCGTGCTCCCGCTCGGCGCGGGCACCTGCCCCCTGGGTGAAGTGGCCCGCATCGTGCGCTACCTGGCCAAGGAATCGTCCGGCCAATGCGGTCCGTGCAAGCTCGGCCTGCCCGGCATCGCGCGCTCGATGAGCGCGCTCGCGGACGGCTCAGGAGGAATGGACGCGCTGGACGCTGCGCGCCGTGCCGCCTCGGTGGTTCGCGGCCGCGGAGCCTGCGCGCACCCGGACGGCACGTCCAGGTTCGTCCTCTCGGCTCTCGACGTGTTCACCGACGACCTCGCGGCGCACCTGTTCCGCGGCTCATGCGGGCAGCCGGTCCGCGGGATCCTGCCGCTCTCGCCCGAAGATGACGAGGCGCGCCTCCAGGTGGACTGGACACGGTGCCAGGGACACGGGCTCTGCCGGAGTGTGGTGCCGGAACTGGTCCAGCTCGACAACCAGGGCTACCCGGTGTTCCTGGATATGCCGGTGCCATTCTGGCTGGAGAAGGAGGCCCAGCAAGCGGTGGCGATGTGCCCCGCTCTGGCCCTCAGGCTCAGCGCGGTGCCATCGACCGAAGCTCCCAAGAGCCCCCGCACGGCGCTGCCCAGCGCCGGGCCGCGCACCCTCCAGCTCGTCATTCCGCCGCGAGAGCTCCCCCCGGTTCCTGACGGCCTCCAGCGGCCTGTGCCCCGGAGAAGGTCCGTAGGCTGGTCACACCGCACATTCGCGGGTGGGCGAGAGGGGCCGTCGTGGATTCCGGGAGTGACACTGAGGCTCCACGCGTGCTGCAGCTACCCATCGGGCTCGACGCCGCCGGCAGCAGGACGGAATCCGATTCGCTTGGCCCGGTCGAGGTTCCCGCGAACCACTACTGGGGTGCGCAGACACAGCGATCGCTTATCCACTTCAGCATCGGCGACGACGTGATGCCGACGGCGGTCTACCGGGCTTACGGGTACCTGAAGAAGGCCTGCGCGATCGTGAACGCCCGAGCGGGCCGGCTGCCGCAATGGAAAGCCGACCTGATCAGCCGGGTCGCCGACGAGGTGATCTCCGGTGCGCTTGACGCTGAGTTCCCCGTGCACGTGTGGCAGACCGGATCGGGCACCCAATCCAACATGAACGTCAATGAGGTGATCGCCAACCGGGCGATCCAGCTGGTCGGCGGCCAGCTGGGGAGCAAGCACCCCGTTCACCCCAACGATGACGTGAACTCCGGGCAATCGTCCAACGACACCTTTCCCACAGCGATGCACATTGCGGCCGTCCAGGCCATTACCGGGCATCTGTTGCCGAACGTGCGACGGCTCCGGGACGCCGCGGCACGCAAGAGCGAGGACTGGGCACACGTCGTCAAGATCGGGCGCACCCATCTCCAGGACGCGACGCCGATCACCGTCGGCCAGGAATGGTCGGCCTACGTCAGCCAGCTTGACGACGCAGAAGAGAACATCACGGCGGCCCTGCCCGGGCTGCGGCGGCTGGCCATCGGCGGCACGGCGGTCGGCACCGGCCTGAATGCCCCGTCCGGGTTCGGGGACAGGGTCAGCGCGGAGATCTCCGCGCTCACCGGCCTGGAGTTCGTCAGCGCGCCCAACAAGTTCGCCGCACAGGCCTCGCTCGACGCCATGGTCCGCGCCTCCGGGACACTGCGTAACCTCAGCGTGGCGCTGTTCAAGTTCGCCAACGACATGCGCTGGCTGGGCTCCGGGCCGCAGGCCGGCCTCGGCGAGCTGATCCTGCCCGCCAACGAGCCGGGATCCTCGATCATGCCCGGCAAGGTCAACCCCACCCAAGCCGAGGCGATGCTGATGGTATGCCTCCAGGCGATGGGGAACGACACTGTGGTCGCGATGGCGGGTGCGGAGGGCAATTTCCAGCTCAACGCATTCCGCCCGGTGGCCATCAGCAACTTCTTGCACTCGGCCAGGATTCTCGCCGACAGCTGTGAGTCCTTCCGCGAGTTCCTCGTCGAGGGGGTGACCCTGAATAGGCCCCGGCTGCAGGAGAACATAGAACGCTCCGTGATGATGGTGACCGCGCTGAGCCCCGTGATCGGCTACGACGAAGCCTCGAAGATCGCGCACCTCGCCGTGGCGGAGAACCTGACGCTCAAGGAGGCCGCCCTGAGGTCGGGCGTTAGCGAGGAACTCTACGATCAGGTGGTGGTACCGGAGCGGCTGACCGAGCCGGGGGCGGCATCAGGGCCGGGTCCGGGGGCGCCAACAGGGCCGGGTCCGGGGGCGCGCTGACCGGCGCGGAATGGCGGCGGCGCAGCCGCCGGTGGTAAGGGGGAACGCATGAGGGTGGCTCGGCTGCACGCCGTGGGTGATATCCGGCTTAGTGAGGTGCCAGTTCCCGCGCCGGAACCTGGCATGAGCCTGGTCCGGGTGACCGCAGTGGGCATCTGCGGCTCGGACCTGCACTGGTGGGGCGAGGCCGGCATCGGGGATGCGACGCTCGTGGCACCCCTGGTCCTCGGGCACGAGGCAGCGGGGGTAATCGTGGAGGGTCCGCGGAACGGTGAGCGTGTGGCGATCGATCCCGCCGTCCCTTGCGGTGCCTGCCGGTCGTGTCGCGACGGCCACCGCAACCTTTGCCGCCGTACCCTATTCGCCGGGCACGGCGGCCAGGACGGGGCCATGCGAGACTTCATGACCTGGCCCTCGGAGTTGCTTCACCCGATGCCGGACGCGCTGACCGATGCTGACGGCTCGTTGCTCGAACCTCTCGGCGTGGCCATCCACGCGCTCGACCTGGGCCACGTACGGCTGGGGGCGTCGGTCGCGGTCGTTGGCTGCGGCCCGATCGGCCTACTGCTCGTGCAGGTGCTGCGGGCGGCAGGAGCCGGATCGGTCGCCGCATTCGACCCGCTGCCGCACCGCCGTGAGGCGGCCGCCCGGCTCGGAGCCGACGTAGTCGCGCATCCCACCCAAGCCAGCCATCTGATCACCCAGCGTGATCTGCTCGACGAGGGAGCAGACGTGGCGTTCGAGATGGCTGGTACTAACGACGCGGTTCAGCTAGCCATGGCTCTGGTCCGCCCCGGAGGCAGGGCGGTGCTGGGCGGCATCCCGGACGACGATCGGACTACGTTCCAGGCGTCCGTGGCCCGGCGCAAGGGCCTGACCATCGCCATGGTCCGCCGGATGAATGAGGTTTACCCGCGCGCGATCAACTTGGCGGCGGAGAAGAAGGTCGATCTCGCCCCACTGGTGACGCACCGTTTCCCGCTGGAAAAGGCGCCGGATGCGTTCGCCGCCGCGACCGAGCGCATCGGCCTCAAGGTCATCATCGAGCCAGGGAACTGATCCGGTGGCCTGGGGCCGGTAGCCGGGACCAGTCGCCTGGGGGCGGTGGCCTGGGGTCTGTCGCCTGATCCGGTGGCCTGGGGCCGGGTACAGGCGGCGTGCCGACCGTCGGTAGCATCCACCGGGTGGCCGCAAGCTTCTATGTCCCGCTTGGTGAGGGCAGGTGGCGTGGCACGGTACACACGACCGGTCCGTGGGATGCGCGCGCGCAGCATGGCGGCCCGCCGAGCGCGCTGCTAGGGCGGGAGATCCAGCGGTGCGCGCCCCGGGACGACATGATCGTCGCCCGGTTCACGTGTGAGATCCTCGGTGCCATCCCGGTGGGCGAGCTTGAGGTACGGGCGCGGGTCGCCCGGCCTGGCCGCAGCGTCGAACTGCTCGAAGCAGTGGCCACCGCCGGCGCGCGCGACGTGGCCTGCGCCCGGGCATGGCGGGTGCTGCGCACGGACAGTCAGTCGGTTGACTCCCGGTCGGCCGGCCCCCCGGCCCTGCCCCGTGAGGTGGTGACCGAGCCTCTCGGTGGCTGGGTGGACGGGTACCTGTCGGCCGTCGAGTGGCGTCTGGTCCGCGGCGGCTTCGGCATCCCGGGCCCGGCTACCGTGTGGGCCCGGCTGCGCTATCCGCTCGTGCCCGACGAGGAGACCGGCCCGCTGGAGCGGGTGCTGGCCATCGCGGACAGCGGCAGCGGCCTCTCGGGTGAGCTTGACTTCGCCCGCTGGCAATTCATCAATCCTGAGCTCACGGTGCACCTGCACAAGGCGGCCGTGGGCGAATGGATCTGCCTGGACGCCGTGACCACCATCTCCGCCGGCGGTGCCGGGCTGGCCACGTCGGTGCTGTACGACCTCGACGGCCCGGTCGGCCTCGGCGCCCAGTCTCTGCTCGTGACCCCGCGCCGCGGCGGACCCAGCGGTCCGTCACCGGCCAGCTAACCGAGGCCCTCGGCGGCGTCTGTCCGGTATATGACCGTGTGCCGGTATCGGCAGAGCTATTCCCGGGCGGCAAAGTAAATAAGTTGCAAAGACTGTCGCAACGGAGTTATCGCTAAGCGCCGGCCGCGTGCTTAATCGACACCGCCAGAGTGGCCGCACCCCCCTTCGGGTGCGCGAAACGCAGGCTGCTGGCGTCGTCAGCTCTATGGCTCATGGCCACGCACGGTGACAAGGGCCCGTACGGAAACGGCCGGGAGCGCCTAGCGGGGCCTGGGTCGCAGCGCAGTCCGAGCGTCATTCGTCACCCAGGGTAACCACGTGCGCTCATCTAAGTGAAGAATGCCACTTCAGAAACATTGAAGACACCACACGTTTACGCTGATGTTCGCTGCCAAGGTAATCCAAAAGGATAGATCGCTCGTCCTACATGTACCGATAATCGTCCGGACGGTGCCGCCCGGAACTGAGTAGTCCAGAAGCACGGGGCCTCGGCTTCACGGAGTACTGTCGCGGCCATCGCGGCGTAACGGAAGGGACGGGATGAATTCCCACGTAGTTAACGCCGCCCTCGCGCTGCCCAAGATCCACATCGCGCAGTGGTCGAGTTTGCGGCACGTGCTCCCGGTGGGCGTGGTTGGCATCATCTCCTGGTCGGTGTGGCTCTTCCGGTTCACATTGTCGAGGATCTACCGCCCGCAGCCGCCGGGGTACATGAGTACGACATCAGTGGTGGTCCCGTCGTTCCGCGAGGACCCGGATATCCTGAGCCGCTGCCTCGACTCGTGGCTGGCGGAGAATCCGACCGAGATCATCGTCGTCCCTGACCTTGAGGACGTCGAGGTCATCCGGCGGCTGCGCCTGAGGGCCGATGCCGATCCCCGGCTGGTCGTGCTCCCGTTCGCGCACACCGGCAAGCGGTCGGCACTTGGCGCCGGCATCCGGCAGGCCCACGCGGAGATCCTGGTGCTGACCGATTCCGACACGTCGTGGCAGCCCGGGCTGCTCGCGGCGGTTCAGGCACCGTTCCGTGACCCGAAGGTCGGCGGCGTGGGTACCCGGCAGAACGTCTACATGCCGAAGTCGAGCGTCTGGCGGCGGGTCGCCGACTGGATGATCGATGTCCGGTACCTCGACTACGTCCGGGCCCAGTCCCGCGCCGGCGCCGTGGCCTGCCTTTCCGGGCGGACGGTGGCCTACCGCCGCAGCGCGGTCATGCCGGTGCTGGAGCACCTGGAGGATGAGTTCTTCCTCGGCAAGCGTTGCATCTCCGGCGATGACGGGCGCCTGACCTGGCTCGTTCTCGCCTCTGGTTACAAGACCGTCTACCAGTCCAATGCCCGTGCCCTGTCGATGTTCCCCGACCGGGGGCGTGCCTTCTTCAAGCAGCGGCTGCGCTGGAGCCGGAACTCCTACCGCTGCTACCTGACGGCCATGTGGAAGGGCTGGCTCTGGCACCAGCCGTTCATCTGCCAGCTGAGCGTCCTGCAGATCGTGCTGACCCCGGTGACCATGGGCTTCGCCATGACGTACCTGGCGACGTGGCTGCTCCACCGGGAACCGATCGTCACCGCTGTGGCCATCGGGTGGTTGCTCGCTGGCCGGCTCATCCGTGGCATTTCGCACCTGCGCAACCGGCCCGGCGACATCTGGGTCCTCCCGCTCGTCGCGCTCATGACGATCGTCGTCGCGCTTCCTGTCAAGACCTACGCCTTCGTGACCATGAACCACCACGGCTGGCTGACCCGCAAGAGTGACCAGATAGGCGGCGAGGCGCAATCCGCCGCGTCGCTGCTTTAGGAGAACGCTGTGTTCCGAAAGCGCCCTAGTGAGGCTGAGCAAGGGGTCGGCCGCGCGCGGTATGCCGTGCTGCTAGCGCTGATCGTCTTCGCCGCGCTGGCCGCGGCTCCGCAGATCCTGGCCAAGTTGCACCTGCATATGCCGGCCAAGCCGCCCATCGCCGGTGCCGTGCCGACAACCAGCCACGGCGTGCCCCTGTTGTCGGCGCCTGCGGCTCTGCCTCCGGTCGTGGTGTCGCCCGTGGCCTTGCCGGTCGACCCCGGCCGGCCGCCCGCGTCGCCACCCAAGGTGAGTGCGACGACACAGGCCGCCGCGGTCACCGCGGAGGACACCAGGATCCGGCTCCTGCTGCATCAGTCCGCCACCCTCTACCAGCCCCAGGTCGTGCCGATCCAGGGATCGTCGCCGACCCTGGTGCTGACGGGGTCCTACACGCTCATGGGGTACATCCAGGTCCTGACCGGGTCCATCAACTACTCGTACGCCGACCTTGTCGCCTATGGTGCGCTGCAGCCGCTGGGCAACCACGCCGCCCTGCTCGTCGACAATGTCTTCGTCGCCGCCAACGCCCACCTCGACCTGGGGTCGCCGAATCTGCGCACGCTGTACCTGAGCAGGTCCTCCCACGGCTTCTCGTCGATCGTCGCCTGGGGCGGCAGCCTCGCCTTCAAGGGCACCCCGCAGCATCCGCTCACGATCATGGGCTGGGACCGGGCAACCAAAACCCCGGCCGTTGATGCTGGTGGCGGCCGGCCGTATATCCGCGAGGTGGGCGGCCGGATGGACGTCACCAACGTCCGGGCTTCGGCGCTGGGCTTCTGGAGCGGCCGCACCGGCGGAGTGGCCTGGACCGGCGCCACCGGTCTGCCGAGCACTGGCGGTGCGACGTCCTCGACGTTCATACACGACACCTACGGGGCATTCGTGTCGCGCGGCCTGCACGTGAATTTCCAGGGCGACCTCTTCGAGTCCAACGAGCTGGACGGGCTGCATATCCACCGGAACACGGTCGGCACCACGGTCACCGCGAGCTCGGCGGTCCGCAACGGGACTAACGGGTTTTACGTGGGTCGTGCCACCGACGGGACGGTCTTGAAGGAAGACCTGTCCCAGCACAACCGGGGCGACGGGATCTTGGTCGATGGCCGGCCGTTGGTGACCGGCGCGTCCGCGTCGGGCAGCTCGATCGCCCCGGATTCGGGAACCTACATCGAGAACAGCACCTCGGTGGGCAACCTCCGGACCGGCATCGTGCTTGAGGGCGGTAGCGGCACGGTGCTGCGGGGCGATGAGGTGTGCGCCAAGAACACGGGTATCGCCATCCGCACCGGAGCCAGCGACACGGTGGTGACCGGCAACGACATTCGTTGCGGTCCCCGGGTAGCGCTCGCGGTCGGGCCCCTCGCGCCCGGCACCATGGTCTCGGGCAACTCGCTGGTGGACGCGCGCATCGGGATGCTGGTCCGCAACTCCGGCCATCTCGAGGTAGACAGAAACCGGATCACCGCGGCGAAGGTCTTCGGCATCACAGCGCGCGGGCCGACCTCGCACGTGATCGGGCAGTACAACCTGATCTCCGGGTCAGGTTTCCGGGCCGTGGATGCCAGCGCCGGCGCGACCCTTCCGCTGCTTCTGCACACCCGGGATGCGGGCTGGATCCACCATCTGAAGATCAACTTGTGGGCCTACCTTCGCTTCCACCCGCTCGCCCTGCTGTGGCTGAGCATTCTCCTGCTAGTGATCTTCGGGGAACTCTGGTCCCGCATCCGGCGCCTCCCAGAGCACGCATATGCGGCCAGCACCCACTGGCGGCCCACCCCGGCTGGCCGCGCGCCGCGCCCCTCCGTAGAGCACGATGCCGCGCCCGCGCTGGCCGAGGCCATGGCCGGCGGCGGCGGACTCCGGCCAGACCAGCCACCAGCGGGCGCTCTCGACGGTCCCCATGCGGCTAACGGGGTGCGTCCAGGAGGCAGTCACCTGCCTCCAGACGCGGTCAGGCTGGCCGACGATCACCGGCTACCCGAGGTCATGAGGCCGGCCAATGGTCACCGGCACCCCAATGGGGCCAGGCTCGCGGATGATCACCGG
>DASWFT010000153.1:0-1728 GCA_036394075.1 Streptosporangiaceae bacterium
CGTTCGAGTTGAGCGGCGGCCCCTGGCCGTCGCGAGACGAGAGCTGAGTTGATCCGCAGGTGAGGCGTACTCTCTGTACGTTGAACCTGCGGCCGAGGGCGCCAACGAAGCAGATGGGCCTTTTTCAGCCACCTGCTAGCCCCAATCCGAAAATAACTGGGGCGTGAACTGATCGAGAATTCGATGAAACAGTACGGCCTCCTGTGCGTTCTTAAGGGGAGAGGACATCCCCATGTCACTCCCCACACACAGGAGGCCGGCCTGATGCGTCTGAGCGTAGCGAGTCTGCGACGAATGATCAAGGGGAAGTTGCCCGTCGAGTTTGTCCACCAGGAGTTGACCTCGTACAGCGGGCTGGAGCTGCTCCGTCGCTACCTGCGGCAGCATGACCTGCCGCGTCGGCTGCGCGCGGCGTGTGCCGCTACGGGCGGCGACTATGGGGGCGGGCGTCTCGCGCTGCTCGTCCTGGCGCTGCTCTACGTCGGGGCCCGCCGCCTCGAGCACTTGCGGTATGTCGCCGGCGATCCCCTGATCGCCCGCTTCTGCGGATTGGCGCGCATCCCGACGGCCCGCACCGTCGGCAACTGGCTCCGCCAGTTCACGCAGACGACCCTGGCCCCGTTGGTCCAGCTCAACCACGACCTCGTGATCGATGCCGTCACCCGCCTGGCGTTGCCGCGCCTGACCATCGACGTCGATGGCACCGTGGTGCGTACCGGCGCCACCGTGGGCTGGGCCTTCCGCGGCTTCAATCCCCATCATCGCAAGGATCCCAGCTACTACCCGCTGCTCGCCCACGTCGCCCAAACCGGCCACATCCTGCGCGTGAAGAATCGGCCGGGCAACGTGCACGATTCCAAGCAGAGCGGCGCGTTCCTGCGCGAGGTGATCACGGGCCTGCGGTCCGCGTTTGGCCGCCGACTCCCCCTGGAGTTCCGGATGGACGCCGCCTTCTTCCAGCGCGACGTGCTGCGACTGGTGGCCGCCCAGGGCTGTGCCTATGCTATCAAGGTCGGCTACTGGCACTGGCTGCCCCTCAAGCAACTCGCCGCCGAGCGCGAGCGGTGGCGGCCCGTGGCCCCCCACGTCACCGGCTTCTTCCATGACCTGTCGATCCCCCAGTGGAAGCTCCGGCTCCGCGTGATGATCTACCGCAAGCACGTCGGCCATGAGAGCCCCAAAAACTTCCAACTCGATCTCTTCACCCCCGACGACGGCCACTTCGAGTACGCCGCCGTCGCCACGAACCTCGCCCTCGATCTGCCCGCCCTGTACGCTTTTATCTGCGGCCGCGGCGCCCAGGAGAAGACCATCGCCGAACTCAAGGGGGAGTTCGCGCTCGACGTCATCCCGACGCGCCACTACGGTGCCAACAGCGCTTGGCAGCAACTCAGCATCCTCGCCCACAATCTCATCCGCAGCTTCCAGCTCGACACCCTCGCGGTGCCCAAACCGCGCTCCCGCAAACGCACCTATACGTACCTGATCCGGAGCATGCGCACCCTGCGCTTCCTGCTCGTCACCCGGGCCGGCCGCCTGACCCGCATTGGCGGCCGCCACGTCCTACGCCTCTCCCACAACCCTGCGACCGAGGCCCTCTATGCGTCCATCGACCACCGCCTCGCCGCCTGATCTATTTTCGGATTGGGGCTAGCTGCGAGACTGGGGCACCGGCAACAATCTGGACGTGGGGACTATAGCGTTCGCGCCGGCGTTGAGCAATCGCCG
>DASWFT010000154.1:0-1989 GCA_036394075.1 Streptosporangiaceae bacterium
CCGGATGGTGCTGGCGATCGAGGCCGACGGCGCCTCGTACCGCGAATCGGGCAGTGTCCGGGACCGCGACCGGCTGCGCGGCGAGCATCTGCAAAGGCTCGGCTGGCAGTTCCACCGGGTCTGGTCAACGAACTGGTTCCATGACCCCCAGGGCGAGGTCGCCAAGCTCCTGGAGGCCTACAAGCGGGCCGTCAGCGCGGCAGGCCCGCCGCCTGCTCCTGACGACCCGCCGCCCGTGCCTGACGACCCATCCTCGGCTGCTCCTGCTGACCCGCCATTGGCTGCTCCTGCTGACCCGCCATTGGCTGCTCCTGCTGACCCGCTATCGCAGCGACTTGCACCCAAGCCGTCGCCTCCGGCCCTCCCCGGGCGGACCGACTAAAGACTCCTCTCACAGACCACTAGGGGCACGTCCTAAAGCCGGAAGACCCGCTCGGCATTGCCTTGGAAGAGACCGGCCTTCTCTTCGGGGGTGATCGGCAGATTCTCGTGCGCCGTAACCTCGTCCGGGACGTACTGGTACGGGTAATCCATGGCGTACAGCACGCGGTCGGGGCCGAGTACGTCGCGGCAGAACATGATCGCCGGGGCCCATGCCATGCCGGTAAGCCAGCATTCCGCTTTGGGGAAGTATCGCATTGAGAGTTCTGGAGAACGGAATCTCGCTTCGGGCCGCTGTCCCAGACCGGCCACTCAGATGCTGCGCCCGGGAGCATCCCAGTGCGCCTCCAGGTTGTGAACCAGCGCTGGGCTCAGGTGGCAGCGGGCCTGCTCGCGGGCATAGGTCGCAAAGTACTCGCGAAACAGGTCAAGCGGCTCCTGGCCGGCGCGCAACGTGCGCCGGTTGGCGGTCGCGTTCACGAGACCGGAGTCGGTCAGCGCCTCGATCCGCGCGTCGAGCGCTCGGTCCATGTCCCCGGGTTCCACCACCTCGTCACAGAGGAACGCCGCGTCCGGGTCACCCGCGGTCCACTCACGGCCAGAGAGAATCGCCTGACGGGCGGCACGATCCCCGACGAACCTGGGCAGGCGCAGGTTGGACGCCCCGGGGATGATCCCTTCCTTGCGGGCGGGCAGGAAGAGGCGCGACCCGCGTTCGGCGATCACGTGGTCGACAACATGCAGGAGCTGGCAGGCGCCGCCGATCGCGAAGCATTCCACGGCAGCGACCCACAGCTTTTCGACTGTGCCCTCCTGGCCCCCGACGCTCTCCGCCCAGGAGCCCACATCCTGCCCGGCAGGGAGTAGGCCACGGTAGATCTTGTTGACATAGCCGAGGTCGCGCAGCAGGTAGAAAAGGTAGTCGATGCCGCCGTGATAAAGGTGAGTCAGGTTGATGCCCGATCCGAAGACCCGCCTGCCCAGGTAGCGCGGGTGGTGCACTACGCCGCCGCGGAACACACCGACTTCGATGGCCGGGTCGAGCAGGAGCAGGTCCACACCGCACTCCGTTGCGGCGAGCGTCGTCCCGTCTTCGGCGTTGAGACGTTTGGGGTTGCTCAGCTCGAGGACGCCCGCCCGGCCGTGCCGGGTGATCCGGACAGGACCGAGGTCGATCGAGCCGCTGCGTCGCAGCTCCCCCAGACGCTCAAGAGCCGCGGTGGTGGGCTGGAGCATCGCGCCAATCAGATGCCGGCCGGCCCGTGGCAAGGCCAGGACATGCGAGACCAGCAGGCCCTGGGCGAACTCGATACCTTCCTTGTCCGGTAGCGCCCGCGCGCGTTCGGCGTTCATCTCAGCGGCGGACGGCACGAGGCCGGGAACATGCACCGCCGCCTCGTAGACAAGCTCGTCGAGTCGAAACGACCTGGTGCAGCGGTCGGTGAGCGCGTCATAAAGCCCGGCCGCATGTGAGTGCAGGAAGCTCTCCCGGGCATCGTTCATGACACCGGCGATTGCTTCGCGTGCAGCATTCTGGTCGGCCGTTCCGGCCGTTGGCGCTGGCAGGCGCCGGATGAGCGCCTGGCCGCGGGTGAGGAATACGCTGAT
>DASWFT010000155.1:0-2158 GCA_036394075.1 Streptosporangiaceae bacterium
CCGGTCAGGAACCGGCCACGCACGTCACGGCGGGGACAGGTCGAACACCACCTGTTGCTATGTCTCCGGCATCAGCCAGACCTCCTTGACCAGCACACTCACCACGTGCGACATCGTGTCGCAACACTCACAACGTGCGACCTCATGTCGCAACAGATATTGAAACTGTCTGAATGCCTCAGCCCGGACGGGCTATCCCCAGAAGATCGTGGTCGGGTCGCGGGTCGATCTCGTGGGGCAGGTCGCCGATGTCGGGTGCCCGCTGGAGCTGGTCGTCGGGGTGTGCCGGAATCTTGCGAAGCTGAGCACTCCGTCCTGGGCATCCGAGATAACTGAGCACTGCTTGCTGTGCCTGGGGAGTCGGCGAAGTGGACAATCCGGGCGAGTGTCAGGCGTCACGTCGGTGTGGTTGCCGCTGCGGTCCGGGGCGCCCGCCTGCCGATGCCCGGGGCCATGGTGTCCGGTGCCCTCTAGGGCGCGGGCGCCGCCGGGTCCGGGATGGCCATCACCAGGCGTAACAAGGTTGGCCGGCTCGCCGTCGCGTGCAGTGACCGGGCCAGGCGGGCACTTGCCCGGCCAGCCAGCGCTACCGCGATGTCCCGCAGCACGCCGACCAGCAGCGCAGTCTTGCGCGCGTACCGGGCGGTGAGGCCGGGTACCTGCTCGGCGAACGTCGTCTTCGCGCAGCCCGGATCGTCGCAGAACAGCCGCCGGACCTGCAGCCGGATCACCACCCGCCGCCCGCCGATCGCCGCATCGGCCAGCCGCCGCTCATAGCGGCTGTGCACCCGCCGCGAACTTCGGCCGCACACCGGGCACACCGCGGAGCTGGCCCGGGCACAGGCCCTGATGCACAGCAACGTCCCGGCCGGTTCGATCCTGTCCACGACGACTGCGGCCAGGTGCGGCAGGAGCACTTCAAGATCGTGGCCATGCTGGCATGACAAGCATCTGCTGCCCTGTGACAATGACAAGCTGGACTCCTGGCTGACCGGCTGGTGTAGACAACCGCCGACCTACCAGGAGTCTCTTCACTTTCAGCAGCAACACGCCGATCACGGCTCAGACCAGTCACACCGGCCACAAGTCGGCAAGCCGCTAGCAGGCCGGGGCTGGTTGCCATCACGAAATATCCGCGCCAGAGCCCGAAATATGGGCCAGATCCCGGAACTCACCCGCCGAGCCACGGCGGGGAGTTTTGTGTTCGTGTTCCGGGCAGACTCATCTCACATGCATGTGAGATGAGTGCGGTGCCATGGCCGGCAAACTGTCCGTATGGCCGGTGGTGCGCGCCCGCTTGACACGGGCGAGCGCAGGGTCCTCGATCTGCTGCTTGCCGAGGACTTCGGCGGCGCTCCCGCACTTCGCGAGCAGGCGAGGGGTGCCTCCGTTGTGGGCCATTGAGACTGCGGATGCCCGTCCGTGTACCTGGCCCCGAACCCCGATGCTTCACCTGCTCTGGCCCGCGCCGCGTATTCCATCGGGGCTGGCCGCCGCTTTGCACGGGGTATCGACCGGGATTCGCGGGCGCTACGCCAGCTGGTCGCGGCGGCGTGTCAGGTAGGCGGTCTCGGCGGTGTTGCCCGCCAGCTCGATGGCTTTGTCGTACGCCGCGCGCGATTTCTGGCTGCGGCCCAGCCGGCGCAGCAGGTCGGCGCGGGTCGCATGGTAGGCGTGATAGCCGGCCAGCTTGTCCTGGAGACGGTCGACGGCCGCCAGTGCCACCTCCGGGCCGTCAAGCTCGGCGACCGCGATGGCCCGGTTGAGGGCGATGATCGGCGAGGAGTCGATGCGGACGAGCTGGTCGTAGAGGGCGACGACCTGCGACCAGTCGGTGTCGCGTACGTCGCGGGCGGAGGTGTGCACGGCGCTGATCGCTGCGAGGATCTGGTAGCGACCCGGAGCCACCCCGGCGGCCAGGCGCTCGCGCACCAGCCGGTGACCCTCGGCGACCAGCGCCGCGTCCCAGGCCTCACGGTCCTGCTCGACGAGCGTGACCAGTTCGCCGCCCGCCGAAACCCGGGCGGTGCGGCGGGCCTCAGTGAGGAGCATCAGCGCCAGCAGCCCGGCCACCTCACCGTCCTCCGGCATGAGGGCACGGATCAGGCGAGTGAGCCGGATCGCCTCGGCGGTCAGGTCGTGACGTACGGGATCGGTG
>DASWFT010000156.1:0-20471 GCA_036394075.1 Streptosporangiaceae bacterium
GCAGAACCTCAAGCGCCTGTACATGAACAACTACATCGACCCGGCCGGCTTCAACAGCAGCCTGCGCAACTTCCAGAACGACTACTGCGGCACGATCGGCCGGCAGTTCGCCGAGGGCTTCATCACCGGTGACGCCATCACGGCGGCGAGCATCTACCTGACCATCGTGGCCGAGACGGCGTTCACGAACACGCTGTTCGTGGCCATGCCGGCCGAAGCCGCCGCGAACGGTGACTACCTGCTGCCGACGGTGTTCCACTCCGTGCAGTCGGATGAGTCCCGGCACATCAGCAACGGCTATGCGACGCTGCTGATGGCGCTGGCCGACGAGGGCAACCACCAGCTGCTGCAGCGCGACCTGCGCTACGCGTGGTGGAACAACCACCGGGTGGTGGACGCGGCCATCGGCACGTTCATCGAGTACGGCACGAAGGACCGCCGCAAGGACCGGGAGAGCTACGCGGAGATGTGGCGGCGGTGGATCTACGACGACTACTACCGCAGCTACCTGGTGCCGCTGGAGAAGTACGGCCTGGTGATCCCGCACGACCTCATCGAAGAGGCGTGGAACCAGATCTGGAACAAGGGCTACGTGCACGAGGTGGCCCAATTCTTCGCCACTGGCTGGCTGGCGAACTACTGGCGGATCGACCCGATGACCGACAAGGACTTCGAGTGGTTCGAATACAAGTACCCGGGCTGGTACGACAAGTACGGCAAGTGGTGGGAAAACTACAATCGGCTGTCCCGGCCGAACGGGCATCACCCGATCGTGGCCGAGAGCGTCGACTACGTATACCCGCACCGCTGCTGGACCTGCATGGTCCCGTGCCTGGTCCGCGAGGACATGGTCATGGACGAGGTCAACGGCCAGGTACGCACGTACTGCCACGAGGAATGCCGCTGGACTGACGTGACCGCCTTCCGGCCGACCTACCAGGGCCGGGAGACCCCGAACATGGGCCAGCTGATCGGCAAGCGGGAGTGGGAGACCCTCTACCACGGCTGGAACTGGGCCGATGTGGTGTCGGACATGGGCTACGTGCGTGACGACGGCAAGACGATGGTCGCGCAGCCGCATCTGGACCTGGACGACCCGAAGAAGATGTGGACGCTGGATCACCTGCGCCGGATGGGCCCGGTGCTGAGCCCCAACGTGCTGCTCAACGAGATGACGCCGGAGGAGCGCCAGGCCTTCCACGCGGACTACGTGCGCCAAGGCCCCGCGGGCCGTCCAGCGCCAGCGGATGGCTGAGCGGTAGCCCAGGGGGACCAGTAAGCAGGAGGGGAGGGCCGCGGCCGGCCCGCGGCCGCCCCTCCTGCGCCCCGCAGTGCGCAATCGCAGTCCGCAAGTCCGCAGTTCGCTGTCCGCAGTCGCAAGTCCGTAGTCCGTGAGGGAGTCATGGCCGACAAGCACGTCGTGCGATTCGAGCCGGTAGGCATCGAGATCGAGGTCGGGGAGGACCAGACGATCCTGCGTGCCGCGGCGGAGCAGGGAATCATGCTCATGCACGGCTGCAAGGAGGGACAGTGCTCCTCCTGCAAGTCATTCGTCCTCGACGGCGACGACATCGAACTCGACAAGTACTCCACCTTCGCGCTGCCCGATTACGAGCGGGAAGAAGGCTTCACCCTGCTGTGCCGGGCGCACCCCTACGAGGACGTCACGATCGAGCTGCTCAACTTCGACGAGGACATGATCCGCTCGGGGCTGCCCATCCAGGAGGCGGTGGCCGAGGTGGTGTCCATCGATCCGGTTACCCACGACATGCGCCACCTCGTGCTCCGGCTGGTGGAACCCCAGGAGATCAAGTTCTTCCCCGGGCAGTACCTCGACTTCACCATCCCGGGCACCGAAGCCACCCGGTCATTCTCGATGGCGAACACGTCCAGCCGTGAAGACGGTCGGCTCGAGTTCGTCATCAAGGTCTATCCGGACGGGCTGTTCTCGCACTTCCTGGATACCCAGCTCGCGGTGGGCGACCGGCTCGACATCACCGGGCCGTTCGGCGTGTTCACCCTCCGCGAGGGTCACGACACAGATTTGATCTTCGTCGGCGGAGGGGCAGGGATGGCGCCCATCCTGTCGCTGCTGCGCTCCATGGCCGAACGTGGCATCGAGCGCAAGGCCACCTTCTACTACGGCGCGCGGGGGCGGCGTGACCTGTGTTTCGAAGAGGAACTGCGCGCCCTCGAAGAGACGCTGCCCGCCTTCCGGTACGTTCCGGCGCTGTCCGAGCCCGTGGAGGGGGATGGCTGGGACGGCGAGGTCGGCCTGATCACCGACGTGGTGCAGCGGCACGAGGCCGGCCTCAAGGGTGCGCACGCCTACGTCTGCGGCCCGCCGCCGATGGTGGAAGCGGCGATGCCGCTGCTCACCAGGCTGGGGGTGCCAGAAAAGCACGTCTACTACGACAAGTTCACCACCACCGGTGATCCCGACGAACAGTGAGGACGATCGCTCATCGCCACCGGCCGGTGGCCGGCCCGTGGCAACACCGGCTGAACTCTCGAGGTGAAGGAAGGACATCATGACAACTCCGACAGAACGTGACCTGCCGAAGCCCGTCTTTACCGATGCTGAAGCCGGTGCCAAGGAGTTCCCGGACTCGAATGCCCGCCGGTTCAACTACTACACGCCGCAGAAGCGCAAGCAGTCGCACTACGAGGACGTGACCGTCGAGGTCCAGCCCGACCCACGGCACTACCTCAGCCAGGGCTGGCTGTACGGGTTCTCCGATGGCCGGGGTGGCTATCCGCTGGACTGGACGGTGCTCAAGGCGTGGGGGTCGGACCGGCCGGAGCCGAAGCGCTATCCAGGATCGGGCGGCAAGGGCTACGACTGGCCGGCGCTTGGCTGGCACGAGTTCCGCGATCCCAACGAGGAGTGGGAGCTCACCCTCTATCGCTACAACTCTAACGTGGTGCGGCAGGTCAACCAGAACATCGAGGCTGCGCGGCAGTCGAAGGCGTTCGAGCAGTGGAACCGGAACTGGGTCCGTTTCGTGGAGCGCAACGTCGGCGCCTGGATGCACGTGGACCACGGCCTCGGCCTCTACCTCTACGCCAACGCCAACCGGCGGGCGCCGACCAACATGCACAACAACGCGATCTCGGTGAACAGCATGCACCGGATCAGGGCCGCCCAGGATCTGGCGCTGTACAACCTGACGCTGACCGAGGAGATCGACGGGTTCGACGGCGCGGCGCACATCGAGACCTGGAACGAAGATCCGGCCTGGCAGGGCGTGCGGAAGACCGCCGAGCAGCTCACCGCCATCGACGACTGGTGCGAGGCGATCTTCGCGGCGAACGTGGTGTTCGAGCCGTTGGTCGGCGAGCTGTTCCGGAGCGGTTTGGTGCAGCAGGCGTCACCGCGCAACGGCGACTTCGTCACTCCCACGATCGTCGGCGCGGCGGAGTACGACTTCGCCGAGCGCGACCTGCGGTACACCACGGCGATGTTCGAGCTGCTGAGCAGCGACCGTGAGTTCGCCAGCCACAACAAGACGATCATGCAGCAGTGGCTCGCGGCCTGGGTGCCGCGCGCCATTGTCGCCGCCCGCGCGCTGCAGCCGCTGTGGTCACAGCCCGACTCGAAGCCGCCACGTTTCGAGGACGGCCTGGACGCCGCCAAGCACCGGTTCAGCGGAATCCTGTCCGAGCTGCACCTGGAAACACCGAAGGAGCTGGCCCAGTGACCACATTCACGACCGCGGAAAGCCCGTACAAGTCCGACCACACGGCGTCCAACAGGTGCGGCTTCACACTGATGAACAACCAGGTCGGCGAGGTGGTAGCCGAGGTCATGGCGACCAAGCCCGACGTGCGGGTGATGCCGCTGCCATCGATGATCCGCGTCGACGCGATCAGGCGGATGGACGTCGTCTACGACGAGATCTCCGATGCGCTCGGCGAGGAGCACGGCTTCTTCGACCAGGCGGAATTCGAGGAGAACATGTCCACGCACTACGGCCGGATGATCCACACGGACGACCGGACAATCCTGGTCGCCAACCCGGAGGACGCCGCAGACTACCTCGGCTTCGACCTGACCGCCGGATAGCCCTTGCACGCGCGATGCCCAGCGGTTCTGCTAGAAGTAGCAGCCGCTGGGCTCGCCGCCGCAGGGACCGGCCACGGCCCGGACCAGCAGCCGCGACGATCGATGACATTCGGCCCACGAGGAGGCACTTGTGTACGAGAAGGATGGCGAGAAGTACTTCGTTGTCGATAGCCATATGCATTACTGGAACGCCGCGCCGGACAACTGGGTGCCGGGGGCCGAGCAGTACGCCAAGGGCTGGATCGAGTGTTTCCACGCCTATCAGGGGCTCGGGCCGCCCGAAACCCACTGGACGATTGAGCATTTCCAGAAGTACTCCGAGGACGACCTGATGAAGGACGTGTTCGAGGACGGGTACGTGGACGTGGCGGTCTTCCAGCCGACGTACTTGAAGGAGTGGTACAAGGAGGGCTTCAACACGACCGAGCGCAACGCGGCCCTCGGCGAGAAGCACCCGGGCAAGTTCATCGCCAACACCCGCTTTGACCCACGTGATGGCGACGTGGGGCTGAAGCAGCTCCAGGCCAACGTCGATCGCTACGGGTCCAGGGGCGTCAAGCTCTACACCGCGGAGTGGAACAACGGCTCACGCGGCTACAAGCTCAGCGACCCCGGGGCGTACCGCTACCTGGAGGCCGCCCAGGGGATGGGCATCAAGAACATCCACGTGCACAAGGGCCCGACGATCTGGCCGCTGGACAAGGACGCCTTCGACGTATCGGACGTGGACCACGC
Source organism: Streptosporangiaceae bacterium (assembly GCA_036394075.1). Lineage (GTDB taxonomy): Bacteria > Actinomycetota > Actinomycetes > Streptosporangiales > Streptosporangiaceae > JAWWPY01. Next base: position 4,802 of record DASWFT010000156.1, read on the forward strand.
CGCGACGGACTTCCCGGAGCTGAACTTCATCGTGGAGCATGTCGGGCTGCCGCGCATCGAGGACTTCTGCTTCATGGCGACGCAGGAGCCCAACGTGTACGCGGGCCTGTCGGTGGTCATCGGCGGCCTCATGTACGCCAGGCCGAAGTTCTTCGCCAAGGTCATGGGCGAGCTGCTGTTCTGGGTCGGCGAGGACAAGATGACCTTCGGCAGCGACTACGGGATCTGGGAGCCCAAGTGGCAGATCGAGGGCTTCGTCGACTGGGACTACCCGAGTGACGAGTTCTCCGACTACCCCAGGGTCAACACCGCGACGAAGAAGAAGATCCTGGGCCTGAACGCGGCCAAGCTCTACGACATCGACGTTCCGGCCGAGTTCCGGCTCGACGCAGGTCAAGGCACCCCGGCCGCGCCGGACGACGCTCAGTTGGTCTCTGGGGCGTGAGCGAACCGAGGGGCGCGGCGATGCCTGGACTGAGGAGCGAGGTACGAGCGACGAGGGAAGGCGGCGCCTCAAAGCGCCCCGCGGTGAGCGAACTAGTAAACGTGAGCGAGCGAGGGGCGCGGCGGTGCCTGGACTGAGGAGCGGAGCGACGAGGGAAGGCGCCGCCTCAAAGCGCCCCGCGGTGAGCGAACTAGTAAACAGAGCGTTGGGGACGGTGCGCGACCCGGAGCTCGACGAGCCGATAACCTCGCTGGGCTTCGTGGCCTCGTGCACCGTCTCGGCGGACGGGGATGCGCAGGTGCGGCTGCGGCTGCCGACGTACTTCTGCGCGCCCAACTTCGCCTTCCTCATGGTCGCGGACGCTTACGACGCGGTGTCCGCCATGCCGGGCGTGCGCACTACGGAGATCGTGCTCGAAGATCACTTCGCCGCGGAGGCGATCAACGGCGGGGTGGCCGCGCGGGCTGGGTTCGCCCAGTCCTTCGACGGCGAGGCGGTCGGCGAACTGCACCAGCTGCGCGCCGATTTCCTGCGTAAAGCGGTGATGGCCGGCACCGACCAGGTTTGCCGCCCGCTGCTCGCGGCGGGGGCCGAGCCACAGGCGCTGCTCACGATGACCCTGGGCGAGCTGCCGCCGTCCCACGCGCTGGACCGGCTGCGGCAGCGCCGGGCCGAGCTCGGCCTGCCCGCGGGCGACGACGCCCCGCTGCTGATCGAGCCGGAGACCGGCGCACCGGTCGGCGGCGAGGCGATTCCGCTGCACCTGCGGCGGGCCCGCACCACGCGGGTCAGCATCGAAGCGAACGCCGGCATCTGCCGCGGCATGCTGCGGCACAGGTACGCCGCGTCAGGACTAGGCGAGGAGGACCAATGAAGGCTGTCCGGCTGCACGCATTTCATCAGCCGCCTGTGATCGACGAGGTGCCGGAGCCGGCCATCGGCGGGCCGCTCGATGTCATCGTGAAGATCGGCGGCGCCGGGGTGTGCCGTACCGACCTGCACATCATCGAGGGCCAGTGGGACGCGGCGATGGGCACGCCGCTGCCGTACATCCTGGGCCACGAGAACGCCGGCTGGGTGCATGAGGTCGGCTCCGCGGTCACCAACGTCGCCGTCGGCGACACGGTGATCCTGCACCCCACGCCCACCTGCGGGCTGTGCCGGGCCTGCCGGGCCGGCGACGACATGCACTGCATCAACAGCTCGTTCCCCGGCTTGTCCCGCGACGGCGGGATGGCCGAGTACCTGCTGACTTCGGCCCGGGCCTGTGTCAAGCTCGACCCACAGACCCGGCCGCAGGACGTCGCGGCGCTCGCAGACGCCGGCATCACCGCCTACCACGCGGTCCGCAAGGCCATCCCGCTGCTCTACCCAGGCACGACCTGCGTGCTCATCGGCGCGGGCGGGCTCGGCCACATCGGCGTCCAGTGCCTGGCCGCACTCACCGCGACCAGGATCATCGTGGTGGACCGCAACGCCGATGCGCTCAAGCTCGCTGAGCAACTGGGCGCGCAGCACACGGTGGTCGCCGACGGCGGCCAGGTCGACGCGGTCAAGGACCTCACCGGCGGCGCTGGCGCCGAGGTCGTGCTCGACTTCGTCGCCGAGCAGGGCGCCGAGCAGGACGGGTTCGCGATGACCGGCCGGGCAGGCTCGTACTTCGTCATCGGGTACGGCGGCACCCTGCACATCCCGACCCTGGACATCATCTCGACTGAGCGCAACATCATCGGCAACATCGTCGGGACCTACAACGAGCTCGCCGAGCTCATGGTGCTGGCGCAGGCCGGCAAGGTCACCCTGCACACCAGGACTTACCCGCTGGGCGCCGCAGCAGAAGCCCTTGCCGATCTCGACGCCGGCCGGGTTCGCGGCCGCGCCATCCTCGTCCCGTAGCCCGCTTACGCACCGCATGCCCCAGGAGGACCCATGGCCAAGGAACTACGCTTCGGTGAGGAAGCTCGCAGCCTGCTGCTGGCCGGTGTGGATCAGCTGGCCGAAGCCGTTAAGTCGACGCTCGGGCCCAAGGGGCGCAACGTCATCCTGGAGAAGATCACAGGATCACCCGTGGTGACCAACGACGGCGTGACGATCGCGCGGGAGATCCACCTCAAGAACCAGTTCGAGAACATGGGCGCCCAGCTGGTCAAGGAAGCGGCCATCAAGACCAATGACATCGTCGGCGACGGCACCACCACGGCGACGGTGATAGCCCAGGCGATCGTCCGGGAGGGAATGAAGGCGATCGGCGGCGGGGCCAACCCGGTGCTGGTCAAGCGGGGCATCGACATGGCCGTCGGCCGGCTTGTCGAGCACCTGCAAAGCGTCGCGCACCCGGTGGTCAGCGAGCATGACTACGCGCGGGTAGCCGCGATCTCAGCGAACGACGACGACACGGTCGGCGCGGTGATCGCGAAGGCGCTGCACACCGTCGGTGACGGCGGGATCGTCACGGTGGAGGAGTCGGCGGCGCACGGGATGAGCGTCGACTTTGTGGAGGGCTTCGAGTTCGACAATGGCTATCTCTCGCCGTACCTGGTGACCAACCCGGCCAGCCTCGAAGCGATCGTGGACGACCCGTACATCCTGCTGTGCAGCGAAAAGATCTCCAAGGTCCAGCAGCTGATGCCGCTCCTCGACAAGATCATGCGAGCGCCGCGCCCGCTGGTCATCATCGCGGAGACCGTCGAGGGCACGGCGCTGAGCATGATCGTGCACAACCACGTCAACCGGGTCTTCCAGTGCGTCGCCGTCCGGGCGCCTGGTTTCGGCGACCGCCGGCTGCACAAGCTGGAGGACATCGCGACGATCACCGGTGGCGCCGTGTACAGCAAGCACTCCGGGTTCACCCTGGAGACGATGACCGTTGACCAGCTCGGCCGGGCCGCGCAGGTGCGGGTCAACGCGGACCGGACCGCTATCATCGGCGGTAGCGGCTCCTCCGACAAGGTTGGGTTCCGGATCACCCAGCTGCGCGCGGAGCTGGAACGGGCCACCTTCGGCGTGGACGAGGATGTGCTCACCGAGCGGATCGGGTCGCTGTCCGGCAAGGTGGCCGTGATCAGGGTCGGAGCGCCGACCAACGCCGAGCTCAAGGAGCTGCAGCACCGGGTCGAGGATGCGCTGTCGGCCACCAGGGCCGCGATGGCCGAGGGCATCGTCGCGGGCGGCGGGGCCGCGCTGATGCACGCCGAGGGCGCCTTGGACGACCTGCAGGTCAAGGACGATTACGCGATCGGCGTCGAGATCGTGCGCCGCGTGCTGACCGAGCCTGCCTACCTCATCGCCGCCAACGCCGGCTACTCCGGTCAGGAGGTGGTGGCCCAGATGGGGCAGATGGGCGCGGACGAAGGGTTCGACGCCCTGGAGGGGCGCTACGGCAACATGATCGAGATGGGCATCATCGACCCGCTGCGGGTCGCCCGTTCAGCATTGCAGAACGGGGCCTCGGTAGCCGGCCTGCTGCTCACCACGAACACCCTGATCGCCGAGGAACAGACGCCCTGGGGTGGCAGCCCCGCGCTGATGACCGAGTTCGGCGCGCTTGACGAGGGACTGCATCAGCCGTCACCTGACTCCAGCACGCCGCAGTCACTCGGCCTCGGCCCGTCGGTGGGCTGAGATTGGGGCCGCCCGCCGGGGACGCGGTGCTGCAGCTGCCGCTGCCGCCCGCCAGCACTGACCCGAGCGCGCTGCGACTGCTGCGCTCGCGTGGCCGGGCGCGTGGTGTCATGGCGTTGCTCGGCCCGGCCTTCGTCGCGGCGGTGGCCTACATCGACCCAGGCAACTTCGCCACCAACTTCTCCGCGGCGCAATTCGGCTACGCGCTGGCGTGGGTGATCGTGGCGGCCAACCTGATGGCCATGCTGGTGCAGTACCTGTCGGCCAAGGTCGGCGTGGCCACCGGACGCGACCTGCCGGAGCTGTGCCGCGAGTATCTGCCGCGGCCGGTGTCCCGTGGCCTGTGGGTGCAGGCAGAACTCGTCGCCATGGCCACCGACCTGGCTGAGTTCGTCGGGGCCGCCATCGGCCTGAACCTGCTGTTCCACGTGCCGCTGCGCGCGGCAGGGCCGCTGACCGCCATTGTCGCCTTCGCGATCCTGGCCCTGGAGCAGCGCGGCTACCGCCGCTTCGAGCTGGCCATCGGCGGCCTGCTTGGCCTTGTCTTCCTGGGGTTCGCCTATGACCTGGTCGCCGTGGGAGCGCAGCCGCGGGGCATCGCGGCGGGACTCGTCCCGAACTTCGCCGGCAACGGCAGCCTGCTGCTCGTCGCGGGCATCATCGGGGCGACCGTGATGCCGCACGTCGTCTACCTGCACTCGGCGCTGACGAAGTCCCGGGTGTCCTGCAGCGACGACGCCGAGCGGCGGGAGTTGCTGCGCTTCCAGCGGCTCGATGTGCTGATCGCGCTGGGCGCCGCGGGGCTGATCAACCTCTCGATGCTGTTCGTCGCCGTCTCGCTGGCCAGCCGCGGGGGCCGGCCACCGGCTGACACGATCGCGGCCGCGCACGCCGGGCTCGGCCAACTGGTCGGCGGCGGCGCCGCGCTCATGTTCGCGGTCGCGCTGCTCGCCTCGGGGCTGTCCTCCTCCAGCGTGGGCACCTACGCGGGGCAGGTCGTCATGCAGGGCTTCATCGGGCGCCGGATTCCGCTGTTCATCCGCCGCGGGCTGACCATGTTGCCAGCGCTCGTGGTGCTCGAATTCGGGCTGCCACCCACCGCCAGCCTGGTCATCTCGCAGGTCGTGCTCTCCTTCGGCATCCCGTTCGCGCTGGTGCCGCTGGTCGTGCTCACCCGCCGCGCGGATGTCATGGGGCCGTTCGTGAACCACCGGGTCACCACGGCGGCGACGTGCTGCATTGTCTCGATGATCATCGCCCTGAACGCATACCTGCTGTACGCGAGCTTCGCTGGCTGACCTCCAGCGCGGCCCCCCTACGCACGGCACAATGGTCCCTGAGCGGGTTTGTCACGAATTCCGCTGAAAGAAAGAGACCATGGGCATCGCGGCCTTGATCAGTTGGCTCGTCACCGCCTCGGGCGGGCTCTACATGCTCGTTATCTGGCTCATTGAGAACGAGGCCAGTGACAAGGGCGTCACTGCCAGCCGGCTGCCCCTGCCGGTGGTCTGCGGGCACGCGCTGCTCGCCGTCGGAGGCCTGGCGGTGTGGATCGCCTACCTGCTCCTGGACCGGGCGCCGCTCGCCTGGGCCTCGGTCGCCATCCTGGCCACGGCCGCGCTGCTGGGCTCCACCATGCTGGCCCGCTGGATCCCGGTGTACCGCGCCCCCGTCGCGACACATGGGCCGGCCGCAACGGCGGACATGCTCGCCGTGCCCGCCGAGCGCAATTTCCCGGTAATCGTCGTGCTCGGTCACGGAGTTCTGGGCGTCACGACGTTCGCCCTCGTATTGCTCACCGTCCTGGGCGCGGGCGAAAGCTGACCTGAGAACGGCCCGTATTACTGGCCCTTGCGCCACCACGCGAGGGTGCGCTCAATGCCATCAGTCAGGGACACCTCCGGTTTCCAGCCGAGTACCTCCCAGGCCTGGCGGAGGTCGGGAACGCGCCGCGGGATGTCCTCGAACCGTTCGCCGTACACGGCCTGATACCGAATGCGGCGGATGGGTGACCGGGAGCCAGTGGCCGCGATGACCAGGTCGGCCAGTTCCCGGATGCTCGTCTCGGTGGCGGAGCCGATGTTGAACACCTGCCCGTTCGCCGCCGGCGTGGCCGCGGCCAGCACGGTACCGCGGACCGTGTCCGCGACGTAGGTGAAGCACCGGGTCTGCTGCCCGTCCCCGTGCAAGTGGAGGGGGTCGCCGGCCAGCGCGTGCCGCAGGAACACGCCGACCACGGAGGCGTCCCCGGCCCGATCGAGCCGGGGACCGTAGGAGTTGAAGTACCGCACGGCCACCACCCGCAGGCCGTTGGCCGCGTAGGCGAACGCGAGGTGCTCGTCAAGCGCCTTCGCGGCCGCGTAGGACCACCGTGGCACGGTCGTCGCCCCGAGCACCCGGTCGCCGGACTCAGACATGGGCATGACCGAGGGCTTGCCGTAGACCTCGGATGAGGAGGCCAGGACCACCGCCGAGCCGTACTGGGCGCAGGCGCGCAGCACGTTCTCGGTACCGGCCACATTCGTCTGCAGCGAGCCGAGCGGATCGGCCAGGATGCGGCGGACGCCGACGGCGGCGGCGAGGTGGAAGACCGTACCGGGCGTTCTCACCCGCAATTCGCGATCGAGGAGTTCCGGGTCGAGGATGGAGCCCTCAATCAGGCGTATGTCTCCCGCCCGCACGTGCCCGGCGAGGCTCTTGGCCATGCCGCTCGACAGGTCATCGATGACGCTGACCCGGTGGCCCAACTCGACGAGCGTGTCGACCAGGTGTGACCCGACGTAACCGGCGCCTCCGGTTACCAGGATGTTCTGTATGGGCAGCATGCACTGCTTCGCATGCTGTGTGTCTGAGTCGCTGCTGCTGCTGTCTGTGCCCATCGTGCCTCCGCGGTTCCCTGCATATTCATATTACAGAGTGTAATATTACGGATACAGAGCGGAGTGACCGGGTCATCCGGGCCTCGGCGAGGGAGAGACATGACCACAGTGCTGGTTGTCGACGACGACCCGGATGTCTGTGACCTCATCACGTACAAGCTCCGCAAATCGGGGTACGAGGTGCGCCGGGCCATGGACGGTGATGAGGCCATCGAGTCGGTCGCCGCGCGGGTGCCCGACATTGTCCTGCTCGACGTCATGATGCCCGGGCTGACCGGCCTTGAGGTTCTGGAGCGTTGGCGTGCGGAGCCGGGCACGGCGACGCTGCCGGTCATCATGCTCACGGCCAAGGCGCAGGAAACCGATGTGGAAATCGGCTTCGCCCTCGGAGCCGATGACTACATCGTCAAGCCGTTCAGCCCCCGTGAACTCGCCCGGCGCGTCGCCGCGGTGGTCGCCCGCAGCCAGATGGCGTGATTCCGGCCGCCTCCCCGCACCGCTGGGCGGAGCAGGGCGCCGGTACGCTCGTCGGCATGACGATCGGGCCGCCCGCCGCTGTGGACACAGAGATGATGGACGCCGCCCTTGAGCAGGCGCGCGCCAGCCTCGACACCGGGGGAGTCCCGGTCGGCGCCGTCCTCGCCTCGGGCGCGAACATCATCGCGGCCGGCCACAACGAGCGGGTACAGCGCGGCGATCCGGTCGCCCACGGTGAGATCGCCTGCCTCAGGAACGCCGGCCGGCAGCCCTCGTACCAGGGCATGACCCTGTACACGACGCTCTCGCCGTGCCAGATGTGCACGGGCGCCATCCTGTTGTTCCAGATCCCCAGGGTGGTCGTCGGAGAGGCCGAGACATTCCAGGGTGACCTCGGTTTCCTGGCCGGCCAAGGGGTAGAAGTCGTGGTCCTGGGTGATGACCGATGCGTGTCCGTTATGCGGGAATTTCAGGAGCGGTATCCAGAGATCTGGAGTGAGGACATCGGCGGCCGCTAGCCTAACGACCAAAATCCACCGCGGTCGTGTTCGCCCCGCTGATGACGATGGTGACAATCTCGTCGGGCCCGGGAGAGTACTCTCCGGACAGCACGGCGGCCAGCGCCGCGCACCCGCCTGGCTCGCCGACCAGGCGCAGTGTCTGCCAGAGCAGATCCTGGGCGTTGCGGATGGCGTCGTCGGTCACCAGCACCACCTGCCGCACCAGGTTCTTGATCACGCCGAACGTCTTCTCGCCGACTCGCCGCGGGGCCAGCGAGTCGATCGCAATGCTGCCGGTCTCGGCGTCCACAGGACGGCCTGCCTGCAGCGCCCTGGTCAGTGTCGGCGCGCCGACCGGCTCCACCCCGACCACGTTCACCTGGCTGGTTACGCCGGCTGCGATGCCCCCGCCGGCGTAGCCGGCTGCGATACCACTGAGCATCCCACCGCCGCCGACCCCGGCCAGCACCGTCGTGGTATCCGGAACCTGCTGCTGGAGTTCGATGGCCAGCGATCCCGCGCCCAGCATCGTCTCGATCTGGTCATAGGCGTGCACCTGCAGCGCGCCCGTGGATGCCGCCCAGGCCTGGCTGGCTTCGAGCGCGTCGGTATAGGTGTCGCCCTCGACGACGAGGTCGGCCCCATACCCCCGGATACGGGCGATCTTGGCCGGGGAGGACACGGTCGGCACGAAGATCCGGGCTGGCACGTTCACCGCGCGGGCGGCGTAGGCCACCGCGACGCCGTGGTTGCCGCCCGAGGCAGCGACCACCCCAGCGGCCGGGATTTCCCGCAGCAGCAGGTTGGCGAACGCGCCTCGCGCCTTGAACGACCCCGTGTGCTGCAGGTGCTCTAGCTTCAGTACGAGGGGGCCCGGCGGCAGGCCGAAGTCGAGGCGGTCGACGCTGATGACGGGGGTCCGCCGCAGGTACGGGCGGATCACCGGCTCCACCGATGCGATCGCCTGGGCGGTCACGGCGTCGCCCACCTCTGCTGGGATGCTCGCGCTGCTCACACTGGGCTCCGGGGTTCCTGGCCCGGGATCTCGGTTTGCCCGGGCACATCCTGCAGGCTACGGTCCGGCCGCGTTTGATGGAGCACGCGGTGGGCTGTAGCGTCTTGGCCATGTCTGGCCCTGCGGCATCGTCTGGCACTCCAGACTCGGTGACGAAATCCCCCTCCCCCCGGCTGTGGCGGATGCGCTGTGCGGAGGTGGCGGTCACCGCGGGGACTCTCGCTGTACTGGCCGGTGCCGGTGCGGGTCTAATCGCCGGTGCTCCCGCCGGGGCTGCCGTGGCCGTGGCCGTGGCCCTGGGCGGGGCGATCGCCCTGTGGTTCGTGCGCAACCGCTTCCGGGCCTGGAGCTATCAGGAGCGCGATGAGGATCTTCTCGTTTCGCGCGGGGTCTTGATCCGCCGCCTGTCCGTGGTTCCCTACGGCCGGATGCAGTTCGTGGACGTGACCGCCGGCCCGGTCGAGCGCGCTTACCGGCTGGCGACCCTGAAGTTGCATACGGCCGCTGCGGCCAGCGACGCGCGCATCCCTGGGCTCGAACGCGATGAAGCCGCCCGGCTGCGTGACCGGCTGGCCGCACTCGGCGAGGCCAAGGCCGCCGGACTGTGAGCGAGCCGGAGGGGCGCGGCGCTGCCTGGACTGAGGAGCGAGGGACGAGCGACGAGGGAAGGCGGCGCCTTAAGCGCCCCGCAGGCGAGCGGGAGACGCCAGTGAGCGACGAGCCACAGAGCGGCCAGCCGCTAGGTAATGGGGCGAGCGAGACCTGGCATCGGCTGCATCCCCTGTCGCCGGTAGTCCGCTCGGGCCGGGGCGTGCTGGCGGTGCTGGCCCTCATCGCCATCTCCGCCACCCAGGGACTGGGCAGCAATGGATCGCACCTCCCCGAGATCGCCGTGGGGGTGGTCGCCGCCATCGCGGCCGTCATCAACTGGCTCGTCACCCGCTGGCGACTGGATGGGCTCACCCTGCGCATCGAGACCGGCCTCCTGCGCCGGGACTCGCGGCAGTTGCCGGTGGTCCGGATCCAGGCGGTGGACGTGGTGCGCCCGTTCCTGGCCCGCGCGCTCGGGCTCGCCGAACTGCGGGTCAGGCTGGCGGGTTCCAGCCACGCCGACGGTCGTCTCGCCTACCTGCCAGAAGCGGCCGCGCTCGAACTGAGGGCACGGCTGCTCGCCGCGCACCACGGCCTGGACCCAGGCACGCCCGAGCCGGCCGAACGCGTGCTGGCGACCGTGCCGGCCGGCCGCCTGGTGGGCTCCGTGGTGCTGTCCAGCGCCAGCCTGATTCTGCTGTTGATGATCGCGGAAGTGGTCATCGCACTGGCGGTGCCTGCCGCACTCGCTGCCACGGGCGGCACGCTCGTCGTGTGGCTGCTTGCGCTGGGCCCGCTCGTGTGGCGGCGGCTGGCGACCCAGTATGGCTTCACGCTGGCCGAGTCACCGGACGGGATCCGGATCCGCCGCGGCCTGCTCGGCACGGTGGCCGAGACCATCCCGCGCCGTCGCATTCAGGCGGTGCGAATGGTCGAGCCCCTCCTGTGGCGGCCGCTGCACTGGTGCAGGCTGGAGATCGACGTTGCGGGCTCGCCCGGCCGGGACCGGGCCGATGGATCCCGCCGGCTGCGCAAGGCCCTGCTGCCGGTGGGCTGCAAAGACCTGGCCCGTCAGCTCATGCACACCGTGCTCGGCGCGGACGAGCCCGCACTGCGGCGCCCGCCCCGCCGTGCCCGCAGGAAGGCGCCGCTCAGCTATCACTTCCTGGCCGCGGGCCACGACGCCGCCACGGCCATGGCGGTCACCGGGCGGCTCCGAAAGGTCACCACCTGGCTGCCGCTGGAGAAGGCGCAGAGCGTGCGGCTCGTGCAGGGACCGGTCCAGCGCCGCCTCGGGCTGGCCACCGTCCACGTCGACGCTGCGGGCCGGGATGTGCGGGCCGAGTTCCGGGACCGCCCCGGCGATGAGGCCCGCAGCCTGGTCGACGAGCTCGCCACGCTGAGCCGCAGCGCCCGGCTGCGAGTCCCCGAGAGGGCCGGGCCGACCGTCGCGCCGCCGCGGCAGGCCGCTGAGGGCGGCCCCGTGCCGGCCCCGGCCCGGGCCGTCTCCGAAGAGCGCTGACTGGCCCGGCGACGCGGGTTCTGCCCGCCTGGGCCCGTGTCAACGCTCGGCGGGCGAGACCTGCAAGCGCAGGAGCTGCTTGATGCCGAGCCAGCGGAAGCTGGCCCGTTCGAGCGGGCTGAACGCGGACCGGACAAGCGCCTTCGCCTCCCGCGGGCCCACGAACTCGGGCTGCGTGGCGTCGTAGTCCTGGCCGTTGAGCCGGATGGAGCAGCCTCCGGCCGCCCGCACGTTCTGCGACCAGTCGGACCGATTGCCGAACGTGAGCGGGATCACGATCACGTCGCCGCTGAGCCGGGCCGCGGCGGGCGTCATGTACGGCCGCCCGGAGCGCCGTCCGACGTGCCGGATCTGGGCCGCCATGCGGAAGTGCCGCCGGCCGGCGAGCCTGCCAACCAGCGGGTTGAGCATCCTCGTCATCGGCCGCAAGACGATACGCACGGCCAGCGAAGGCGCGACCGGCTCAAGAGTGTCTTGAGCCCCCAGAGCTACCCGCCCGGAATTGATATTCATCTTCTTGCTCCTTCCGTCGCGGTGGATCACTGGCCACCAGCGGCAACGGTAAGGACGAGAGAGGTTCGTGAATAGTGACGCCGCGAGGTCCGGCGGTTTAACCGCTAGGCGGTGGTGGACAGCTGCGAGCTGAGGAAGCCCAGCTTGCGGGGGTCGCCGATGACGTGGACCGACTGAATCGCCTCGCCGCGCATGGTGAAGACCAGCACTCCGGCGAGTTCGCGGCCGACGAAGCCAAGCACCGCGGGCTGGCCGCCGACCGGATGGGAAACCAGCGTGGCGCCCTGCCCCCAGAAACGCAGCAAGTTCCTGGCGACGCGTTCGGCGCCGACCGCCACCGCGGGGGACCTGCTCGCGTCCGGGCCCAGGTCGACGTCGCCCCACGCGTCCGGGGCGAGCACCTCGAGCAGCCCGCTGAGGTCACCGTTCGCGCAGGCGGCGATGAACTTCTCGGTGACCAGGTGATGCTCGGAGGAAGCAACATCGAGGCGGACGCCGCCCTGGCTCGCGGAGATCTTCTGCCTGGCCCGCCTGGCCAGCTGGCGGCAGGACGGAGCGGTCCGGCCGACGGTCTCCGCCACGGTGTCGAACGGCATCTGAAAGATGTCGTGCAGGACGAAGACGACCCGCTCGGCCGGGCTGAGCCGCTGCAGCACGACCAGCAGGGCCAGCCTGACGCCGTCATCGAACGTGACCCGGTCGGCCGGATCGGCCAGCGCGGCCTGGGCAGGCGGCGCGACGAACTCGATCTCGCTGGAGTCGTGGGTGCGTTCCCGGCGGGAGTGGGCCGACCTGATCTGGTCCAGGCATAGCCGGCTGGTCACCACGATCAGCCAGCCGCGTTCGTCCTCGATCTCGGCGAAGTCCGCGCGCATCAGGCGGGAGAATGCGTCCTGCACGACGTCCTCAGCGGCACCGATCTCCCCAAGCATCCGGAACGCGAGGTTCACCAGGTACGGACGGTGATCCTGGTACGCCTGGCTGATCTTCCCGGCGTCCTTTTCCGCGTGCATCTCGCATCCTCCTTGAGGGTTGTCGCACTGGTCTGGACGACGTAGCACGGCGGATTGTGACACGGAGGGACCGCCTGAGACCCGGTGTCACTTTTCCCCGTTATGCACCGTCCTTGCCTGTGACGTGCCATAGACCCGGGCGCAGCACCCCGGCGATGAAGGGGATACCCATGACCCGCATACCTGGCCACACCATCGAGGACGCTCCGGAGGCCGCGCGGCCGCTGCTGGAAGACATGCTCCAGTTCTCGCCGACGGGACGGCTGCTCAACATGCACGCTCAGATGGCCCACGCTCCTGTCGTCCTCGATGCATACACCTCGATCAGGCGGGCGGCAGGCCGGAACGGAACGCTGGACCCGCAAGTACGCTCGGCGCTCATGCTCGCGACAGCCGTGGTCGATGGCAACGAGTACGCACTGGCCATCATCTCGATGCTCGCACTGCGGTCCGGGTGGCGCCGCGACCAGGTGGACGCGCTGCTCGCCGGCAAGAACCTGGACGAGGAGAAGGCCGACACGCTGATCGGCGTGGTGCGGGAGGCTGCGGCAAACTCCGGGCACGTCAGCGACGTGACCTGGGGCCGGGCCACCGGCAGCGGCTGGAGCAGCGAACAGCTCGCCGAGGCATTCGCCTACCTGGGCCTGACGGTCTTCACGGCGTACTTCCTCAACTACGCGGCCACCGAGCTGGACATCCCGGGGGCATGACATGGAACTGGTCCAGAGTCGCATCGTGACCAACAACGTCGAGGGGCTCGCCGCGTTCTACGCCCGCCTCGTGGGGACGTCGGTGGCACTGAACGAGTACTACGTCGAGGTGCCGGCCGGCGCGATGTCGGTCGGCTTCTCCAAGCGGCGATTCACCGAGTACCGGGAACGCCAGGCGGCGCGGCCCGGGAGCCCGGAACCCCGGGATGAGATCATCCTCGACTTCGTGGTCGACGACGTCGACGCGGAGTACGAGCGGATCGACGCCCTCGGCGTCGAATGGATCATGCCGCCGACGACCCAGCCCTGGGGAAACCGCAGCATGATCTTCAGGGATCCGGAGGGGAACCTGATCAACGTGTTCTCGCGTGGCGAGGGGCCGGCCGGCTAGCGCACCCGTCCGGGCGACGCCTCGCCCCCGGATCACCGTCAAGCAACGTCCGCCGGGCCATTCCGGCCGCGGCGCCAGCCCCTTGCGCCCTTCTCCAGGGAGGAAGATTCCCATGGCTGCAGATACCGCCAATACCGCGCCGACTCGCGCGCCGCTCGACGCCGCTGTTCCAGAACGAACCCGTCGCCTGGGACTCGCCCTCGTGGTGATCTCCATGGCCCAGCTGATGCTGGTGCTCGATGAGCTGATCGTGAACACCGCCCTGCCGCATATCCAGCAGGCCCTGCATTTCTCCGGCACCGGCCTGGAATGGGTGGTCACCGGCTACGCCGTGGCTTTCGGCGGGTTGCTGATGCTCGGCGGGCGATCGGGTGACATCCTCGGCCGGCGCCGGATGTTCAGCGCCGGGATTCTGTTCTTCACCCTCGCGTCGCTGCTCGGCGGCTTCGCCACGCACTCGTGGCTACTGATCACCGCCCGGGTCCTGCAGGGCGTCGGCGCGGCGGTCGCGGCGCCCGCCGCGCTGTCGCTGATCGCGATCACCTTCCCCGAGGGCAAGGCGCGCACCCGCGCGCTCGGCGTGTACGCGGCGATGACCGGGATGGGCGGCGGCGTAGGCCTGATCGCTGGCGGGCTCCTCACGACCTACGTCTCGTGGCGGTGGGTGTTCTTCGTCAATGTGCCCCTCGGCCTGCTGCTCGCGTTCGGCGCCCGCTACGTGCTACCCGAATCGCAGCGTCATCCGCGCCGCTGGGACCTGCCCGGCGCTGTCACCGGCACACTCGGCTTCGCCCTGCTCATCTACGGCCTGACCCGCGGGGCGACCGGTCCTGACGGCGTATCGCACTGGGGTGACGCGCCCACCATCCTGGCCCTCGGCGGGGCCGCCGTGGCGCTGATCGCGTTCGTGGTCGTCGAGGCACGCTCGGCGCAGCCGCTGCTGCCGTTGTGGATCTTCGCCGACCGGAACCGGGCAGGCGTGTACCTGATCCTGCTCTGCCTCGCCTCGACCTTCTTCGGCATGTTCTTCTTCCTCACACTGTTCACCCAGGTCGCGTGGGGGTACAGCGCCCTGCGCGGCGGCCTCGCCTATCTGCCGTTCGTCGGCGGCTTCATCGTGGTCGCGGCCATCTGCTCCAAGATGGTCCCGCGCCTCGGCGCGCGGGTGCCGATGACCATCGGGGCCGCTATCGCCCCGGTAGGTATGTTCTGGCTCTCCCGCGTTCATGAGAACAGCCACTACCTGACGGGCATCTGCCTGCCGCTGCTCGTCTTCGCCGCGGCGGTCGGCCTGATCTTCGTCCCGCTCACCATGACCCTGGTCGCCGGGATATCCGACGAGCACTCGGGCGTGGCTTCCAGCATGTTCAACGCTGGCCAGCAGGTCGGCGGCGCCGTGGGCCTAGCGGTCATCGGCGGCGTCGCGTGGACGGTCGTCAACCACCACGTCAGAGACTCGCTCAGCCGGGTAGCTGCCGGGCACGCCACCGCGGCCAGGCACGCCGCCCTGGCCGGGCACGCCGCCCTGGCCAGGCACGCCGCCCTGGCCAGGCCAGGCAGCCCGGTCTACGACCACGCCCTGTCGGCCGGGGTGACGGCCGGCCTGACCATCGGCGCGGGCGCCACCGTGCTCGCCCTCATAGTCACGCTCATCACCATCCGGGTACGCCGCGAGGATCTCCCCGACAGCCCTCTGGCCCTCTAGACGCGGCCCAAGCCGCCATCCCCCAGCCCGTGCGCGGGCCTGCGGGGCTGGGTGGCCTGGGCTGGGCGGCCTGGGCTGGTGTACCGGGGCCGTCTGGACCGGGCTGGCCGGGCGGGGACAATGCCCCGCCCAGGACGGGGATAATGCCCCGTCCGGGATGGGGCTAGCGCCTCTGGGAACCACCTCTCAAATCACGGAGAGTAGGGATAACAACACAAAGATGACATGAAAGCGGGAAACAATAGCCATGGCCCTCCAGAGACGCGCCGCTGCCGCGCTGGCCGGCGC
>DASWFT010000157.1:0-10848 GCA_036394075.1 Streptosporangiaceae bacterium
GGTGATCAATCTCGTCGAGTCGGGCGGCGCGGACCTGCCGACCCAGTCCGATCTGTTCGTCCCGGCGGGCAAGATCTTCCACGACCTGACGGAACTGTCCGCGATGGGCGTGCCCACCATCGCCCTGGTCTTCGGCAGCTCCACCGCGGGCGGCGCCTACGTGCCCGGCATGTGTGACTACTCGGTGCTCGTCGACCGCCAGGCCAAGGTGTTCCTCGGCGGGCCGCCGCTGGTCAAGATGGCAACCGGGGAGGATGCCGACGACGAGGAACTCGGCGGCGCCCTGATGCACTCCCGGGTGTCCGGGCTGGCCGACTATTTCGCCGCCGACGAGCGGGACGCGATCCGGCTCGGCCGCAGGATCGTCTCCGAGCTGAACTGGCGCAAGCTGGGCCCGGGCCCGACGCTGCCCGCCGATGAGCCGGTGCACGACGCCGAGGACCTGCTCGGCATCGCCCCGGCCGACATCAGGGTGCCGTTTGACCCGCGCGAGGTGCTGGCCCGGGTGGTGGACGGCTCCCGCTTTGGTGAGTACAAGGAGTCCTATGGGACCAGCCTGGTGACCGGCTGGGCGTCTGTGCACGGCTACCCGGTGGGGGTGCTCGCCAACGCTCGTGGGGTGCTGTTCAGCGAGGAGGCCAAGAAGGCCGCGGAGTTCATCCAGTTGGCCAACCAGACCGGCACGCCACTCATCTTCCTGCAGAACACCACCGGCTATATGGTCGGCGCCAGCTACGAGCAGGGCGGGATCATCAAGGACGGGGCCAAGATGATCAACGCGGTCAGCAACAGCACCGTGCCGCACGTCACGCTCAACATGGCCGCCTCGTTCGGCGCCGGCAACTATGGAATGTCCGGCCGGGCCTACGACCCCCGGCTGCTGTTCGCATGGCCCGGCTCCAAACTCGCGGTGATGGGAGCAACCCAGCTCGCTGGCGTTATGTCCATTGTTGGGCGGACGGCCGCGCAGTCGGCCAGGCGGCCTTTCGACGAGAGCGCCGACGAACAGCGCCGCGGGATGATCGAGGCGCAGATCGAGCGGGAGTCACACGCCTTCTTCGTCACCGCCCGGCTGTACGACGACGGGCTCATCGATCCACGCGACACCCGGACGGTGCTGGGTATCGCCTTGTCGGCCGCCTGCTCCGCGCCCGTCGAGGGCCGCCGGGGCTTCGGCGTCTTCCGGATGTGAGTCCCGTGCCTGCCATCGGCAAGCTGCTCGTCGCGAACCGCGGCGAGATCGCGCTGCGGATCATGCGGACCGCGCGGGAGATGGACATCGCGACCGTAGCCGTGTTCAGCGACCCCGACGCGGGTGCGCCGTTCGTGGCGGCCGCCGATCAGGCGGTCCGGCTGCCCGGCTCGGCGCCCGCGGACACGTACCTGCGCGGGGACCTGATCATCGCCGCCGCGCAGCGGACCGGCGCCGGGGCGGTCCACCCCGGCTACGGGTTCCTGTCCGAGAACGCTGGGTTCGCCCGGGCCTGCGCGGCGGCCGGACTGGTCTTCGTCGGGCCATCGGCCGCGGCGATCGATGCGATGGGCTCGAAGATAGCGGCCAAGGAGCTGATGGCGGCCGCGGGCGTGCCCGTGCTGCCCGGCGTGCCCGTGCTGCCCGATGTCACTGCCGAGTCCGTTGAGGAGCCCGACCCCGCGAAGCTGGCCGCCGCGGCCGACGAGATCGGGTACCCGGTGCTGGTCAAGGCGGCGTTCGGCGGCGGCGGGCGGGGCATGCGGATCGCGGCCGACGTCGGCGGCCTGGCTGAGGCGGTGGCCAGCGCACGGCGCGAGGCTGCCTCAGCCTTCGGTGACGGCACGGTGTTCCTTGAGCGTTTCCTGGACCGTCCCCGGCATGTCGAGGTCCAGATCGTGGGGGACGCCCACGGCACCGTCACGCACCTGTTCGAGCGGGAGTGCTCGATCCAGCGGCGCTACCAGAAGATCATCGAGGAGGCGCCGTCGCCAGCGGTGGACGAGCGGCTGCGCGCCGAATTGGGAGCGGCGGCCGTTGCGGCCGGCCAGGCCATCGGCTACGTCGGCGCGGGCACCGTTGAGTTCGTCCTGGACCGCGACGGCTCGTTCTACTTCCTGGAGGTCAACACCCGGTTGCAGGTTGAGCATCCGGTCACGGAGATGGTGACCGGGCTTGACCTGGTCCGCGTTCAGCTGGAGGTGGCCGAGGGCCTTCCGCTGGGTCCCGAGGTCACGGGCGCGCGGATCACCGGCCATGCTGTGGAGGCCCGCCTGTACGCCGAGGACGTCCAGGCCGGCTTCCGGCCCGCCACCGGCACGCTGCACCGGTTCGCCATCCCTTCGGTGCCCGGGGTCCGGGTCGATGCTGGGGCCAGCGACGGCTCGGTGGTCGGAGTGCACTACGACCCGATGCTGGCCAAGGTCATCGCGCACGGCATGACCCGCGACCAGGCGGGCCGGCGGCTAGCCAGCGCGCTGGCTGGGGCGCAACTGCACGGCGTCACCACCAACCGGGACCTGCTGGTCGGTGTGCTGCGCGAACCCGAGTTCCGGGCCGGGGCGATCGACACCGGGTACCTGGACCGGCACGACCCCGCCGGGCTCGGCGCGCCCCCCGGCGGCGACGCGCTTGACCTGCACGCGGTGGCGGCCGCGCTGGCCGGCCAGGCGGCTCGCCGGGCGAGCGCCGCCGTGCTGCGCGGTGTCCCGTCAGGATGGCGGAACGTGCCGAACGAGGATCAGTCCGCCGCGTTCACCAGCGGTGCGGAACATCGGGAGGTCCGGTACTGCTTTGACCGCTCCGGCCTGCGCGTCGCCGTTGGCGGGCAGGACCTTGGTGGCGTGGAAGCGGGACAGATCGGCGCGGACCAGGTCGATCTCACCGTCGCCGGGATCCGCCGCAGTTACCACGTGCACTGGGTGGGCGAGACGGCGTATGTGGACAGCCCGCTCGGCTCCAGCGTGCTGACCGAGGTGCCGCGCTTCGCCGGGCCCGGGTCGCTGGCGGCCACTGGCTCGCTGCTCGCGCCGATGCCTGGCACCGTGGTGCGGATCGCCGTCGCGCCGGGTGACCATATCGGCGCCCATGCCCCGGTCATTGTGCTGGAGGCCATGAAGATGGAACACACCATCCGCACCCCGGCGGCGGGCGTGGTCACTGAGATGAAGGTGCGGGTCGGCCAGGCCGTCGACACGGGCACCGAACTCGCCCGGGTCGATCCGGCGCCCGACACGGCAGCCGGGGCCGGGGCAGCACAGGCGGGAGTGTGAGCGTGAGCGAGCCGGAGGGGCGCGGCGTCGCCTGGACTGAGGAGCAGAGCGAGCCGCCGGGGCGCGGTGCCGCCTGGACTGAGGAGCGAGAAACGAGCGACGAGGGAAGGCGGCGCCTCAAAGCGCCCCGGCGGGCGAGCGGGGAGCAGAGCACGAGCGACGAGGGAAGGCGGCGCAGTGAAGGGGGAATGGGGAGGCGGGCAGGGCCCCGGGAGGCAAGCGGGAGACACAGCATGGGCGACGAGATCAGGTACGAGGTCGACAACTCCGTCGCCTGGCTGACGATCAACCGGCCGGAGGCACGCAACGCCCTGTCCGCCGCCGTCCGCGAGGGGCTGGCCGAGGGCCTCCGCCGGTTCACTGAGGACGGCGGCGCCCGGGTACTCGTGCTCACCGGCGCCGGTGACCAGGCGTTCTGCGCCGGGGGCGACCTCAAGGAGATGGCCTCGACCGGGCTGAAGGTCCCCCCGCCGGAATTCCTGCCGCAGGTCGGCGCGGTGGCCAAGCCGGTGATCGCCGCCGTGAACGGGGTGGCGTACGCGGGTGGGTTCCTGCTCGCCCAGAGCTGTGACCTGTGCATCGCCGCCGACACGGCCCGGTTCGCCATCAGTGAGGTCAAGGTCGGCCGCGGTGCGCCATGGGCGGCGCCGTTGCCCTGGCTCATCCCGCCGCGCGTTGCGATGCAACTGCTGCTCACCGGCGACCCGATCACCGCCCAGCGGGCCCATGAGATCGGCCTGGTCAACGAGGTCGTACCGGCCGCACAATTGCGCGCCGCCGCGCAGGCCATGGCGGAGCGGATCGCCGCCAACGCCCCGCTGTCCGTGCTCGCGGCCAAGCGGACCGTCTCACTCATCGCGGAGATGCCGCTCAGCGCCGCGCGCCAGGCCGCGGACGAGATCTGGGAGCCGGTGTACCTGAGCGCGGACGCCCAGGAAGGCCCGGCCGCGTTCCGCGAGAAGCGGCCGCCAGTCTGGCTGGGCCGCTGATGGCCGGCCGTCCGCGCGCGGACGGGGCGGCCGGCGCCGAGCTCCATGATCACGGAAGATTCGGGGCCACCGGTGACGCGAATGTTCCGTGATCATGAAGGCGCGGCCATGCCGACGCAGTCGGCCCAGCCGATACGGATCGCGAACTGCTCCGGCTTTTACGGGGACCGGCTTTCCGCCGCGCGCGAGATGGTCGAGGGCGGCCCCATCGACGTGCTGACCGGGGACTATCTCGCCGAGCTGACCATGATGATTCTTTGGAAGGCCCGGCAGAAGGACCCGGGCGCAGGCTATGCCCGGACCTTCCTGGTCCAGCTCGAGCAGGTCCTCGGCAGCTGCCTGGACCGGGGCATCAAGATCGTGACCAACGCGGGCGGCCTCAATCCGGGCGGGCTCGCCGACGAGGTGGGCAAGCTCGCCGCCGGGCTCGGCCTCCAGCCGAAGGTGGCCTACATCAGCGGCGATGACCTGTTCGGCCGCCTGCCTGACCTGCTGGCATCCGGGATCGACCTGGCCCACATGGATACCGGGCAGCCGCTCGCGGACGCGGGTGTCCAGCCGGTCACGGCCAACGCTTACCTGGGCGGGTGGGGGATCGCCGAGGCGCTCGCGGCGGGCGCCGACGTTGTCGTCTGCCCGCGGGTCACCGATGCCTCGCTGGTCCTCGGCCCGGCCGCCTGGTGGCACGGCTGGGGACGCGCCGACTGGGATCAGCTGGCCGGCGCGGTCGTGGCCGGCCACGTCATCGAGTGCGGCCCACAGGCGTGCGGCGGCAACTACCCCTTCCTGGAGGAGATCACCGACCGGCGCTACCCGGGGTTCCCGATCGCTGAAGTGACCGCTGACGGAAGTTCCGTCATTACCAAGCACAACGGAACAGGCGGGCTGGTCTCGCCGGGAACGGTGACCGCCCAGCTGCTGTACGAGATCGACAGCCCGTCATACGCCGGTCCCGACGTGGTCGCGCGCTTCGACTCGATCCGGCTGGCCCCGGCCGGGCCCGACCGGGTGCTCATCTCCGGCGCCCGGGGGACACCGCCGCCGCCGACGCTCAAGGTGGCCCTGAACTACCTCGGCGGCTACCGCAACACCATGACTCTGGTGCTCACCGGCCTGGACATCGAGGAGAAGGCCGCCTGGGCGGCCGATGAGCTGTTCTCGCTGCTGGGCGGCAGGGACCAGTTCGCCGAGGTGGATGTCCGGCTGCTGCGTTTCGACCGGCCAGACGCGGCCGCCAGCGAGCAGGCCACAGCGCACCTGCGGATCACCGTTAAGGATCGTGATCCGGACCGGGTGGGGCGCAGATTCTCGGACGCGACCATGGCGCTCGCCCTGGGCGGGTACGCCGGATTCCACACCACGACGCCGCCCACGGCAGGCAGTGCCTACGGGGTGTTCTGGCCCGCGCTGGTGCCCGCCGGCGTGGTGGAGCAGGTGGTCGTGCTGCCGGACGGGTCGCGTCGGGTCGTCCCGCACACCCCGCCGTCTCCGGCCGGCGTGGTCCCGTACACCCGCCCGGCTCCGGCCGGCGTCCCGGACGCCGGGGCGGCTGCTGAGGCAGAGCCTGCGCCCGGCGTCCCCGCTGCCCAGCCTCCGGGCGGCCGGACGGTGCGGGCAGCGCTGGGCCGGGTGGCGGGCGCACGGTCCGGCGACAAGGGCGCCAATGCCAACGTAGGCCTGTGGGCCCGCCATCCGGAGGCGTTCGGCTGGCTGCGTGAGGCGCTGACCGTCGAGCAGTTCAGGCAACTGCTCCCTGAGGCAGCCGGCCTGCAGGTGCGCCGCTACGAACTGCCGAACCTGCACGCGCTGAACTTCGTCGTCGTGGGCCTGCTCGGCGAGGGCGTGGCCGCCTCGACGCGGCCCGACCCGCAGGCCAAGGGCCTCGGCGAGTACCTGCGCTCACGGCACATCGACATCCCCGCCGCCCTGCTCGGCGAGGAGGCCGAGTGAGCACGCCTGGCCAGCAGGCCCGGGTGAGCACGCCGAGCGAGCGGGCCGCGGGGAGCAGAGCCGAGGGCATCCGGGTCCGTGATCCCGGGCGCCGAGACAAGATCCTTCAGGCCGCCGCCGAACTGGTCGCGCGGCGCGGCTACCACGCGGTGAGCCTGGCCGACATCGGCGCGGCCGCCGGAATTGTCGGATCGGGTGTCTACCGTCACTTCACCAGCAAGTCAGCGATTCTGGTGGCGCTGCTCGACCAGGTCATGGCGCGCCTGCTGGACAACGCCGCCGGGATCGTGGCCAGCGGCCAAGACGATGCGCTGGTGCTCGACGCTGTGGTCGCGGACCAGGTGGCGTTCGCGCTGGACGACCGTTACCTGGTCCGGCTGTACCAGCGCGAGGTGCACACCCTGCCCGAGTCTGACCGCCGCCGCCTCCGCCGCCTGCAGCGGCACTACGTCGAGGAGTGGGTTCACGTGCTGGCCGGGCTGCGCCCCGAACTCACCGACGGGGAGGCACGGGCGATTGTGCACGCGGCTCTCGGGGCGATCCAGTCCGTCGCCTCCTACAACAGCGGCCTGCCGCGCGACGAGCAGCAGGCGCTGCTCGGCAGTGTCGCGCGCGCATGCCTCCGCGCCCCAGCCGCCGGCTGAGTCGGCTACAGGTGCGGGCCGAGCAGGGTCAGGTCGGCTGGTGAGAGCCGGTCGCGGGCGGTCTTGGCCTGGTGCCAGTACGGGTAGATCAGCTGCGGAGCGCTGATCTTGTCCAGCCGGTCCCGCTCGTCCGCGGTGAGGACGAGGTCGGCGGCGGCCAGGTTGTCCATCAACTGCGCGGTGGTCCGCGCGCCGACAACCAGCGAGGTCACCGCGGGCTTGCCGAGCAGGTAGGCCAGTGCGACCTGGGCGGCGGAGACGCCGTGCTCCGCGCCGATAGCGACCAGGACCTCGACCGTGTCGTACAGCGTCTCCTGGTCGTAGACGGGCGGCTCGTTCCAGTCGGTCAGCTGCCGCGAGCCGGCTGGCGGCTCCTGACCACGGCGGTACTTGCCGGATAGCAGCCCGCCCGCCAGCGGGCTCCAGACCAGCACGCCCAGGCCCTGGTCGACAGCGGCCGGGATCAGCTCGTACTCCGCGTCGCGGGCCTGCAGCGAGTAGTAGATCTGCTCGCTGATGAACCGCGGCAGGCCAGTTCGCTCAGCCGTGCCGAGCGCCTTCATCAGTTGCCAGCCGGTGTAGTTGGAGGCACCCACGTAGCGCACCTTGCCCGCCTGGACCAGCAGGTCCAGCGCTTCGAGGGTCTCCTCTAGCGGGGTCAGCCCGTCCCACTCGTGTACCTGGTACAGGTCGATGTGGTCGGTGCCCAGCCTGCGCAGGCTGGCCTCGCAGCCGGACAGGATGTGATGCCGGGAAAGCCCCGCGTCGTTGGGCCCGGGACCCATCCCCATCCGCACCTTGGTGGCGATAAGCACCTCGTCGCGGCGTCCGTGCAGCACCTGCCCGAGGATCTCTTCGGACAGCCCGCCCGAGTACACGTCGGCGGTGTCGATGAGGTTGATCCCGGCCTCCAGGCACAGTTCCACCTGCCGGCGGGCCTCGTCCACGCCGGTAGTGCCGACGTTCGCGAATCCTCCCCGGCCGCCGAACGTCATCGTGCCCATCGTGAGCGCGGACACCTTCAGACCCGATGCGCCAAGCATGCGATATTCCACAGCCGAACCCTATCCAGCCCCGGGCTCGCCGCTCCGCCGGCCGTCGCGTTCCAGGATCTCGCGGACGGCGGGCACGACCTCCTCCGCGAACACGCGGGACTGCCGTTCCCGGTCGCTGGAGGGCCAGAACACGAACGTGTTCATCTGCGAGTCGGCATAGAGGCTGGTCAGGGTCTCGACCCAGCGCCCGGCCGGGCCGTGGAACGGGCCGCGGTCCTGCGGGGTGATCAATCCCATCACGTTGTACAGGCGGGTGATGGCGTCGGGATCGCGCCCTTCGTCGACGGCGGCCGCGGTGATGATGTCGTTGAGTTCCGGCAGCCTGTCCGGCGGTATGTAGGGCGCCGACACCGACCAGCCGTCGGCCTTGGTGCCCACCAGTTGTGCCGCGCGCGGCCCGGCGACGCCGAGCCACACCCCGATGTCGTGGGCGGGACGGGGGCCCGGCTGCACGGCGGGCGTTTCGTAGTAGGTGCCCTGGAAGCTGTACGGCTCCCCGGCCCAGCTGGCCCGGATGATGTCGATGGCCTCGCTGAGTGCGGCACGGGCCTGGCCGTGGCTGCGGCGGGGACCGCCCATGCCCGCGATTCCGTCGGCATACGCTCCCGCGCCCAGCCCGAGCTCGAATCGCCCGCCGCTGAGCACATCGATGGTGGCAGCCTGCTTGGCGAGCACGGCGGGAGGCCGCAGGGGCAGGTTCGCCACGTTGGGGAAGAAGCGGACCGTGCTGGTCCGGGCGGCCAGCCAGGTAATCAGCGTGAAGGTGTCGACGAATTCGGGGTTATAGGGATGGTCCTGGATGCCGACGTACTCCAGGCCGCTGGCGTCGGCGATGGCGGTGATCCGCGCGGCGATGGCCAGGCCACCGGTGTTGGGGTCCACGTTGAGGCCGAATGCGGCCGCCCGTGGTTTGAGAGCCTGTGCTTCGAGAGCCTGTGCTTCGAAAGGCAGTGCCATGAGATCTGCTCCTTTGCGGCGTGTCGGATCCGGGTCAGTCCTCGGCGACCCGGGTCAATGCCCGGGCCAGCAGGTCCTGCTCGCCGGGGGTCAGGCGGTCCAGCAGCAGCTCCCGGATGGCCTGCGCGTGGACCACCGCCGCGCGGCTGAGCACATCCCGTCCGTCCGGGCTGATGCTGACGAGGACGCCGCGCCCGTCCTCAGGGGCGTCGGCCCGCCGTAGCCAGCCGCGGCTTTCCAGGCGGGTGACGGCGCGGCTGAGCGAGGGCTGGGTCAGCCGCACCGCGGAATTCAGCTCACCCAGCCGCAGCCCGGGCGGTGGCGTCCGGTCCAGCCGGAGCAGCACCTCGAAGTCGTTGATGCTCAGGCCGAAGGACCGGGTCAGCTCCGAGCTCAGCCGGTCGGTGACCCGGGTGTGGGCCGCGGTCAGCGCCGCCCACGCACGAGCGCACGCGTACTCGTCGGCGTGCGTCGGTGCGCCGCCGCCGGGCAAGTCCAGGCTCACCACGTTTCCTCCCGCGCCACTCTTACCCTCCCGCGCCATTCTCACCAGTGTGGCCAGCTGGCCCAGGTGCGCAGCGTGGGGGAGATCTGTTCCTCCTCGTACTGGAGATGAGCCAGGAGGTCCGCGCTCAACGTTTCCAGTGCCTGGCCAAGCCGCTGCCGCGCTACCGGATTCTCCGCGGCACTCAGGTCGCGCGCCGCCGCCTCGACGTCAGCAAGCAGGTCGGAGATGTGGGCGTGATCGGCCTCCAGTTTGTCCACGACCGGATTCAGCGCCGGGTCCGCGCGCCGCAGTTCGGGAAAGAGCAGTACCGATTCGGCGTGGTGATGGGAGTGGACGAAGTGGCAGTACCGCAGGCAGTTGATCCTCAGCTGCCAGAGCGGGCCGTTGGCGGCGAGGGTCCGGATGGCGCTGGCGACCTCCTCGGCGGGAAGGCCCGCGGCGACGTCCGCCGCCATCTGGCGCACCGTCGTCAGATCCCGGCGGATCATGTCGTGCACCCATTTCAGCTCGGTTACCAGGGCCTCGCCGCGCGGGTTCGGCGGCCGGGTTTCAGCAAGAGCCATCGTCGAGCCCGTCGTGCGCTGACCCTGATCCGAACAAGACGCTATTTAGATACATGCGCATGTATCTACTATAGCGGAGCGCCTGCAGGGGCGCGCAACCCCCTGCGGTCAGCCGACCGGTTGGGCGGTCAGCCGACTGGGCTGGGTGGGTTACCCGACCGGTTGGGCGGTCAGCCGACTGGGCTGGGTGGGTCAGCCGACCGGTTGGGTGGTCAGCCGACTGGTTGGTAGGTGATGCCCTGCGGGGTCGCGCTGCGGCGGATCCGGCCACCGGCCGCCAGCAGGTCCAGGTGTACCGCGGTCTCGAAGATGGCCATCATCTGGTTGAACAGGTCGAGGTCGTCGAACCGGCGTGCCCGCCGGGTCCACGGCAGGGCCCGGGCGGTGTCGTAGGCCGTGCCCGCGCCGAAGATGACGCGCGCCAGGCAGGCGGCCAGCCGGTCCTCATGGTGGGCCAGCAGCTGCTCAACCCGGGCGTGAGTGCTCTCGGTCACCGGGCCGTGCGCGGGCAGCAGCCTCATGTCGGGCATCTGGAGCATGAGCCGGAGCGAACGGAGGTAGTCGCCGAGCGGCTGCTTCGCGAAGGCTGTCTCGAACCCCACGGACGGGGTGATCCGCGGCAGCACGTGGTCCCCGGCGAATAGCAGCGCGCGTTCGACGTCCGCGAACACCACGTGGCCCTGGGTGTGCCCGGGGGTGGGCACGGCGAGCAGGTCCCGGCCCTTCAGCTGGACCGTGGTCTGGCCGTCCAGCCACTCGTCGGGCTGCTCCCAGATGTCCGTCTCCTCGCCCATGTGTCCCCAGGCCTTGATGATCGACTCCGCCACCGAGCTCGCACCATAGAGCCGGAGGCGTTCCAGGTGCGCGTTGGTCGTGCCGTGGTTCCCCTCCGCGACGAGGTCGAGCGTGGGCTTCTCGCCGATGCCGAGCGTGACCCGG
>DASWFT010000158.1:0-3424 GCA_036394075.1 Streptosporangiaceae bacterium
CTGAGCCGCGGCCAGGTCGTCTCGCTGCGCGACTGCCTGGGCGGCGCGCTGGCCGATCCCCGCCATGCCCGGGGGATCCGCCACGACCACGCGGCGACGGCGGTGATCGCGGCGGCGGCGCTGCTGGCCGGGCACGCCGTCCCGGCGGCGATGGCCGGCTATGCGGGCGGGTTCGGCCAGGACGCGCTGCGGGTGTTCGGGGCCCGCTGGTCACAGCGGGCAGGCGGCTACGTGCCGCCGTCGGAGTCGGGCTTCCGCCGGTTCCTGCGCGCCCTGCCCGACGGCGCGCTCGCCGGTGCCCTCACCGGCTGGCTGGCCGGCCAGGCCGCGGCCGGCGCGCTGGATGCCCGGCAGGCCCGGCGCCTTGCCGCCCGGGCGGCCGGGCCGGCCCGGTGATGGCGACCCGCGGGCCCGCACGGCCACCGCTGGCCTATGCTGACCCGGCCGGGCGGCAGATCAAGATGCCCGGCTCCCTCCCGGTCATCTTCTCGTTCTGCCGGCGGCTGGGCATCGCCGCCATCATCGACGACGCAGCGCCGATCCGTGACGTCGCCGCCGTCACCGCCGGGCAGGCGGTCGAGGCGATGGCCTGCAACCGGCTCACCTCCCCCACCCCGCTGGTGCACGTCCAGGGCTGGGCCGCCACCTGGGCGGCGGAGGAGATCCCCGGCATCGCCCCGGCCAGCCTGAACGACGACAAACCCGGCCGCACCCTGGACGCGATCGCTCCCTGCCTCGAGCAGATCACCTCGGCGGTCGCCGTCCGCGCGATCACCGCCTTCGGCACCGGCATCTCCCGGCTGCACTGGGACATGACCAGCTTCTCCCTGCACGGCGCCTGCGACAGCGCCGATGAGGACTACCCGGAGCCCCGCTACGGCCACCCCAAGGACCGCCGCACGGACCTGCTGCAGGTGCAGGCCGGGATCGCCGCCGCCGGCGACGGCGGGATCCCGGCCTGCCATCGCGCCTACGACGGGGGCGCCGCCGAGGTGTCCCAGGTGACCGGGGCGATGACCGAGCTGAAGAAGATCGCCGGCAAGAAGACGTTCCTGCTGATCGGGGACTCCAAGCTGATCAGCTACGACAACGTGGCCGCGATCACCGGCAAGGAGTGCACGTTCCTGGCCCCGGCCTCGAAAACCTATGTGAAGGCCGCCGGGCTGGCCGCCTGCGACCTGGCGCAGGCCGCCGAGGTCAGCTACATCGCCCAGCGGGATGAGCGCAAGGACCCCGGGCAGCGGGGCCGCTGGCATGTGCTCGAAGACAGCCAGCCGTTGACGATCCGCAACCCCAAGCGGAAAAAGGACCCGCCCATCGACGTGCGCCGTATCTTCGTGCACTCCAGCGCCCGGGCCGCCGCCGCCGCGGCCAGCCGCGCCAAGAAGCTCGCCCGCGCCCGCGACGACCTGGACCGCCTGGCCCGCGGCCTCGGCGGCCGGTTCTACCCCGGCGAACAGGCCGTCACCGCCCGGCTCCAGCAGATCACGGTATCCCGCAAGGCCGGCCCCTACCTGCGCTACACCGTCACCACCACCCCGGCCGCCGGCACCGCCGGGGAAGCCGCCATGGCCGGTATGGCTGGCACTGGCAGCGGCGGGCCCGGCAAGCCCGCCCTGGCCTGGTGGCTCGATCAGGACGCCATCGACGCCGAAGCCGCCACCGACGGCTGGTACGCGCTGCTCACCAACCTGGACGCCAGCATCACCGCCGCGGAGGTGCTGCTGCGCTACAAAGGCCAGGAAGCCGTCGAACGCCGATACGGCAACCTGAAGGGACCGCTCGCCGTCGCGCCGATGTTCCTGAACAGCAACCGGCGGATCGCCGCCCTGATCACCGTGATCAGCCTCGCGCTCCTGATCTTCTGCCTGATCGAGCGGGAAGCCCGCCGCAACCTCGCCCCGGAAACCAGGGTCGACGGCCTGTACAACCGGCAGCCCGCCCGGCCCGCCGGCCGGCTCATCCTGACCGCCCTGGCCGGCCTGCAGCTGATCCCGGCCACCGCGACCAGCCCGGCACAGATCATCCGGCCCAGCCCGGTCCAGGCCCGGCTGCTGGACCTGCTGGGCGTGGACCCGACCCGCCCGCCGTGACGCCGTGACACCGTGTCCAGGCCACCGGAGTTGATCTATGTCCATGTGCGAATTGCCGGGCTAGCGCCGACTGTGGAGCGACCACCTGACTTGTCCTTCCATGATTTCGACCGCCGCTGAGGCCGGAGGTTGCACAGCTCTCTGTGCGCCGTACGCCGGCAGTATCGCTCCGCTTACTGGTGCTGCGGCGTTGCTGACCAGGAATGCGATCACGCCGGCGATCGCCTCCGGCGCGACCGCGTGCGCCATCGTCTCCTCCGGGAAGGTGGCCCGGTTTGCGGGGATGTCGAGCAGCTGCGGCGCGACCGCATTCACCCGGATCCCGTGCGGGCGCAGCTCGATATCGAGGATGCGTGTCAGGTGGACAAGAGCGGCCTTGCTCGCGCTGTATGCCGCCATGCCGCCGGATGGCTCAATCCCCGGGCGGGCGGCTACGTGCACGATGGCACCTGAACCCTGCTGCTGCATGTGCGGCGCGACCGCCTGGCTCAGCCACAGCGCGGGTCCCAGGTTGACGTCGATCATGAGCCGCAGCGTGTCGGGAGTCGCAGTGAGCGCGTCTCCTGGCCGGAACGCACCGATGGTGTTCACCAGCACGTCAGGGGGCCCGACCTCGCCGGCGATCCGGTCGATGAGGCTTTTCGCTGCGGCGGGGTCGGTGGTGTCGGCCACTTCGCGGTGGACACTGCCGGGGAGTTCACCCAACCCGCGCTCGTTCCGGTCGACTGCCACCACGGTGAGGCCGCCGGCGGCGAGGGTCAGCGTCGTCGCGTGACCAAGCGCACCCCCTGCACCGGCCACGATCGCCATCTTTGCGCTCATGGCGTCACCCGACCGAGGAGCGCGGCGGTGACATGCTCGCCGAGCCGCTCCACGTTGTTGCGCATCATGAATTCCTCCTCATCTCACCGGCGCAGCGAAGCTCGTTCTCCAGCGTCATCTCGTTCTCCTTGACCAGCGATCGACGAACCCAGGATTGCCACGAGGCAGGTGAGAGGTCGTCACCGGATCCTGGTGATTCGCCACACCGGGACAATGCAGGACGGGATGGGATCGCGCCGGCGGCGCGTGAATGAGAGTGCAAGAGTTCAGCGCGGCCGAACACCTGGGATCGCAGCTAGCACTACGTTCGGCGTGCGCGAAGGCGGTGATCGCCGCGACCGCGTTGGTGCCGGGGGCGGTGTTGACGTCGGTGGTTCGGATCAGCGTGATGTCGGCCTCCTTGCCGGGAGTCAGGGAGCCGACTTTGTGGGAGAGGCCCGCATTGGCGGCTCCGCTGGTTGAGCTGGCCTGACGGGCCTGCCCGAAGAGGTCGCAGAAGGCCCTGGATC
>DASWFT010000159.1:0-3835 GCA_036394075.1 Streptosporangiaceae bacterium
CCGGTCAGGAACCGGCCACGCACGTCACGGCGGGGACAGGTCGAACACCACCTGTTGCTATGTCTCCGGCATCAGCCAGACCTCCTTGACCAGCACACTCACCACGTGCGACATCGTGTCGCAACACTCACAACGTGCGACATCGCGTCGCAACCTCCCGGCCCATCCCAAGGCCCCGCTACGCGGAGCACCCCCGACCCACATGACCGCAGCAACTGCGCCGACGAGGAACAAGAGACGGCGTACACCGAAACCGTGGGCGCAAGCCAAGCACACGCCAGGTGAGGAACGGAGCGACGGACAGGCCCGCTCACACAGAGTCACGCAGAATAACAAAAGAGGCACCGCAGGCACAGCGATGCCCCTGAACCGGCGACCGGACGATCAGGTCAGGTCAGGTCGAACCCACCGGACTTCACCCCGGCGGCGAACGTCCGCCACTCACCGGGGGTGAAGATCAGCGCCGGGCCGTGCGGGTCCTTGGAGTCACGGACGGCCACGATGCCTGGCAGGTTGCGGGCGACCTCCACGCAGTCGCCACCTGAACCGTTGGAAAATGTGCTCTTGCGCCAGACGGCTTGCGTCAGGTCCGCTGTCATGTTCACGGAGTTTCACTCCTTGAGGGGTACAGATCATCCCAATCGCTCGGCTATGCCTGCGATCAACGCGCGTGAGGCGTCCATGTTGAGCGCTGTGGCGCGCAAGTGGTCGACCACGAGTCTATAGCGGTCGGTGTCGGCTGGCTTCTCCAAATACAGGGCGCCGGTCAGGTACTCCATGTACACGACCTGCGGGTCTGTCTGCTCACGGAACGCGAGGATGCTGAACGATCCGTCCATGCTCGCGTGAGCGCCAGCGTCGAAGGGAAGTACCTGTAGCTGTACGCGAGGCAGCTCGGCGGCCACGATGAGGTGGTCAAGCTGCCCACGCATGACCTCGGGTCCGCCGACTACCCGGCGCACCACGGCTTCGTTGATCACGAACCAGACGTGTGGTCCATCGTCGGAGGTCAGAATCTTCTGACGCTCCATACGTACGCCGACGATGCGCTCAAGATCATCGTCTGTCACGTCAGACAGCTTCGCCCGTGTGATTGCCCTTGCGTAGTCCGCCGTCTGGATCAGGCCCGGCACGAACTCGGTGTGATAGGCGCTGATAGACGTAGCGTCGGCCTCAAGGCCGACATAGACCTCGAACCAGTCCGGCACCGCATCGCCGTATTGATGCCACCAGCCACGTTCGCGACTCTCACGCGCAAGCGTGAGCATGACATCCCATGCTGGGTCGCGATCGGTCAGACCGTACACGCCGAGCAGGAACTTCACGTCACGAGGCAAGACACTGACGCGCGAGTTCTCTATGCGGCTGATCTTCGCGGTTGACCACTCAAGACGCTCAGCCACGTCGTCAATCGTCAGACCTGCCGCGTCCCGGTAGTGACGTAGCTCGGCCGCAAGCCTGCGCCGCTTGACCGTAGGACTGCTCTGTGGAGCCATCCATGCCTCTCACGAAAGTTGCATCTGTATCTTGCACATGCCATGTAGTAGTGGCACGATGACGGTAGCACGATGACGGCGGACATTGGGTCAAGTCCGTAAAGGCCCCTGACACCGGGCAGGCCCGCATTGCTGCCCGGTGTCAGGTTTAAAGGCTTTCATGGAGAAAGCGGTTTCCCATGAGCGGCGGTACCGGCTCTGTAAACGACGGCCCGATTGCAACATCGGGCATGTCTGAGTACGGATCTGTGAAAAGCTCCAGAGCCGGCACCGCCCACCACTGGTGGAAATGGCCGCTGCGCTCATACCTGGAGCTAGCGCCCCTGGCCAGCGCGGTGCCCTGCGCCCGGCTCCATGCCCGTGCCCTCCTCTGGGAATGGGGCCTACCTACCTACGATGGCACTACCGAGCTAATCGTCTCGGAACTGACGACGAACGCAGTCGCAGCGTCGGCGGACCTGAATGGCAGCCGGTATGACGGGCGGTGGTTCCCAGGGACGCCACCTGTCCGGGTCTGGCTCTGCTCCGACCGGCAGCGCGTCATGGTTGCAGTCTGGGACGGCAGCCACCACACGCCCGCCCGCGCCGAGCCGGACAACCCCGAGGCAGAACGCGGGCGGGGGCTCCTGCTGGTCGAGACGCTGAGCGAGCAGTGGGGAGTGCTCACGCCTGAGCGGTCAAGCGGCAAGGTCGTATGGGCGCTGATGACGGCGTGACCGCCACCCCGCCCGAGCCCGAGCCGACTCTAGAAAGCGTCGAAGCCGAGTTCCCCCGCTGGCATGCGTTCGACGGTGTGAACGGCACGCTGCACTATGCGTGGTGGCGGGGGTCATCCCCGCCCGTGGTCGTCAGGGGCGAAACGTGGGCCGAAGTCCGCGAGGCTATCCGGGACGTACTGGGCAGCCTGGAGTGACCGGCCCTGTGCCCGCCGCCGAGTTCGGCCGGGCCTACGACGCGGGCTTGTCCGTGCGCGGCTGCATGACCCGGTTCGGGTACACGCGCGTGATGGTGGAGAGCGCGCTGCGCGAGGCCGGGACCGTCATGCGCCCGCCCGGCCGCGCTCATGCAGCGCCGATGTCAGCGGAGTACGCAGCGCAGATCAGGGCCGTCTATGACTCGGGGCTGAGGATGCGGCAGACCGCAGAGAAGATCGGGTGCGGTCTGAGGGCCGTCACCAAGGGCGTGACGGCAGGCGGCGCGATGCGCCCCCCGGTCCGGTGCCGCGCCGCTGACGCCGGGGCCGGGGAGCGCTCCCAGCCCGCCCGGGTCACCCGTGGGGCTCCCGCTCTCCGTTGCTCAGGAAAGGGGAGCCTCACCTAACCCCGGCCCGCCGCGCTGATCCCACCCGCCCGCCTAGACTGCTGCACACTACGCACATGGGGCAGGCGGGATGAATCCAGGCACCCCGCCCCGGCAGATAACCCAGTGCCGGGCGCAGGCGGGCAGGGGCCGGGACGCGGCGGGCGGTTCTTTAACCACCTTGCATGGCCGGGACCCTAAGCCTGAATCCACCGATGATCTTGAAGGTCGGCAGGCGTCCGACCAGGTCAGGCCCCTGTTATCCCGTCCAAGCAGCTGCACCTGGTAAGTGCAGCTGCCAACAGGGCTGATCAGGGCGGTGACCTGCGCAAACATTGGTAAACCTGAAAGGACTTCAGCGGATCGAGGCTAAGAGCGGGGGGCCATGCCGGGCCAAAGGGGCAGGCTAGCGGCGGCCGTGCTGCTGGCCCCGGGGCTGCTCGGCCGGTCCCGTGAGGAGCGAGGCCAGCGGCGGCTGGACATTGGCGGCGCGGCGCTGATCACCGGGGCGATCGCCGCGTGGTGTTCGCCGTGTCCCAGGGCGGTGTGGCGGGCTGGACCTCGCCTGGAGTGCTTGGGGCGCTGGCCCTGGCCGGGGCGGCCGCTGGGGCGTTCGCCGTGTCGAGAGACGCCACCCGGATCCGCTGGTTCGCGGCGACGTGCTGCGGCTGCCGAGCCTGCGCAAGGGCGGCGCCCTCATCCTGCTGCTCGGAGTGTGGAACGGCGGTGAGATGCTCGTCCTGTCGCTCTACTTCCAGCAGGTGCTCCATGACTCCCCGCTCATGACACTCCCTGTGTCAACCTCATGCCGCGATTTGCTTAGCCGGTTGTTCGGCGAGCGCGGCGGCGGCGCCGTGCCGGGCTGGGTCGTAGGGGACGCCGTCGAGCCAGCAGCGGTAGATGACGCGGATCCAGGCGCGGGCCAGGATGCGGGTGGCGTGCGGGTGGTCCTTGCCGCGGGCGCGGGCCTCGTCGTACAGGGCCGCGGCCCAGGGGCTGGCGTGCCGGGAGCCGTCCGCGAAGTCGCAGACGGCGTCGCG
>DASWFT010000160.1:0-12942 GCA_036394075.1 Streptosporangiaceae bacterium
ACCCCGCCGGCGCCGCCGCCCTCGCCGCCATCACCGCGCACTGCCCGGACCTCGCCGGCCTCGCCGGCCACGTCACGGAATTCGCCAAGATCCTCACCGGCCGCCACGGCAGCCGGCTCGACGCCTGGCTCGACGCCGTCACCGCCGACCCCGCCCAGCCTGACCTGCACTCCTTCGCCAACGGCATCCGCCACGACTACCAGGCCGTCCGCAACGGACTGACTCTCCAATGGAACTCCGGCCGGGTCGAAGGCCTCAACACCCGCACCAAACTGCTCAAACGCCAGATGTACGGCCGCGCCGCCTTCCCCCTCCTCCGCAAGCGCATCCTCCTGACCAGCTAAAACACCAGCCCGCGAGACCATCCCGAAATATGCGCCAGAGTCATATACGTCCGCGAATCTTTCGTGATCATGGCAACGTGCCGCTGTGATGGCCCTGCAGCAGCCACACCCGCCACGACAGCCACGCTGGGTCACAGCGACGAGGCCCGCGATGGCGACCAGGCCCAGGCCGATTCCAGGATCACGGAGCATCCGCGTCATATGCGGCCGCGAATGTTCCGTGATCATGAAGGTCGGTCACTCGCGGATGCCTCGGCCGCGCTTGGCGCGGCCGGCCGGGGTGCTGGGCCCCGTGCCGGCCGGGCTAGCTGGCGCGGACCAGGCCGCCGTCGACGTAGAAGGTCTGGCCGGTGATGAAGGCCGCGTCGTCGGAGACCAGGAACGCGAGCGTCCCGGTGAGATCGTCGGGCAGCTGCAGCCGCTTGATCGCCTGCATCTGCGGGACGACCTCGAAGAAGATCTCCGGGCCGGCCTCCGTGGTCGCCGTGCGTACCAGCGACGGGCCGATCGCGTTGGCGGTAATGCCGAACTCGGCCAGCTCGGTCGCCAGCCCCCGGGTCAGGCCGATGACCGCCATCTTGGCCGCGATGTAGTGCGTGAAGCCCGGGATGACCAGGCCAACGGAGTTGGAGGTCATGTTCACGATCCGGCCCCAGCCGCGGGCCTTCATGGCTGGCGTGAACGCCTGGCTGGTGAGGAACATCGACTCGACGTTGACGGCGAACATCCGCCGCCAGTCGGTGATCGACATCTCCGCCAGCGGCTGGTTGGGGTAGATGCCGGCGTTGTTCACCAGGATGTCGGCGGCGCCGAGCGCGGCCTCGACCTCGCCGACGGCACTGGCTACCTGGTCGGGATCGGTGACGTCGACGACGAACGACGCGCCCTTGGAGCCAGCCGCCTCGATGTCGGCCACCGCGGCGGATCCATCGGCGATGTCGAGCACCGCCACCGAGGCGCCCTCGGCGGCGAGCCTGCCGGCGTAGGCGCGGCCGATCCCGTTGGCCGCGCCCGTCACGACCGCGACACGCCCGCTCAGCCGGCCGGTCACGCTGACACGCCGTGCTTGTCGGCCGCCAATCGGCGCATGGCGTTCAGGGTGGCCTCAACCGCCTTGAGGTAGTCGCCGGTCATGGAGCCGGCGTACTCCTGCTCGGCGGCCGAGCCTCCCTCGACGCCGGAGACGACGAGGGCGAAGCTGAACCGAAGGTGAAGGTCATGGTCGCCGCCTTCGATCTCGTTGGCGATGGTGCCCAGCACCGGACCGGCGATCCGGGTGAACACGACCCGGTGCGGCGCCTCCAGCGTGATGCGCTCGGTGAACCGCTCGCCGCGGAAGTCGATGTCGCGGTCGAACACGGTGTCGCCGTACCGCGTGGTCACCTCGCAGAAGGTCATGCTGGGCACGAAGGGCAGCGCATTGTTCGCCTTGAGCACCAGGCCGTCCCATACGGCGGCGCGATCGAGTTGCGGTTCGCCGGCGACATTGACCGGCAACTGGTGCGTTACGTAGATCATGATGTCCTTCCCGATGCGTCGATGACGGGGTTGTCGAGGGCACCCAGGCCGTCGATGGTGGTGCGGACGAGATCGCCGGGGCGCAGGTACAGGCCGCGGCCGGCGCCCACCCCGGACGGGGTGCCGGTCGCGATGACGTCGCCGGGCTCGAGCGTGACGACCTCGCTCGCCGCCGAGATAAGCTCGGCGACCGTGCAGATCATGTCGGCGGTCGATTCCTCCTGCTGAAGCTCGCCGTTCACCCACAGGCGCAGCAGCAGGTCCTGGGGGTCGGGTACCTGGAACGCGGGAGTGATGCCGGGCCCGAGGGGAAGCGATCCGTCGATGGACTTGGCGGCGAACCAGTCATAGGTGAAGGCGTCGGCCGGCACGCTGCGGCGTTTATGGTGCCCCCGCGCGGTGACGTCGTTGGCGACGCAGTACCCGGCCACGTGCGCCAGTGCGTCCTGCGGTGCGATATCGCGGCCGCCGAGGCCGATGACGACGGCGAGTTCCGCTTCCCAGTCATACCGGGCCGTCTGCGGAGAGCGGACGATGATGGCGTCCGTGGGCCCGATCACGGTGGTGGTGGGAGCCTTGAGGAAGAAGTACGGTTTCCAGTCATCACCAGGGACCTCGCCGCCCATCTCACGGATGTGGCGCCGGTAGTTGACGCCGGCGCAGACGACCTTGCGGGGCCACCGCACCGGCGCCAGGAGGGTGTCATAGTCGATGACGGGGGCGTCGTCGACCTCGATGGCTCGCAAGACATCGTCGGCTTGCTTCCAGTCCTCGAGTAGCTCCAGCATGGTCGTCCAGCGCTTAAGGTCCGGCGGGGCGACCAGGGTCCCGTCCTCGCGCAGGACAGCCAGGCCGATGGTGTCGCCCCGCTGGTAGGTCGCCAGCGACCACGTCATGAAGATGCTCCTCGGGTAAGTGCCGAATCGCCGGAGATCTGGTCGTGGACGCAGGCGATGTCGAGTTCACCCCACCCGTCGGCGACTGCCTTGTCGAACACGGTCTTGGCCGACGTGAAGACAGGAGTCTGCAGGCCGGCTGCGGCGGCGGCGTCCTCGACCTGCCCGAGGATGGAGTGCAGCGTGTCGATCGGCCCGGGAGCGGGCCGCCAGGTGCGCTGCCGCATCACCGGGCCGCGTTGCTTCCAGATGGCCGATGCCGCGATCGAGTTGTCGAGGGTGCGCTGGACGAGTTCCAAGTCGAGGCCGCTGCGCCGGGCCAGCACCATCGCCTCGGCCGCCGCGACGGTATGCACGGCCAGGAGCATGCTCGCGATGTACTTCATCCGGGCGCCCGTTCCGAACGCGCCGGTATAGACCCAGGGACCCGAGATGGCGTCCAGCACGGGATGGACGCTGTCGACGCTGGCCTGGTCGCCGGAGGCGAAGGTCGTCGCCAGCCGCGGGCCGACCATGCCGGGGCTTCCGCTGATGGGGCAGTCAAGCAGGTCGCCGCCGCGGCGCCGGACCGCGTCCCGGATCCGGCTCTTGTGGCCGACGTCGATGGTGCTCATCTCGATATGCACGGTGCCCGCACGCAGTCTCGTGAGCGTGCCCGCTTTGCCGCACACGACCTCCTCGACGGCGGCCGCGTCGGGCAGGATCGACAGCAGGACGTCGGCCCGCTCGGCCACCTCGGCCGGGGAGGCGGCGGCAATGCCGCCGGACGCGATCAGCTCGGATGACCCGCTACGGCGGTAGCCGATGACCTCGAAGCCCCGCTCGGCCAGGTTGCGGGCGATGGGCATGCCCATCTTGCCCAGGCCGATGATGCCGACTCGGTACATCGCTACCTCCTGAAGTCACGCAGCCTCACATCACGCAGCGGTCAGCGCCACTCATAGGTCCCGGTGCCCAGTGACACCCGCACCGAGACGGACCCCTCGTTGAGCCGCCAGCGGTGCACCTCGAATGTCCGCAGGCCGGCCCGCACGAACGGGTCATCCGCGGCGATGAGGCGGGCCGCCTCCTCGTCGGGCGCGCGGAGAACGGTCACCCCGGAACCGGGCCCGATCCCGGGTCCTGACAGCAGCGGCCCGGACGCGAACAGCACGTCCGCCTGCTCCAGTTCCAGCAGCCAGGCCAGGTGACGCTCCACATGCGCGTCAATCGCCGCCTGGTCAGTGCCCGCGGCCGGGGTGGACAGGATGAGCCAGTAGTCACGCGCCAGCAGCCGGGAACGATCAACGGGGACCGCTGGTGCCTGGCTGCTCACCCTCTAAACTGTATACACTTATTGTGTTACGTCAAGAGTCTGCTGTGTTACATCCGTCGCCCGGTGGCGGCGAACTGTATGCAGGCTTCGTGCGATCGGGAAGAATATCGTCATGGCCCGCACCTCGCTCATCCCCGACATCCGCAAGGTTCACCTGCCGGAAGCCCGGCAGGCGATCCCGCATGTGCATGCCTATCTGCGTGAGTGCATCCTCGACGGCACGCTGACGCCAGGCACCAAGCTCTCGCAGGTGACCCTGGCCGGGCAGCTGGGCATCAGCCGCACCCCGTTGCGGGAGGTGCTGCGGATGCTGCAGGAGGAGGGCCTCGTCGAGATCGAGCCC
Organism: Streptosporangiaceae bacterium; assembly: GCA_036394075.1. Taxonomy (GTDB): domain Bacteria; phylum Actinomycetota; class Actinomycetes; order Streptosporangiales; family Streptosporangiaceae; genus JAWWPY01. Next base: position 4,417 of record DASWFT010000160.1, read on the forward strand.
AACCAGCGCACCCGCGTCGCCGGCCTGGACCCGCAGGAGCTGGACGACATCTACGCCTGCCGGATCCTGCTGGAGACCGTTGCCCTGTCGATGACGATGGGGAATTTCGTGCCGGCCGGCCGCAAGGAGGCCAAGCGGCTGCTGACGGCGATGCGGCGCGCGGCCAAGACGGGGGACTTTGACGCCTGGTTCGGGGCGCACGCCGACTACCACCGGCTCATCACCGCGGGCGCCGGGGAGGCCATGCAGCGGCAACTCCAGGCTTTCGCCGACCGGACGATCCGCTACATCCGGATCTACCAGCTGTCGGACCCGAACAGCTGGCAGGCCGCTGGCGATGTCGAGCATGCCCAGATCCTGGAGGCGCTGATCGCTGGCGACGAGCGGGGCGCGCTCACCGGGATGGCACATCACCTGGCGCGCACCGCACTGCGCGTGCTGACCGATTGCGCGCCGGAGTACGTGCCCGTGGCGGTGCCGCACGCGGTCGCGCTCATCGACCGCAAGCCGCCTGCCGCGCTGCGGCTGACCGGCGCGAGCTGACGTCAGCCCGGAGCAAGCTGACATAAATCAGCCAGCAGCGAGCCGTGGTCAGCCAGCCAGGAACGGCTGGACAACGGCGAGGAACTCAGCCGTTTTCTCGATCATCGTCCAGTGCCCGCAGCCGGACAGGACGTGCAGCCGTGAGTCGGGGAGCAGGTCCAGCAGCCGGGCGGAGGAATCCCTCCATGGCACCACCCGGTCGTCGCGGCCATGCACCATCAGGACCGGGGCGCTGATCGCCGCGAGTTCCGCGCCGGATAGCGCGAGGTCGTCCACCCAGCGCTGCCGCGGCTCGGGGAACATCGCCGCCCACGAGTCCCGCACCTGCGGGTTGAGGCTGGCCTGGTAGCGGAGATCGACGAGTTCGTCGGTGATCAGATCGCGGTTGTCCGCGAACAGCCCGAGGACCTGCCGCATCTGCTCCGCGCCGGGGGTGTAGCCCCACACCGCGTTCAGCCCGTCAGGCAGAGCCATCGCCACGCCCATCGAGCCCATGAGCACGATGCGCCGCACCGCGCCCGGCCTGGCCGCCGCCATCGACAGCGCGATGGCGCCGCCCATCGAGTTGCCGATGACGTCGACGGCGCCGACTCCGAGCGTGTCGAGCAGGGCCAGGGCATGGTCGGTCCAGGCCGCGCGGCCGTAGGTACGCAGCTCACCTGTGGCCGTTCCGCCAAATCCCAGCTGATCGGGTGCGATGACGCGCCGGACCGCGCTGATCGCCGGGATGACGGGGCGCCAGTTCGCGGTGGCCGTCACGCCGGGCCCGGACCCGTGCAACAGCAGCACCGGAACCGCGGCTCCCGGCGCTGCGGTGTCGATGACGGCGGTGGCCACGCCATTCACATCGAGGTGGCGGGCCGCCAGGGTGCCGGTGGTCACGAGGTATCGGCTCCGGCCCGCTCCGGCTGCAGCTGGGCCTGGCTGGAGACACGTCTCACCGGGCCCAGCCACATGTCGATGGAACCGATCTCGTCCGGGTCGAAGGTCCGCGGTACCCATGTGGCGTCGTCATCGATGCGGCGCACGCCGAACGAGTACTCGTAGGTGAACCCCTCCGGGCCGAGGAAATACAGGAAGATCGCGGTGGACTGGGGATGCCGGCCGGGCCCCATCTCGATCTCGACGCCGTGCTCGATCAGGAAGTGCCAGTTGCGGAACACGTCGTCGATGGAGGCGACCTGGAAGTTCATGTGGCACAGCCCGGGCCGCTCGCCCTGGAACACGGCCAGCTTGTGGTGGACCGGATCGATCCGCAGCAGGCAGGCCTGGTCGCCGATCCAGTCTGACACCCGCGCGTTGAAGCGGGTGCTCCAGAACCGGTGCGCCTCGTGCACGTCGGGTGCGTCCAGGCACAGGTGACCGAACTCGGTGATGCCGGCCGGCCGGGTGAACGCGACCGGCCGGGCGATGGTCTCCTGCTGGCTCACCAGTTCCAAGCGATTACCGAACGGATCGTCAAAGGCGATGTACTCCCTTACCCGGCGGGAACGTGCCTGGTGCGCCGGACCCCGGTGCACGATGATCCCTGAGCGTTCGAGCTCGGTCTCGGCGGCGGCCAGCGCGTCGGAGTCGGCGACGGCGAAGCCGGAGGAAATGACGCCGGATGGTCCCTCGACCAGGGCCAGGCAGTGGTGGCGGTGATCGGCGCGCAGATGCGCGACACCGAACTCGGCCGGGGCCGCCAGTTCCAGGCCGACGATGCCGGTGGCGAACCGGACCGCCGCGTCAAGGTCGGCAACGCCGGAGCGGACATAGGCGATGTCGGTGAGCGTGATCATCGGGTCGGCTCAGGCGTAGACCGGGGCGACATCGATGTAGATCTGCCAGTCGCGGACCAGGTCGCCCTGGTAGATCAGGATGTCCGCGTTGGGGAGCGTCACGGTCTTGCCGTCCTTGCGCAGATACTCGACGTCGATCTGCGCGACGACCGTGTCCCCGAACTCCCACACGTTCCTGATGTGGTGGGTCAGGCCGTCGATGCTGGAGAAGAACCCGGCGACCGCTTCCTTGACGGCCTCGCGGCCGGTGACCGGATCGGCGTTGGCGAAGCGGAACTTCGCGTCCGGGGTGAGGTGGGCGACGAACTTGTCGGGGTCGAAGGCGTCGATGTCGGCGAAAACCGTCGCTACGTCGCGGCTCATGACGTGCTCCCGTCGTTGGCAGGCCAGGGGAGGATCTACCCAAAACTGTATGCAGTTAGCCAGAGATGCGCAACGGCTCTTGACAGCAAAACTGCATACACATACTTTGCTGAAAGCCGCGACGCCGGGACCTGACCATCGCTGGCCGCTGTGCCCGCCGGCCGCCTGGCGCCGGTAACTTCCCGCTCAGCAGATGAGGTGGTGTGGGCCGTGGACGTCGTCGCGCAGGCGGAGGCGGCAGACCTGCTGTCTTCCGCGTATGAGACACGGGTCCCGATTGAGCCGTTGATGGAGAAGTACCACGGGCTGATGCTGGGCGACGCGTATGAGATCCAGTTGCTGCAGATCCGCCGGAGGGTAGCGTCCGGGGCGCGGATCAAGGGGCACAAGGTGGGGCTGACGTCAGCGGCGATGCAGCGCCAGATGGGTGTCGGCCAGCCCGACTACGGTCATCTTCTCGATGACATGTTCTGGCTGGAACATCAGCCGATACCGGTGTCGCGATTCCTGCAGCCGCGGGTGGAGCCGGAGGTCGCGCTGGTGCTGAAACGGCCGCTGCAGGGCCCGGGCGTCACGGTCGCCGAGGCGATCGCCGCGATCGACTTCGTCCTGCCCGCATTGGAGCTCATTGACTCGCGGATCCGGGACTGGAGGATTGGGCTGCTGGACACCATCGCGGACAACGCGTCGTCAGGTGGAGTGGTGCTGGGCAGCACCCCGACCTCGCTGTCCGCGGTGGACTTGCGGCTTGGTGGCTGCAATCTGCACCGGAACGGTGCGCTGGCCTGCACCGGCGCGGGTGGCGCGGTGCTCGGCTCGCCGCTGACGTCGCTGGTCTGGCTGGCGAACACGGTCGGCGCGCAAGGAGTCGTGCTCGAAGCCGGACACGTGATCCTGCCCGGCTCCATCACCGCTTCTATCCCGGTTTCGGCGGGGGACTGCATCACCGCCACGTTTGCCGGGCTGGGCAGCGTGACCGCGCGCTTCACCGAGGACTAAGGACGCTGATGAGCACCTGGGATTGTGACCGAGCGGCGAGTGTGCTGCTTGAGGCCGAGGAGTCACGCACCGACCGCGGCCCGATCACCGACGAATGGCCCGAACTGGATCTTGAGACGGCGTATGCCGTGCAGGACGAGACGCTGCGACGCCGACTCGATCGGGGGGAGCGGCTGATCGGCGTGAAGCTCGGCCTCACGTCGCGGGCCAAACAGCAACGGATGAACATAGCGTCGCCACTGACCGCCTGGCTCACCGACGCGATGGTGCTCCCGGCCGGCGATCCGGTGCCGCAGGACAGGCTGATCCACCCGCGGGCCGAGCCAGAGATCGTGTTCGTGATGCGAGACAGGCTGACTGGTCCGGGTGTCACGGCGGCCACGGCACTCGCGGCGGTGGCGGCGGTGTGTGCCGGGATCGAGATCATTGACAGCCGTTACCGCGATTTCACGTTCACGCTCCCGGACGTGGTCGCGGACAACGCGTCGTCCGGGTTCTTCGTGACCGGCCCGGTCGCCCGCTCCCCAGCGGAACTCGACCTCACGCTTGAAGCATGCCTCGTCGAGGCCGACGGGCAGATCGTCGACTCAGCCACCGGCGCCGCCGTGCAGGGCCACCCGGCCGAGGCGCTCGCGCTCGCGGCCAATGACCTGGGGCGGCGCGGGCTCGCGATCGAACCCGGCTGGATCGTCCTCACCGGTGGCATGACCGATGCCGTCTTCGTGACGCCGGGATCGGCGCTGGCCGCGCACTTCACCCATCTCGGTTCGATCTTTCTGTCCGGAGGCTGAGGTGCCGCTCGTCGAGGTGACCCTGGCCGAGGGCCGGACGCCGGAGCAGATCCGGTCGCTGATCCACGAACTGCACGAGGCGGTCATCCGCGCTGTCGCCGCGCCGCCGGAGAATGTGCGGGTCATCGTCCGGGAGGTGCCGGCCACGCACTGGGCTGCTGGTGACGTCACGATCGCTGAAAGGCGTGGCTGACCGGACTTTCGGTGGGAGCGGCCCCCCGGAAGGCGGCCACGGCATAACGCGCCTGACGCGGACCCCGAGGGTGCCGCGTCAGGCGCGCCTGCGGTGGTGCGGTCAGCCGCCGATGTAGTCGGCGGGCAGGTTCCGTCCCGGCACCTGGCCCGGCGCCAGGATCTTTGTGTCGCCCGGGTACGGCCGCACCCAGCCGGTGGCGGAGTACCAGTCGAGCCGGTTGAGCATGGCCGGGTTCGCCTGGTCCTCATTGGGCTTGGCCCCGCCGAAGTGCTGATGCGTGCTCCACGCGGCCCACTGCTGGTAAATGGCCATCATCGCGGCCGGGATCACTGTCTTGGCCGAGCCAACGGTGGCGGACCTGACCGCCTGCGCTGGCGTCCCCGCGGTCACCCCGGCCAAGCCTGCGGTCAGCGGGATCTGGTTGGGCAGCGCGTTGTAGGGGGTGAAATTGGGGTGGTTGGAGAAGGCGCTGAACATCGGCTCGGCCGCCCTGTCCTCCTGGTTCATCGGCTGGATGCCGAGGATCTGCTCGATCGTCTTCACCATGTTGAGCTGGGTGTAGTAGTTGTCGAGGACCACACCGCGCTTGGCGTACGGGCTGATCACCAGCGCCGTGCTCCGGTGCCCGTCCACGTGGTCGACGCCGTTCTGCGGGTCGTCCTCGACCACGAAGATCGCCGAGGACTTCCAGAACTTGCTGTGTGAAATGGCGTCCACGATGCGCCCGACGGCCAGGTCATTGTCGGCGACCTGGGCGATCGGGTTGGGGTCGCCGCTGCCCACGCCGGAGGTGTGGTCGTCGGGCATCCACATCAGGTTGAGGTTGGCGAGATTGCCGGTCTTCTCGCTCTGCTGGAACGACCGGAGCCAGATGTCGGTGCGGTACTGGTCCGGGACATTGAGGTCGAACCTCGGGTACTGGTGGTTGTCGATCGCGTTGAGTGAGGGGATGTCGGCATAGGTGGAGTACTTGTCCAGCGGAACCGGCAGCGGGCCGCTGGCCTTGCCCTCCAGGATCTGGGAGTCCTGGTACCACTGCTGCCAGGTGGGGTAGCCGGTGGCCGGCACGTTGAAGAAGTTGTTGTACTCGCCGAACGCGGCCGCCGTCTGGCCGGCGCGCTCCGCCGCGTTCCAGAGGAATCCGTTCCGCTGGTAGGCGAGGGCGTCGCCGCCCTGAGCCGGGTAGCTCCGGAAGAACGCGCCGAACTCCTTCTCGATGTAGTCGTTGGCGTCCGCCTGCATCAGCCAGTTGTGGCCATCCGCCGACAGCGTGCCCTCGTCGTAGAAGTTGTCGAACAGCCCGAAGCTGTTGGCCAGGGCGTGCTGGTTAGGCGTGACAGTCCCGCCGAACTGCGTCAGGGACGGGGCGCCATTGCCCTTGGCGACGTCCCCGAACACCTGGTCGTAGGTGCGGTTTTCCTTCACGATCAGGAACACGTGCTTGATCGGTGAGGGCTCCCCGAGTCGTGCCGGTACGGCAGCGGTGGCCCCGGCGGTGCTGGGCGAGGAGCGCGACGCGAGCAGGTGCTCCCAGTCGTTGTCGACGAAGACCTGATGGGTGTACTTGCCGAGGTCCTCCTGGCCGGGCAGGGCAAAGGTCGTCAGCGAACCCGTGTCGTCATAGGTGTTGTGCCCGGTCGCCGGATTGGTGCCGGGACCCTTGGCGATCGTGCTCTCCGGGCCCCGTGCTCCGATGCCCTTGTCGTTGGTCACCACGATCTTGCCCAGCTTGGCGTCCATGGCGACGTTGACCGGGTACCAGTCGGTCGGCAGGAGACCCTGGTACTGCACTGGTGAGACCGGGCCGTTGTAGCGGAAGACGGCGATCGCGTTGTCCCGGCCGGTGCTGACCAAGATGTGCTCAGCATCCGGCATGGTGATCGCGTTCGGGTAGCTGCCCACCGTGGAGCCGGGCAGCGGATTGACGTTGAAGGTCTGCGTGACGTGCTTGGCCGCCGTGTCGATGACCGACACGCTGTCGTCGTTGGAGTTGGCCACCAAGAGCGCCCTGCCGTGCAGGTACATGGCGGTGGGCTCCAGGCCGACGGGGATGGTGCCGGTCTGCTGGCCGCTGCTCAGATCGACGACGGAGACCGTTCCGGTGCTGGCCGCCCCGGTGGAGTTGTTCGACACGATCGGCGTGCCGTCGGAGAGGTTGGTGAAGTCGCCTGGCTTGGCCGGCCGGCCACCCTCGTTGGAGACGAAGGCCTGATCGCCAACCAGGACGACCTGCCGGGGGGCGTTGCCGACCGGGATCTGGCTGACCAGCGCATTGGTGGCCGTGTCGAGGACCCCGAGGGTGTTGCTGCCGTTGAGGGCCACGCACGCCTTCGACCCGTCCGGTGAGAAGGCCATGCCGGAGGGCAGCGCCGGGCCGTTCGGACCAGTCAGCGGAATCACCAGCGGCGTGGTGTTCACCAGGCCATTGGCCTGGACGGAGAAGCGCAGCAGGTCAGCGGACTGCGGGACCCACAGGCTCTTGCCGTCCGGGGAGTAGAAGGGTCCGTCCGCGGCGACCGAGCCATCTCCGACGATCGGGTCGGAGCTGCTTCCCGTGCCCACCTGCTGGACGATCTGGCCTGTGGTGACGTTGATGAGCGACAGGAAGCCGGTGAAGTTTTGCCACGTCATGGCCGCCATCGTGGTCCCGTCCGGGCTCAGCGTGCTGGACGGGAGCCGGCCGTTGGTAACCAGCGTGCGGGTGCCTATCGGCTTGACCCACTGATTCGACGGCAGCAGGATCCCGTTCGCGGTGTTCTGCCCGGTTTGCTGGTTGCCGAACTCACCGTCGAAGAATCCACTGGCCGCCCCGGCACTGACACCGCCGATGAGTACAACCAGGCTGGTCACGCTGCCAATGGCCAGCGTGCGCCGCGGCAGGCGCATCGCGCCCTTGGTCGCGACTCTCAGCCATTCTTTCGGTCGAGTGCGCATCCGTTCCTCGCCTCCGTTTCCCAGGACCCAGCGGACGCAGACATAGGTGCGGCCAGTACTGGGCTTGCTGCGCCACGCTACGGATGGCAGACGTCTCCTGGTCTCCCGCCAGGTGAATTCCAGCGACGTGCCCGATGAACGCCGATCAGCAGCCTGCTTGCCCCCGGGGGCGGCGGCGGCTCCCTCCAGGGCATCAGCGGGTGCAGCGGGCGTCAGGCCGTCGCGTCTCTGTGTTCCAGAGTCGCCCAGTCTCCGGTCTGTGTCCAGGAGTAGCTGGCCGGGCACTCCCAGTGGGCGGCGCCGGGCCTTTAACTACCGTGCCGTTGCTTGCGCGGGCGCCCAGCGAATGGTGAAGCTATCCAATAGATAGCCAAACGCGTTTACTGTCGGTTGAACGAAGTTGTCCCGGATAGTCCGTGTCGCCTCGGTCTCGGCTGTCCTGACCAGCGGCCGCGTGACTTGCTGGACGTGAGTAGATCTATAAAACGCGATGTGCTGGGCCTGGGAATAGAGCACTGACTCCGAAAACTGAGGACGCAGCACCATGCCACAGGCGAACCCTGGGTACGTCCAGCTATGCTGCGAGTCTATCGGTTTTGACGGGATATTGTCGATTGTAACGTCGTGAACCGACTGCGGAAGCTGTGGCGCCGGCAGGGTCATTATGACTCTCACGTGACCAGGCTTGCCTGCCAGAGGGCGGCTGAGGACCTGCAGCCGGTAGTGGCCCGAAGCCGGTCTCCACCAGGCAGGGCCTGGATTGAGGTCGACAGTGGCGGACGCGTGGCCTGCGGCGTAGAAGGTGCTGGCGTACCAACACGGCCAGGGGCCAACGCTCTTAGAAACCTTGTGCGTGAAGAAGAAGCTGAAGTTCGCCTGGCCGAGGGCGGGCTTGGAGATTCCCTCAATCTTCTGCAGC
>DASWFT010000161.1:0-20558 GCA_036394075.1 Streptosporangiaceae bacterium
TGCCGGGACATCCGCTCCGCCTCCGACGTCCCGGTCCTGTTCCTGAGCGCCCGCGGCGGCGACGCCGACAAGCTGCGCGGCCTCGGGCTCGGTGCCGACGACTACATCGTCAAGTCGGTGACCCCAGCGGAGGTCGTCGCCCGCGTCAAGGCGGTCTTGCGCCGCTCGAGCGCGGGTCGCGGCCTGGGGCGGCTTCGCTTCGGCAGCCTCGAGGTTGATCTCGCCGCGTACGAGGTGCACGTCGCCGGCAGGCTGGTGCGGATGACCGCCCGCGAGTTCGAATTGCTCCGGGTGTTCGTCCAGCATCCGCGGCAGGTGTTCAGCCGCGAGCATCTGTTCAAGCTCGTGTGGGGAAGCTACGGCGACCGCAGCGCCGTCTCGGTCTACATCAGCCGGGTGCGCGAGAAGATCGGGGACGACCCGGCCGATCCCCGCTACATCGTCACCGTCTGGGGTGCCGGCTACCGGTTCGACGGCGGTCTCGCGCACAATGTCGCCGGATGAGACGTCTCCGCGCCTCGCTTCGCGTCGCTCTCGCCGTCTCCGTGCTCGCGCTGGTCCTGCTCACCGCCGGGGCGACGGCCGTTGGCTACCTCGTCGAAGCCCGCAACCAGCGCAGCGACCGGGCCCACCGACTCGCCGCCGCGGCGGCCTATGTCAACCACCACGCGACACAGGCCGAGACGACGCGGTGGCAGCAGGCCGTGACCCGAAAGCTCACCACGCTCGGGCTGCGCGCACAGCTCACGATGGTCTGGCTGGGGGGCAAGCGCGTCGTCTACGTGAGCAGCGACCTCGTCGCCGCGACGACGCCGGCTCCGCGTCGATCGACCCCCGCCGCCACGACCCCATCGAGCCCGAGCGCCGCCCAGCCGACCGCGACCTACCTGTTCCCGCTCGCCCGAGGGTCGGGAAAAACCCTCACGCTCGATCTTTACGCTCCCTCGCTCGATCGCACGCGCCCGGTGCTCGTCGCGCTCGCGTCAGGGCTTGCCTCCCTGCTCGCCGGTGCGATGCTGCTGATCTGGGCGGCAAGCCGCTGGCTCGTCGCCCCGCTTCGCCGCCTGAACACCCAGGTCGACGCGATCGCCGGCGGCGACCCGTTCGAGACCCGCGCCACCTCACCGATCCGGGAAGTCGAGAACGTCGCCACAGCCGTCGCAGGCATGGCCGCCCGGCTCGCGCAGACAGCCGAGCACGACGCGCGACTCGAGGCCGAGCGACGCCTCCTCGTCAGCTCCATCGCCCACGACCTCCGCACCCCGCTCTTCTCGCTGCGCGGCTACCTCGACGCAATCGCAACAGGCATCGGCGACCCCGGTGAGCGGCTCGACCGGGCGCGGGCGAAGGCCCAGCAGATCGATCGGCTCGTCACCGGCCTGTTCGACTACGCGCGGGCGGACATCGACGAGCGACCCCGGTGGCAAACCACAGACCTCGCAGAGACGGTCACCGACGCGACCGCCGCGTTCGAGCTCGCCGCCGACGAGCGTGGAGTCAGGCTCCAAGTGACGGCTCACACCCGCCCCTCGGTGACGATCGACCGCGACGGCTTCGAACGCGCACTCGCCAACGTCCTCGACAACGCGTTGCGTCACACGCCGCGCGGAGGCACAGTTGACGTCGCCTGCGGCGAAGATGCCGGCCATGCCTTCGTCCGCGTCATCGACGACGGTCCCGGCATCGCGCCCGACCTCCTTCCCCACCTGTTCGAGCTGACAGCCCGCGCCGCCAGCAACAGCCGCATCGACGGAGCAGGCCTCGGACTCACCATCGCAGCCCGCCTGCTCCGAAACCAAGGCGGCACGATCGACGCGGCAAACGCACCCCCACGCGGCGCGATCCTCACGATCCGGCTTCCGCGGACGGTCGCATAGCCCTCGCCCCGGCAAGCCGCCGTGTCGTTGTGGGCGATCCCGGGCGTGTCGTTCGGGTTGCTCCTACTCCTATAGGAGGGGATCCTGATGTGCCTGTTGGCCTGTTCACTCCGGCCCGGGTGGCGGGCGGGACGGCCCGCCCGCCACCCGTTCGTGCCCGGTGCCAGCCTGTGGGTGGCAGGACCGGCTGTGGCTCAGTGGCCGGCCGCCTCGGCGGCGCTGAGGCGGGCATTGATCGTGAATAGTGCGACGAGGGCGCCGGCGGCGACGATGATGGCGCCGGCGAGCAGGCCGGCGACGTAGCCGTCGGTCAGCGCCGTGGCCATGGCGTGTCCGGGCAGGTGGTTTCTGGTCACGATGGAGGCGATGGCGGCCAGCGCGGCCAGGCCGAGCGCGCTGCCGACCTGCAGGCTGGTGTTGAGCAGGCCTGCGGCGATGCCGGTGTCGCGCGGGGCGACCTGGCGCATCCCGGTCACGGTGCAGCCGACGAAGGTCAGCCCGGCACCGGCCCCGCCGGCCAGCATGGCCGGGACCATCAGGTAGTAGTCCGACGTGGGGGTCAGCGTCGCCACGTACCAGGCCAGGCCGCCGGCGAAGAGGGTCATCCCGGCGGCGATGACGGCCCGGGCGGGCAGCGCGGCCAGCAGACGCGGCCCGAGCCCGCCGGAGGCCAGGCCGACGCCGACCACGAACGGCAGGTAGGCCAGGCCGGTGTGGATCGGCGAGTAGCCCCGCACGATCTGCATGTAGAGGGTGAGGAGATAGAACATGGCGAGCATGCCCGTGCCAAGCAGCAGCAGCACGGTGTTGGCGCCGCTGCGGTTGCGGTCGCGTACGACGTGGGGCGGCAGCATCGGCGTCCGGCTGGCACGCTCGATGACCAGGAAGGCCAGCAGCAGCACGGCCGCGGCGGCCAAGGAGGCGAGGGTGCCGTGGTCGGTCCAGCCGTTGGTGGCGCCGCGGGTGAGGGCGTAGATGAGCGAGCCGATGCCCAGGGTGGCGGTGGCCGCGCCGGGCACGTCGAGCCGGCCGTGCTCGGTGTCGCCGGCGACGAGGACGCCGGTGCCGGCCAGCACGGCGACAGCGATGGGGGCGTTGATGAACAGCACCCAGCGCCAGCTCAGGTAGGTGGTCAGCGCGCCGCCGAGCAGCAGGCCGAGCACCGAGCCGAGCCCGGCCATGGCGCCGTAGACGCCGAGGGCCTTGGTCCGGGCTGGCCCGGCGGGGAAGGTGGTGGCCAGCAGGGACAGCGCGGCGGGCGCGGCCAGGGCGGCGCCGCATCCCTGCACGATGCGGGCGGCGAGCAGCGCGGTGGCGTCGGGGGCGAATCCGCCGGCCATCGAGGCCAGGGCGAACACGATGATCCCGGCGCGGAACATCCGCAGGCGGCCGAACAGGTCGCCGGCCCGGCCGCCGGCGAGCAGCAGCCCGCCGAACGCGAGCGCGTAGAAGCTGGCCACCCAGTTCAGGTGCGGCGTCGCGATGTGGAGCGAGCCTTGCATGCTGGGCAGGGCGACGTTGACGATGGTGTCGTCGAGTACCAGCATGAGCTGCGCGGCGGCGATGACCAACAGCGCGAGGCCGAGGTTGCGGCCGGTACCGGCGGGTGCCGCCGCGGCCGGGGCGGCGTTTTGTGTTGCGTCGTGGAGTGACATGGCGTTTCTCCTTGAGTCCTTCCGGGCGTGTCAGGCGGCCGGCTCGCCGGCGGAGGGCCAGATGGTCATAGCGGCGTAGCTGGGTCCCCACTGCTCGCGGAAGGCGGTCAGCAGGGGCGGGGGGAACTTGCCGAGGACCGCGTCGCGGGTCTGCGGGCTGGCCTGGTTGAGCAGCCAGGGCATGTACACCGGCGCGTCGGCGCGGATCCGGTCGGTGTGGACCTGGGCGAAATGCGCCCACTCCTGCGGCGTCAGCGAGGCGTCGATCAGCGGCAGCCCGTCGGACTCCTCATGGCTCAGGTGCGCGGTCAGCTTGGTCACGAGCTCGTCGGTGATGTCGCCGAGCCGCTGGTAGCCGTAGGCCGGGTCGGCCGTGGCCGCGTCGATCGCCTTCAGCAACGGCTCGATCACGGCATGCTCGGCCTCCAGCGCGTCCGCCAGCGCAACCCGGTCGGGCTGCCCGGCCACGCGGGCGCGCAGCGCCGGCCACAGGGTGTCGTCTTCGGACTGGTGGTGGACCAGCAGGAACCGCTGGAACAGCTCCCACCCCAGCGCGGCCGCCAGCAGCTTGCCTGGATTGTCGTCCCGCAGGGCCGCGGTCCGCGCGACCTGCACCAGCTCCCGGCGCAGCGCGTCGTGCATCGCGAACATCATGCTCATGTCGAGCCTGGACTCCATGGTTTCCTCCTCGATCCGGGCGTGCGTGGATGCGACGGGCAGGCCCCCGCCCGGCCTGCGCCGGGCGTCGCGGCGCTGCCGTCCTCTCCGTATATTGACACTCAGTCTTATTTAAAGTCAAGTATGAAAAAAAGCTGAGTGTATTTAGTCCCTGAGTTCCGTCACCGGGTAGGATGCCGGGCATGACTACCCAGCAGGCCCGCGACCGGTCCCTGCCGCTGCGCGAGCGGAAGAAGCTGCGGACCCGCCGCGCGCTGGCCGACGCGGCGCTGCGCATGTTCACCGAAAACGGCTTCGACGCGACCACGCTGGAGGAACTGGCCGAGGAAGCCGAGGTGTCCAAGAGCACCTTTTTCCGCTTCTTCCCGGCCAAGGAGGCTGCGGCGATCGAAGCCGAGACGGAGCTGTGGACGGCCTACCTGGCCGCGCTGGCCGACCGCGACCTCTCCGGCCCCGTCCTCGGCGAGCTGCACCAGACGCTGGCCGCGGCCGTTGCCGGGCTGGATCCCGGCTGGGACGAACGCTTCGTCGCCACCCGCCTCCTGGTGGCGCGCGAGTCAGCCCTGCTCAGATACGTCGAGCACTACCGCAGCGGGATCAAGGGTCAGGTGGTCGCCTGCCTCGCGGGCAAGCTCCGGCTGGACCCCGAGGACCTCCGGCTGCCTGTCCTGGCCGAACTCGCCATGACCGCCTTCAGCCTCGCTGGCCGCCCCTGGATCTACCAAGGCGGGCGGGGGGGCCGGAAGGCGCTTCTCGAACGCCATCAGGACGCGGTCAAGGCCATCCCCGCCAGCCTTGACCTCTCCGCGCCCGCGCAGCCTGCCCGCGATGGCGGAAACTGACCCATCGCCACGGCGCACCTGCATGCCGCCGCGTGCGCCGCGGAAGCTGAAAGACCTATGAGTGCCAGGCGAGAATCACCAGGAACGCCCCGGTGATCATGAACGGGCCGAAGGGGATCTGCTGCTTCCTGGTAGCCCGTCCCGAGATCAGCAGGGCGATGCCGTAGGCCGCGGCGAACAGGAAGCCGGCGAAGCCGCCGGCGATGAGGGCGGTCCAGCTTCGCCAGGCCAGCATGGTTCCCAGGCCCGCCGCGGCCTTGACGTCACCCATGCCCATCCCGGACGGGCTGATCAGCGCGAGCGCCAGGTAAAAGCCGGCCAGCGCGATACCGCCCAAGGCGGCCCGGGCCAGGGCGTGCCAGTGCCCGCCGGCCGCGGCCGCCGCGAGCAGGAGCAGCGCGGTGCCGGCGAATGCCGGGCCAGTGAGCAGGTCGGGCAGCCGCCGGACCGCGGCGTCGATGAACGCCAGCGGGACCGCGCACAGCGCGAGCCAGCATGCCGCGGCCAGCACCAGGCCAGGATGGACCCGCGCGGCGAGCGCGCCGAGCAGGAGCGCCGCGGTGACCTCGACCGTTAGCCGGGGCGGCCCGGTGCGCTGACCGCACGCGGGGCACCGGCCCAGCAGGGCACGCGCCATCTGGCGGGCCGATGGCAGCTGCTGCGCGCAGGCCGGGCAGCACCAGCGGGGCGGCTCGCCCGCGGGGAAGGCGTGCCGGACGATGACAGCACGCTGCCCGTAGCCGACCACCAGGCCGGCCATCGCCAGGGATGCCACCAGGAGCGGGTTCATGGCCCGTTCCCGGTGCCGGAAGACCGGCCGGCGGTGGGCCGGAAGTCGGGCATGCGCAGGTGGGTGACCTGGTGCCGGACGGCGAGCTCGACCTTGCGGAGGCCCGCCAGGGCAAGGGCCGTGATCAAGACTGCGTTCATGGCACCACTGTGGTTCATGGCATCACTGTGTTCATGGCATCACTGTGGTTCATGGCATCACTGTGCGCCGCGTCGTCAGCCGCCGTTGATGCTCTGGATCTCCAAGACCGGGAACTGAAGCGGCGGGTTCGGCCCGGTCAGCGTGATCGCCGGGAGAGCGTTCGGGCCCGGGCCGTTGAGGTCGCCGGCTCCCCAGGTGACTGTCCACGTGACCGTCGCACTGACGCCGGCCGCGGTGGTCGGGCCCCGCCAGAGCACGCCGCAGTCCGGCGGCGTGGCCACCCCGGAACCGGCCGGGACCCTGCCGACCGGGTACCGCGAGCCGTTAGCGCCGCAGCCGGACGAGTTCGGAGTACCCGGCCCGGTCGCGTTGACGGTGAAAGAATTTGTCGCGGCGAGCTGAGCCCACACGGTTACCACTTGCGCGCCGAGCGTCGCCGTGATCTTGTACGCGTCCATCCGGCCCGTCGTGCCGCTGGGGGCCCATGCCCCCCAGACGTAGGTGGCCAGGTTGACGTAGCCCTTGTTCGCGGGGTTGGTCTTCAGCGTGGGCGCCGGAATCGTCATGTGGTTGTAGGCGTAGTCGGCCAGTGTCACGTCTGGGACCGGCAGGGCGGGCAACGCCTGCCCCGGCTGCACGAAGTAGAACAGGGGGAGTTGCAGGCATGCCTTCTGCCCCGCCGGGGATGCGGCCGGGTTGACCGGCAACTGGTACCAGGTTCCGGCCGGCACGCCCCCGGCCTTGAGCAGAGCCTGCGCCTGCTGCACGGACTGGAAGACGCCATAGGGAGTGCCCGGGCCGGCGGTGCCGAATTGCTGGATGATGTACTGGCTGCCGGTGGTCGCGTCCCCGATCGGCTGCCACAGGCACGGCGGCGGGGCCACCGAGACGGGTACCTGCGCGGAGCCGGCGCCCACGTCGCCCTTCAGCGTGATCAGGCTGCTCAGCAGGATCGAGCAGTCGTTGCCGTTGCATCCGACGCCGGAACCCGCACTGGCTGGCCCGGCTGCGGCCAGCGGCGCCAGCAGCCCGGCAATGATCACGCCTGCGATAGCGACCCGCCGTATCATGGCTTGCACTCCTTCGCCTGCGGATAGTACACAACCGGATAAACCGAGACCACGCGCCATTGGCCATTGCGGCCTTGGGCTAGTACATCTGTATTGCGGTAGTACCGCTGGCTGGGCGGTGGCTGAGCAGAAATGACCTTCCCGGTTACGAGGTCCGTGTTATTCGAATGTGAATTGTC
Source organism: Streptosporangiaceae bacterium (assembly GCA_036394075.1). Lineage (GTDB taxonomy): Bacteria > Actinomycetota > Actinomycetes > Streptosporangiales > Streptosporangiaceae > JAWWPY01. The sequence goes on from DASWFT010000161.1 coordinate 7,233, forward strand.
GAAACACTCGGCCACGTCGAGGTTTCCCGGGGTGGTCGGGTCGGGGAACGCTCTCATGTGCGAAAAACCTATGGTGCCCGTGAAGGACTCGGTGGTCACGTCCGGCGCCGCGAGAGTCGACTTGAGCGAGGGGAGCAGGCTCCCGGAGACGTAACCGGTCCAGCGGTCGTCCTGGTTTCCCCGGTACTCCGCGTACAGGAAGGCGAGCAGGAAGTCCTTGACCGTGATCACCGCTGGGACCTGGCGTGAGTCAGCCGGGAGCCACACGGGCATGACGACATGGACGTCCGTGCCGAACGGGGGCCAGGCCAGATGCTGAGCGGCCGGCCACCCGGGCGGCGCAGAATCCGTGACCCCGGCCCCGACGGCCCCGGTGGCGGCCACGCCTCCTGGGTGGAAGGTTCCAGGGGATGCCGAGCCGCACGCGACTGCTAAGGTTCCCGCGACGGTCAGCACGGCGGCGCTGAGCGCGCGTCGCCCGCGTCCTGGTCGTTCTCGCCGCATACGCCGCCCTCCGCGTCATCGGCCACCATCACCGGCGGGAATTCTACCAATGACGGCCCAACCGGGAGCGGTCGTTCGTCAGGACGAAATCAGGGTGATATATCCCGACGGACAGCTCCCGCCGGAACCAGGGTTTCACTCAGAGTGGGCGGCAAATCGGTGGAAAGCGGTCACGAGCTCGCAGGGGAGGGCATCGGTCCGCAGATCGCGGGCCAACTGCCGTTGTTGATCGCACCGGACAGCCACTCGACGAGTTCCTTACCGCCCGCTTTGATTGCGTCGTTCTCGGTCCACCAGATGTAGAAGCTGTTGTCGGCCGTCACCCGGCCGGCGTGGTACCAGGACTGACCCGCCAGAGCGCTCTTCGGGATCAGCCCGTGGCTGGCGAAGCATTGCACGAGGGCGGGCTCGAACGCCCTGAGCTGCTGCGCCGTCCCGCCGTTGCCCGCCACCCCGCTGCCCGTGGAAGTGGCGCTCGGGGTGGCGCTGGGTGTGGCGCCCGGCGCATTGGACGATGCGCAGGACGCGGTCAGCAGGAGCCCCGCGGCACCGGCCGCGAGCACCGCCGCCAGCCGCAGCCGCCCGGGCAGCCGCAGCCGCAGGGGCGCCAGCCGCGGCCGCGCGAGCACTGCGGCCAGCCTCCGCCGCACGGGCACCAGCCACGGCCGCGCGGGCGCCAGCCGCGGCCGCGCCGGCACTAGCTGCGGTCGCGCGGGCATCCGACCACCTCACTGAGTCTTGCCGAACGCGTCATTCTGCAGCTTCATCCATGTGTAGGTTTCCTGGTACCACTCGTCGAGATGCTTGCTCTGGCCGGCGCCCAGGCTCTTGTCCTGGATAGGCATCCCGTCGTTGTCACTCCACCACTGCCAGAACTGGTTGTTCGGGATGATCTGCCCATTGTGGTACCAGGACGGCTGCGGTGTGATGATCCCCTGCTGGACCAGCCCCTGGACCAGCGGGATCATGGCCTTGAGCTGGGCGTCGGAGAAGTTCTGCCGGGCCTGCTGCAGGGCGCCGGCCCCGTTGTTGGTGCTGAACTGGGGGATCTGCGGGAAGCCGAGCGCGGCGAGCTGCTGGTCGTAGCTCAGCACCTTGCTGGCGGTGGGGCCGACAACGGGGACGGAGCCGATGAAGCTCTCGCCGAACGAGATCATCGAGTTCAGCTCCGCGTTCTCGGCGTCTTGCTGCTGCCCGGCGTCGAAGTGCAGGTTCCCTTCCTCCGTCACCAGCCTGCCGTACAGCGAAGCGAGATCCTTGAACGGGTCGGCCTGGGTGGGGCCGGTGTACCCGTTGAGCTGCAGGCCCAGGGCCACGCCCATCTTGCTGGCCACGGCGCCCTTGATGTACCCGTAGTTCGACGGGTCGGCGCTGAGCTGCATGAGGAACGACGAGAGCTGGCCATTGGCGATCTTTATCACCCACGGGCCGTTTTGCTGGTTGCCGTCCTGGATCGCGAACGATCCGGTGCCGCCATATCCGGAGGAGGCCGCGATATCGGGGAGATAGCGCAGGAAAGTGCCGTCCAGCGCCTTCTGGACGGCCGGGGAGAAGGAAGGCCGGGGCTGGCCGTTCTCGCTGTAAGGCGCCGGGGTGTTGTCGATGATGTTCATCGCGGCCTGGGCGGACAGCCGGTAGGGGTTGATCGGGTCGCCCGCGTTCCCGGTCCCGCGCCCAGCGGACGTCGCCGCCTCGAGGAAGTTCGCGACCGTCTGGTCGGGCAGATAGTTCAGGTAGATGAGTTCCATCCCGTCGAGCTTCTGGGTTGGCCCGTAACCGGTGAAGGTGGGCGGGAACTTGCCCGAGCCGGGCGGGTTGGTCTCGTTGCTGTAGGTGTACTTGGTGTACGGGTTGTTGAGCAGCATGTTCGCGATGGCGTTGCCATCCCTGCCGCCGAGGACCTGCCCGGCCGCGTTCTTGTTCTCGGCGTCGCGCTGGAGCATGGCGCTGAGCGGGTCGAAGGCGGCCAGGGCATCCTGGATCTGGTTGGCGTCCTCCATCCCGACGTGCCACCCGCCGAGCGGCAGCTGGATCTGGCCGGCCTGCTGGGCCTGGAAGACGTTCTCGGTCAGCTGGGCCAGCAGGCTCGGCTGCACCTGGGCTCCGCTGCCCTCCTGGGTCGCATATGCCGAGCCAGGCGGGCCGAACTTGATCAGCATCGACGCTGACCACAGGTCGGGGGCATTCACGATCTGCTGCACGGCCTGAGGTGACAGCCCGGCCTTGTCCGCCGCGGCGAGCCCGGCGCCGAACGTGGCCAGGATCTTCTCGTCGGCCGGGGTCAGCACGGCGAAACGGGTGTTGTAGTTCGCCGGGACGGCGCCGGCGTCCATGGAGTGCAGCGTGGAGGCCAGCTTCGCCACCTGCGGGGCCGCCTGGTTATAGAAGGCGGTCAGGTAGGCGGGGTCGGACAGGTGGTCCTGGAGGTCCAGCGCGACAGCCTGGATGTCGGCCTTCGACTGCGGGTCCTTGGGATTGCTCTCGGCCTGCGTGAGCAGCTGGGCGTCCGCCTGGGCCGCCGCGGCGTCCACCGTCGGGCCGTCCCACGGGATGGTCACCAGGCCGCCGGGCGGGCATACCATCATCTGGTTGTCCAGCGCGGCGAGCTTGTACGCCAGCTGGCTACGGGCCCGCATGTCGGCCGCGTCGATCACGGAGCGGGCCTGGGCCTGCCGCAGGATCGCCAGGCTCACCGGAGAGCCGTACGTGCCCATGGTGTTCACGATCGTCGGGACCTGCGCCGCCAGCGTGTCCCGCAGGTTCTCCAGCGCCGACGCCGCCTTCGCGACCCGGTCCGGGTCCACGCCCGCGTAATCACTCACCTTCGTGCCTGCCCTGGTCGGCCGTCCTGGCCCTGAGCCGCGCCGCGCTCATGACGGGGTGACCGCGCCGTGATGCTGCCGGGCCAGCTGCTGCATCTGGGTCCGCACCTGGCTCACGACCTGAGCCTCGGCCCCCGGGAGCTGGTTGGCCAGCAAGCTCTGCACCTGCCGGTAGAACGAGTCCCAGTCGCCGCACCACGCAGTGGCGGCCTGCCCGGTCCAGGTCTGGTCGCCGAGCCAGGGGGCGGCGGACCTGATGGCGCCCAGGATTTTCTGGGCGGCGGCGTCGACTAGGGACATGTCGTCCTGCGCGCCTCTCACCGCCTCGGCTATCAGGTCGCCGTACGCCATGACTGGCTCCTTGTCACCCCTGCTAGCGCCGGCCTGGCGCCCGCGATGCCAGGCCGCGATCGTCCTACCGTACCGTCCGTAGGCGGCATAACGAGAAGGTATGGCAATGCCCAGGTCCGAATGGCTCGCGCGCTGGCTGGCCGGTCTCGGGAAAGATATCAGTGTTATCACATTTAATGGCACCCGCGCCGATCGCCGCGACCGATACTCTACGTTCTTGGCGCGAAGGCCAGCATGGTCCATCTATGTCTACGGAGGGTTTCGGATGACTGCAATGCGTGGCGGCGTAATCGACGAGATGCACCAGATGGCCAAGCAGTGGAGCGCACAGGCGGGCCAGTTGCGGCAGCTCACGAACTCGCTGAACAGCTCCACCGCGAACAGCCAGGCGATCTGGTCCGGGCCCGGCGCGGACAAGTTCCGCAGCGAGTGGCAGCAGTGCCGCGCCGCGTTCGAGAAGATGGCGACGACCCTGGACGACGGCAGCCAGGCCATCACCAAGTACGCCAACAACATCCAGGCCGCCACGGCCTAGCGGCCGTGCGGCTACGCACGGGGTGATGTCATGGCCGATCCGGCGCAGATCCGGGCTGCCGCGCAGCAGCTCCGCACGCTGGCCAGCGGCCTGGGCCAGCCGGTGTCGGCGCTCACCCGCACCTACCCGGCTGGCTCCATCTGGAAGGGACCGGCCGCGGACCGGTTCTACGGTGATCTCAGCACCGCGCTGAGTGCCATCGGCCGGTGTGCATCCGAGCTGGAGAGTTACGCGACCACGCTGGACAGCCAGGCGAGCCAGCCGACGTCGCCCTAGGGTGTGCGAAACCCCTAGCCTGGCCCCGGTTCGCCGGGGAGGGCTCCGCGGCGGTGGGCATCGGCCCCGACGACGCAGCGGATCAGCTGACGCCACACCTCACGCGGCGGCACTGAGCGCAGGGTGACGTCTCCCGCCGGGCCAGGATGGCCATGGGCGGGAGACGCCAAGGCCACTGCGTCCCCGTGACCTGCGTCCAGCCAGAAACCAGCCCGGCCGGCGTCGAGCACCAGCATGCCGAACCCGCCCGGCTCAGCCTTCATGCCCCACAGCACCAGCGCCTGATCCCAGATGGCCCGCACTTCCGCGCAGGCGCCGGCGGGCACGGGGGTGGCCGGGCCGGCCAGCCGCTGCTGTAGGCGCGCGAGGGGGAGGGTGGCGACGCTGCCGGGTGTCGCCTCGGGCCGCGGGCCAACCCCCAGCCAGCGGACGGCCATGACCGGGGCCCACCCCGGCGGCACGACGAAGACCGCGAGGTCGTGTTCGGCCGGGTCGGCGTGGACCGCCACCACCGCCCGCTCCGGGCCCAGCCAGGCTGACCATGTCACGCGCCCCTTCGACGTACCGATCTCCACCGTCAGCCGGACGTTCGGCGCGGTCAGCGCGCGGGTCATCGGCGCGGCCTGCGGCGTGGCCGTCCCGAGGTTGCCGATGAGGCCGTGAGCGTGCAGGATGCTCAGCTGCTCGCGGGCCTGGTCGGTCAGCTCATCGGGCGCCACCGGGTGTCTCGCCGCGGCGGCCAGCACGAGCAGGCCCTCCATCGTCAGGCGCAGCGCGGGCTGGGGCGCCAGCCCCTCCCGCATCGCCTCGGCGATGTGCAGGTACCGCTGCGCGGGCCCGCCGGTCACGGCGCGGGCCGGCCGGTGGCCGGCATCAGTCCCGCCGCTACCACATCGAAGATCTGCCCCAGCCGGGCGTAGTCCTCGACCGCGCAGGTTGCGGACAGCGTCGTAGCGGTGCCGTCGATGACCGTCCACCACTGCTCCAGAGCGAGCGAGTACATGCCGCTGCGGTAGGCGGAGGTCAGGTGCCGCCCGGGATGGCCGCCGATTTCCACCGGCTCCAGGTCGATCAGGTGCATGTCCGTCATCCCGCCTTGCATGTTCTGGATGGCGCGCACGGTGAAGACGTCCAGGTCGGCCAGGATCGGGTGGGGCTTCTCGACGATCACGTTCACGTTCGGCCGGAAGGCCCCGTCGCTCGGCACGAACCGGTCCACCAGCGCTATCACCGCGGCCGTGTCATCACGGCAGCGCCACCGGGGGGGCCAGGGAATGCCCGCCCCGGTGGCCTCGTCGGTGATGAACTCCCAGCCCTCGGCCGGGCCATGGGCATCTGCCGGTCCGGTTTCCCCGTCATCGCGGCCGGCCGGCGCGCCATCTGTCACGCGTTGAGCACCTCCCGCACATCCCGCAGCAAAGACTCAATGTCGCCGTCGAACTCGAATGCGAGCTTCCCCCGGTCCACGTCCAGTTCGAGCGCCGCGTGCCCCTGATCCGACCTGCCCGGACGCATCCCGTAGAGCTTGTCGGCCGGTATCTCGACGAAGTAGGACTCATCAAGCCGGCGATCCTCGTCGGCCGACTGCACGAAGAGCATCCGGCCCGGCACCACCCACAGGGCGCCTTTCCGGGGGACCTCGGAGACCTTGGTGGCGTAGGGCAGTGGCCCGCTGATCCGGCCGTTGACGAGCAGCCGAGGCCTGCTCACCCCGGTGATCTCTCTGGCCTCCTCCTCGCTGCTCCTCGGGTTGGACAGGCCGAGGTGGTGGACGAGCCTGACCTGGCGGTCCGGCGGCGGCGCGGCGGATGATCTTTCCTGGCCGAGTTCCCGGTTCAGCTTCATGCCCCGCTCGGCCTGCCGCCGCAACTGCCGGCGCTCCGCCTGCCCGGACACCACGCCCGGCCCGGACGCCACGGCCTGCCCGGACGCCACGCCCTGCCCGGACGCCACGCCCGGCCCGGACGCCGCGGCCGGCGCTCGCTCCGTGTACCAGCGCGGCCGCAGCCGCCTTGGCAGGTGGAACCCGAACGCGATGCCGACGAGCAGGCCGGCGCACCCCGTGAAGAACAGGACCAGGCCGATGTACCGCACCGCGGTCAGGGAGGTGGCGAGGAGGAGTTCGCCCAGGCCACCGACGAGGAACGCCGGCCCCGCGAACACCGGGAGGAAACCGAAGTACCACGGCATCGGCGGGAACTGGCGGCTCGTGACAAGCAGGGTCCAGCGTCCGCTGAACGTGAGGTAGCCAACCCAGGAGATGAGAACCCCGACCGCAATCGTCGCGACTCCGCCCAGCGCCGCCCCTCCGGTTGACGCCCCCCCGGATGACAAGAGGGCGGCAACGCCGGCCGACGCTACAGCCACGAGAAAACCTTCGTGATCCCGTGCCAGGCCGCCTTGCCCGCCGACTCAAGACCGGAACCCACGTCGGCGCCGAGTTTGGACCCGATGAAACCGCCTATCAGGGCGCCCGCGGCGCCGCAGGCCAGGGCGATGGGGCCGGTCTCGATGCAGACGGCAGCGCCGATCTCCGCACCGACCTCGGCACCCGCCCAGCCGCCCACGGCCGTGCCGCCGCCCACCATGACACCGGTGAGGGCCGCGCTGCCGATCCGCTGCGGGGTGCTCATATGCGGGTATTCCTTGGCGTCCTGCTGCCATTGGCTGTCCGCCGCGCCGAAGATGCTGAGCGTCGCGCCCACCATGAAGAGCCCCTTGGACGCCACGTCGGCCCATCCTGGGACGCTGACCGGATCCATGCGGAAGCCGCGGAGCGTTTGCAGCGAGAACTGCCGCTCAAGGAGCGGTATCTCCTTGGTCAGCAGCACCTCGCCGTCCGGGCCGAACAGGGCGGGAACCTTAATGGTCGGCAATGGCGCGCCGGGGGCAGGTAGCCAGAGCGGCCTGGTCAGGCCCAGGCCGTAGTGCGAAAACAGAAATCCCGACAGACCGATGGGTATCTGGCCGAATTCGTCGGACGTCGGGTTGATGAAGTTCGAGACGCCGAAGAGTGACTTGTCGGGATCGACGAACAGCGCTGGCGGGAACACCAGCTCGATGAGGTTCAGCTCCTCCCGGTAGCTGTCCGCCTGGTTGCGTGCCCGCGTGCCCGCGGTGTTCAGGTCGCGGGCTACCCCACGCAGCGTCCCGGTCACCTGAGGCGCCGGGGCGACGTTGGAGACCGTGCCTAGGATCTGGTCGATCTTCCCAGAGGTCGTTAATAGCGAATCGGCGGCCCGGATCGTATCGCCGCCCATCGCGCCCACCTGGTCCGGGTCAAGGCCGACGAACGCGTTCACTCCCATGACAGCCATTCCCGTAGTGGTACTGGATCCGGCGGAATCGTCATGATCTTAGCTGAATCGCCCGAATCGCCCCGCTCGTTCGGCTGATACCGCGGCCGCCAGATCCGGAAACGCTACTCGCAGACGGCGATCTGCACCGGGGCGGCCGCGCCCGGCCGGACCAGCAGGCCGCGGCCCAGCGGCCCGGGGCCTGCCCCGCGGGGCAGCCGCACCCCGAACAGGTCACCGTCCCCTGGGGACTCCACGGCGACGAGCACGCCGCAGCGGGACTTCAGCGCGGCGGGCACGAATCCCGCGTAGGCCCGGCCCAGGTCGGCCGTGGCGCCGGCCAGGATGAGCCCGTGATCGGCGTCCCGCCCGCTCACCAGCACCCGGCTCAGCGGCTCGGAGAGCATGCTGTCGGCCATCAGTTCGGCGTCGTCCACCACCACGACGTACCTCTCCAGGCCCTCCACCGCCGCCAGCAGTTCGTGCTCGGCCGAGGTAGCGCCGAGCACCGCCAGCACCCCGGCGTCGCCGTCCAGCACGCGCAGCGGTGACCGGCGCGGCGTGATCACCACCACTGGAGTCCCCGCGTTAAGCAGCGACCTGGTCATGGTCAGCAGCGCGGTGGACCGGCCCGAGCGCGGCGGCCCGGCCACCACGGCCCCCGGCCCCTCGTCCCGCAAGTCGATCCCTTGCGCGGACAACTCGTCACCCCCGGCGCCGACCAGCGCCCACAGCGGCGAGGGCGGCGTGAACCCGGGATCGAGCCGCAGCACCTCGCTGGCGGTGATCCGCACCGGCAGCGGGTCCACCCGGAGCGGGCGCTGCCCTCGTGGCGACTGCCCGTACTTCTCCCTGGCCCGCTCGCCGAGCCTTCGGATCGCGGCCACCTGGGACTGCCCGGAGGGGTCGGAATCGAGCAGCGCGACCTGTGCCTCCAGGGTCTGGGTCCCCGCGAGGAACACCACCCGGCCCGGCGACTGGTGTGCGGGCATGGTCCGCGGCACCAGGCCGGCGTACGCCGCGTCGCTGACATCGGTCAGCCGCAGCACCAGGCGCCGGTCGAATACCGTGGAGACCTGGCCGATCAGCGCGGCCCGGTCGGTGGTCGCCACGCAGCGCAGGCCGACCGCCGGCCCTTCGCGGAGGATCTGCAGCAGCGATTCGATCAGCCGGCCGTAGTCATACTGCTCGAACGCGGCCAGGTAGCCCTCCCACCAGTCGAACAGCAGCAGCATCCACGGCAGTTTCGCCTCCGCCGGCGCCGCAGCCCGCTGCTCCGCGAGCCCCGCGAACCCGTGCGCCGCGAACAACTGCTGGCGCCGCTGGATCTCACCGCGCAGGGTCGCGAGCAGCCGTTCCATCCGGTCTTGCTGGTCGCGCGAGACCACCGCGCCGCAGTGCGGCAGCCCGGCCAGCGGGAGCAGCGCGCCCGTTCCGCAGTCGATGCCGTAGATGTGCAGGTCGGCCGGGGACTCCTGGGCCGCGGCCCCGGCGATCGTGCGCAGCACGGTGGACCTGCCCGACCTGGCCGCGCCCGCCACCACCACGTGCCCGCCGTGCGCCAGATCCAGGGTGAGCGGCTCGCGCGCCTGCCGGGCCGGCAGGTCGGTCAGGCCGTAGGCCAGCGGCGGGATGTCGTGCCCGGCCCCTCCGGCCACCGCGGGCGGCAGCGCATCCTGGGTGACCGCATCCGGCAGCGGCGCCAGCCACGGGCTGCGCTGGGCCGGCAGGCCAAGCGAGGCGGCCGCGCCCCGGATGGCATCGACCAGCACCGACAGGTCGGTCGCCATGTCCGGCCCATCCGACCCAGGCGCCGCCCGGCCGCCAATACCCGCGTCCGCGGCCAGCGGCAGTGGCCTGCCGAGTCCCGGCCACGGCACCTGGATCACCCGGGTGGATCCCCCCGCTGGCCCCGCGCCAGGCCGCCGGCCGCCGATCCGGGCCGACTGCACCGGCACCGGGCTCGCCGCGCCCGAGCGGACGTAGCACCGGCCGGGTGTCGATTTTGCGATCCACGCCGCGCTCGGGTCGTCGATCACGTCGGCCGATTCCTCGGCGTCGGTGACCCGCAGCGCGATCCGCAGGTTGGTGTTGGCCCGGATATCGGCGCTCACCACGCCCGCCGGGCGCTGCGTGGCCAGGATCAGGTGCACACCCAGCGACCGGCCCCGCTGGGCGATGCCGACCAGGCCGGCGACGAAGTCAGGCAGTTCGGCCACGAGCGACGCGAACTCATCGATGATCAGAACGAGCCTGGGCAGGGGCTCCAGGTGGCGATCGGAGCGGCGGGCGTCCCAGTAGTCCTCGATGTCCTTGGTGCCCGCGTGCAGCAGGATCTCCTCGCGCCGTTTCAGCTCGGCGGACAGGGACGCGAGGGCCCGCTCGGTCAGGTGGCCGTCGAGGTCGCTGACCACGCCCACCGTGTGCGGCAGCCTGCCGCAGTCGGCGAACGCGCTGCCGCCCTTGTAGTCGATGAGCACGAACGTCATCGCGTCCGGCCGGTTGGCCACGGCCAGCGACGCGATCAGCGTCTGCAGCAGCTCGGACTTGCCCGCCCCGGTAGTGCCGGCGACCAGCGCGTGCGGGCCGTCCGCTCGCAGGTCGACGACGAACGGCCCGTCCGCGCCGATGCCGATCGGGACCGTGGTGGTCCGCCCGCCGCGCTCCCAACGGTGGGCGATGGCGTCCGGGCTGGGATCCGGCAGGCGCAACACGTCGAGCAACCGGGCGGCGGCCGGAATCGCGGCGTCTCCGTCGTCCCTGCTCACGTCGCGGACCGGGGCGAGCGCCCGGGCCATCCGGTCGGCCCACGCCGGGCTGACCTGGTCGGCGAGCACCGTACCGAGCGTGTCGAGCCCGCCGCCCTGCATGATCACCTGGCTCGGCTGCGCCGCGTCCCAGGAGATCGCGGCGGCGCATTCCTCCGGCAACTGCCGCTGGGAGTCGTCGATGCAGATCGCATGCACGCCCACCGCCCGGCCATTCCCGAGTATCTGCGGCATGCCGGGGATGCGGCGCAGCGCGCGGGCGCCGTCCAGAACGACCAGGACGGCGTGTCCCGCGTCGCTGCCCGCGTCCAGGTCCTGCACCGCCCCGCCGCGCGCGCCGCCCATCGCGGCTCGCTGCGCCACCAGGCTGGCGAGTTCCGCCACCCGGCGGGCCGCCGAGCCGGTGTCGGTCCCGACCAGCGCGACGCAGTCCTCGCCGAGCCGGGGCGCGCAGTGCGGCAGCCACCTGACCCAGTCCCAGTCCGCGGCGGCCGCCGGGTCGGCGGTCAGCAGCACGATGGACAGGTCCCGCGGGCTGTGCAGCGCGGCGGCCTGGGCGACCAGCCACCGCGCCAGGCCGCGTGATGCCGCGCGCGCCCCGCAGAGCCCGACCACCCCAAGATCAGGCATTGGAAGCACAACGGGAACCGCGCGGGAATCAGGTGTCGCAGGCAGCTCTGCGTCGACAGCGATGCCTTTCTCCGGGATCAGCTCAATGTGCGCGGGCAGGTCGGCGAGCCCGATCCGCAGATCAAGAAAATCCGGATCGTCGGCGCGGCGTTCCCAGAGCCGGCGCCGCGGTCCGGTGGCCGTGAGCAGGACCTGCGCCGGGTCCGGGGCGGCGTCGCGACGGTCGGCCTCGTCGGCGGCGCGCTCGGCGTCAATCGCGTACCGCAACTGGGTCATCCGCTCGCGGTAGGTCCGCATGGCCTTCGTGTGGGAGGTCCGCCCAGCTCGGCGGTCGCTGACCCACTGGCCAACGATCATGACGGGGCTGAGCAGCATGAAGGCCGCGAAGGCCCAGGAGTGCAGCACCTTGACCATGACGAGGCCCAGGACCAGCGGAATCACCGCGCTGAGCAACTGCAGGCGTACCTTGTCGCCGCGTTTCGGCTCGGCGGGCACCTCGATCCGGCGCGGCCGGCCGGAGGGCATCAGCCGCGGCGGCCGGTTGTAGGCCAGCCCCCCGTCGTCGGCGGGGGACAGGTGCGCGTCCGGCTGCTCGGGCACGCTGACGGCCAGCATGTTCGTGCCGACCGTGAGGATCGCGCCGAATGGCCACGTCCGCGCGGCGGTGACCGCTTCGCCGTCGAGGAGCAACTGGGCCGGCCCGCCGGCCGGCCCTCCGGCCAGCGGCTGCACGGTCACCGCGGCGGACCCGCCGCCCGGCCCGACCACGATCTTCGCTGCCGCCCCGCTGAATCCTGTCCCGGTCAGCCGGATGTGGCAGTCCGGCGAACCGCCGAGGGTGACCGTGCCGAACCCGAGCCGGTGCACGCTGCCCGCCGATGGCCCGCCCACGGTGCGCACCTCCACCATGCCGGACGGCTCGTCCAGCGCCGTGGCGGCGGAGGTCCGCGGGTCGGCTGCGACGAGTGCGCCATCGCGGAGGACGCGGATCGCCGGCGCCCCCGGATCGAGCGGCCGGGCGTTCACCCAGAGCGTGCCACCCGAACCCGGTGCCGGCTGCCGGGAGTGCCGCCCAGCCCGCCCCCCGCTGGGCAGGCGGATCACCTCGGCCAGCCGTTCCGCCGGCCAGAAGCCCGCCCGCAGGGCAGCGGAGATGTCGCCGACGGTCGCGTGGTCGTCTCCCTGGACGATGACGTCCTGGGGTCCCTGCGGAGTCAGTGCCGTCAGCGCGATCCGCATCTGCCCTCCGTGCTCTCGCCATTCGTCAAGCAACGCCGCCGGGAATGCGTCATGCTATCCGGTAATGGACCGATTTAACCCGGTCGCGGCCTAGCTTGCCTGGCCCCTGGTGACCAGCGTGACGATGGCGTCATAACGATGTTGCCTTGTGGACTCATTGGCCGTATTAGGGCTGCAAGGGTGCTTCTGGCGGGATACCGTCGCTTCACGCCCGCGTACGGCCGAAGCCGGGGGCCATGCGCAGGCATCGCCAGCAGGGAGAAGCCGCAGCAATGTCGAGTGACCGGGGCACGATGCAGCGCGGGCCGGCACCCGGGATCGACCAGCCGGGCGCGTGGTCGGAGCCGACCGCCCCGGCTGGGCGGCGGGTGCCGAGCGCGCCCAGGGAGCGCAAGCCCGTTCTGGCCGCCCTCGCGGCGCTGCTGATCCTGGGCGGTGCGCTCGGCGCGGGCTTCCTGGTGCTGCAGAGCGGGAAACGGGTGCCGGCGATCGAGATCTCCCAGCAGATTGGGGCTGGCCAGAAGATCCCGCTGAGCGCCATGCAAGAGATCCAGATCGCGTCCGGCACCGGCCTGAGTTATGTGCCGTGGAACCAGGCCAGCCAGGTCGCGAACTACTACGCCGCCAGCGCGATCCCGGCGGGGACGCTGCTCACCGGTGCCATGGTGGTCCAGGCGAACGAGGTCACTACGGGCAAGTACGTACTCGGCCTGGCGCTGAAGGATGGCCAGTGGCCCGTCCAACTGGTGATCGGCGATCACGTCGCCATATACGCGGTCAGCGGGGCGGCCGCGGGCACAGGCTGCCATGCGTCAGGCGGGTTCCCGCTGGCTGCGGACGCCATCGTGCTCGCTATGGGCAGCGGCTCGGGCACATCGTCATCCGGACCGTCGTCTTCGAGCGCC
>DASWFT010000162.1:0-38994 GCA_036394075.1 Streptosporangiaceae bacterium
TGGCGTCATGGATGGCGTAACGGGGCCGGGCGCGGTGCGGGCGGCGGGCTGGCCACCAGTACAGGCCGTGGTGGTAGCCGATGGCGGGGCCGTGTCCGGGGTAGAGCGTTCCCGACAGGCGGGCGAGGGCCATCCCGGTGGTGGTGATGCCGTACGCCGCGAGGGCGGCACGCAGGCTGGCGAGGGCCGGGCCCGGGGTCACGGCTGCCACGGGACGCTGCGCATGGGCTTGTGGGCCACGCCTCCAAGGAACCGGGCCCGCGTGGACGGCGGGCGGGCCGGGCGCGGCAGGCTGTCCGGCCGCCACGCCCATACGTCAACAAGGCCGGGCCGCGCCAGGATAAGCCCGCCGAACCAGGCAGCTATTGCTGCCTCGGAGCGGCCGGTGACGAGGGCGGTGCCCCGGTAGGCCTCCTGCAAGGCCGTGATGACCTGTGGGTCGGTACCGGTGGACGTACCAGCACTGATCACTAGGCAACTCCCAGGGGCCATCCAGTCCCGGAAGGCGGCCACCACCGCGTCGGCTTCGTCGGCCGACATGAAATGCAAGACCGAGACGAGCAGCACGCAAACCGGCTCAGCGAGATCGATCAGGCCGGTCAGCGCAGGATCGGCTAAAAGTCCGCCAGGGTCACGGATGTCACCCCCGACGACGGCTATCTGCTCGTCGACAGCCAGCAACGCCCGGCCGTGCGCAAGGACGAGCTCATCGCAGTCGACATACACCACGCGGGCGGCCGGGCAGAGTCGGCGGGCGGCCTCGTGAGTACTGGGCGAAGCCGGCAGCCCGGCCCCTAAGTCGAGGAACTGGCCGATGCCCTGCCTCGCGGCGTGCCGGATGGCCTGGGCCTGGAACGCCCGATTGGCGTGGGCGATCTGCCCAGCCTCGGGGAATGTCTCCAGGATCCTCCCGGCGGCAGCTCGGTCCGCGGCGTAGTTGTCCTTGCCGCCGAGCAGGTAATCGTAGATCCGCGCGATGCTGGCCGTGGTGGTGCTGAATGGGACCAGCGCCGCCTCCCGTGCCGGTTCCAGCCCAGCCCGCAACTCGGCCGCATCAGCGGTCACGACCGTATGCGGGTTCAGGCCCGGAAACTGGCTACGCGCCACATACCGCACCCGGTCTCCAGTGATCTCCCGCCAGATACGGAACCCGCGAAATTCCTCCCGCAAGCCAGCCAGTTCGCCGGGTCCGTCGTCATTGGCAGCCTCGAGGTTGTCCATGAGTGTGACGGTAGGAAGACTCTGACGCGATGGCTACAGTGTTGCGAAAAGTTGCGCTAACTGAGCTCGCTCAGAGTCTTCATGATGAGCACCCGGGCGGCTCGCCCGTAGACGGCCGCCGATCTGAGGTGCCCAAACATCCTGGCGTACAATTCGATCTCTTGCGGCCTGGTGGCTTCGATACTCGCTGTGGGCGTCTCCAGTGCGACCAGGGAGTTGTCGAAGATCCAGAAGCCAGCGGAACCGACCGCAGTCCTCTCCGTCATCATCGGGATGATCCCCAATGAGACGGCCGGCAACGACATCACAGCAAGCAGGCGATCCAGCTGCCCAGCCTGCGTTTCAGCAGTGCCGAACCACGTCCGCAGCGCCTGCTCCTCCAGCACGACGGCGAACCGCCTGCGGCCCTGGTAGATGACGCGCTGACGTTCCATGCGGGCCGCGACTGCGGCCTCAAGATCATTTGGAGTGTCGAGGAACTTGATCCAGAACGTGAGCATGGCGGCGGCATATTCGGCTGTCTGGAACAGGCCGGGTATGACGTTGTGCTCGTAAATGCGGAACAATTCGGTCCGCTCGTACAACGCAACGGTATGGGGTCCCAGGACCCGTTTCATGCCAGCCCGGGCCTGCCGCCGGAATTCAAGGTAAGCGGACTCAATGGCCCTGGCGGTCGCGATCAGATCGGGGATCTGGTCGTCCGCGCCGCAGGCCCGGCACCAGCCACGGATATCCTCGTCGCCGGGGGTCTGCACCCCGTGCTCGATCTTGCTCACCCGGGTGAAATGCTGGCCAGTCGCGGCCGACAGGGTGCGGCCCGTGAGGCCGGCGTCCTTGCGGAGTTCCCTGAGACGCGCCCCCAGCGCCTCTTGCGCCTGCTTGGCCGAGCTAGAGGGGATGGTAGTCACGGTGAGGTACTGACAGCTTCCATACTGCCTCGAAGGATGACCGGCAGAGCCGAATGTCGGCGGCCTCACCTGAACAGAACATTCCTGCGGCCAGGCCGTTTCCTGTATAGGTCAGGAACACTGCCAGGCGGTCATCGAATAGGTAGAAGTCATTCCCTGGGATCGCGACTGACGACAGCAGCCTGCGAGGAACCCACCGGATGTCCTCTCCCGCGTCGACCATCGGCTGGGCGATGCTATATGACCAGCGCTGGTAGTCACTGAGCGGCTCGGACACGATCCGCGCGCGGCGCACCGACTTGCCAGCCTTCCCGGCCTGGCGGAGGGTGGCGCACCAACCCTGCAGCCACTCCAGGTCGTCTGGCTCACCGGCTGCCCACTTGGCCATGTAAGGGAGTTCGGTCGCTGTCCCATATGCGTCGCGGGCCTCCAAATGGATGGCTTCACGTTCGAAGCTGGTCAGCAACTCCTCGAATTCGCCGTTAGTTACTGGGGTCACGTTCACTGCCTGAAGAGATGCACGATCCTGTCGGGGATCTCGACGGCAGTCTCCTCTCCGGGGATGTTCATCTGTGCGAGGGCTTCTGGGTCCGTGACGATCCAGCCTTGGACGACCCAAGTGTCCCGGTCTGTGCGGTACACGGTGGGTGACCCGGTCGGGTTAGAGTCCGGATCCTTGCCGACTAACGTGAGGCGCATGGTCAACTCCTGTCTCCAGTTGCGAAGTGTTGCGCTCAGTTGAGTCTCGCCTGGGGGCCTCTGTGCCGTCAAGAGAGGGAGCGGTCGTGAAGGGCTACGTGGTGGTCTTCGAGGGCGACGACGAGTCGGGCTACTCGGCGTACTCTCCCGACCTGCCCGCAGTCGTCGCTGCTGGGGCTACGCGTCAGGAGACCGAAGAACTGATGATTGAAGCCATGGCCGCGCATATCGCCGTGCTCCGCGAACTCGGCCAGCCGGATCTGTCGCGATAGCCCGCCTGCCTGGCTGTTACTCCTCACAGGCGTTCAAGAGGCTCGTGTTATCGAATACCTCCTCGTAGAGGCCTTCCAGTTCCGTCGTGTGCACGATGCCGGCGAGCCGTTCGAGTGCATCAGGGCGGGTCAGCGCCCCGCGCTTCTGCTCGAACTCTGCCTTGGACATATCCAGCTCAAGGATCGTTATGACCTGGCGGATGTTGTTGACGTTGCGCCCGACGCTGACCTTTGCCGGGTAGTTCCCGTCCACGTCTTCGGGAAGCCAGGCGTTCTTGAACTGCTCATAGGTCACGCCAGGCTTCAAGGTCCGCACGAAAACGGCACGCAGCAATCGGTACCTCCGCTGGGAAAGATGGCTGACTGCGCCCGGCAGGCACAGAGCTGGCATCCTGCCTCGCGGAGCCCGTCAACGCCGCTCAGCAGGAGCGACACGACATCATCGCGGTGGCCGGGCTGGGCCTTCATTGACCCGATGTAGCCATACGCCACGGCGCCTCCTCGCTCCCGCCCGACCCGGTGTCCGCCGCGTAACCAGCCAGCGGCGCCCGGCCAGCATAGGTCACGGGCGGAGTTCGGCCGTGAGGGCCGGCCAGGCGACTGGGTCGTGGCCGGGGACCAGGCGGTAGCCGCGCTCGGCGGCGATCCGCTTGAGCTTGCGGATCTGCTCCTCGCTCACCTCCGGGCCGGCCCCGATCCGGCCGCCCACCGCTACCTCACGCTCTATGTTCTCGGTCAGGTCGGCGGCGTCGAAGGCGAACACGAACCCGCCCCCGCCAACGGCGTCATCCAGGCTGACCACGAAACTCTGATGGCCCGGCGTGTGCCCGGCCGTCAGCACGGCGCTGACCCCCGGCGCGATCTCCGCGTCGCCGTCGGCGGCGCGCCAGTCGATCCGCGGGTCGTCGTAATCTACCCGGAAGATGCCGTTGTCCTCCGGGCCGGGCGGGCTGGAGAATCCGTAGTCCAGTTCGGCCCGCTGGATGTGCACCGGCACCTGCCCCGCGAAGTGCTTCAGACCGCCCGCGTGGTCGTTGTGCAGGTGGCTGACGGCCACGGCGTAGATCTCGGCCATATCCACCCCGGCTCCGGCGAGTGCCTCGTCCAGCGGCTCGCCGGGGCCGGGCAGGACCGGCTGGATCAATGGGTCACCGTGGAACCGGCGCCGCAGCGCCGGGTCGGTGATCAGGGCCGTGTTGAATCCGGTGTCGAGCAGCAGCCAGCCGCCGTCGCACTCCAGGAGCACCCCGGGCACCGGCTCGCGCAGCATCTCCTCCCCGGACGCGCCCTCCACCGACACCGATTTCGGCAGGTCCTCCCAGCCGAGCGTGAGCGGCACGATCCTGCGTACCCCGGCACTCATGCACGCCTCCTAACGAGGGACGGCGGCCGGCCACCCCCGAGACTCAGGGGTGGCCGACCCTGCCGCCCTAACCTACGGACAGCGCGAACAGGTTGAGTGAGTTGGGGTAGGTGACGACGTGGGCCGCGGCGACTCCCTTGAGCCAGGGTTGGGCGACCATGAAGTCGTCCTGGTTCACCAGGTTGTCCCAGCAGCCGGTGGCCACCGACAGCACGCCGATCTGCGAGAAGGTCTGCGCGCTCCCGGTGGCCAGGCCCTGGGTGAGCAGGCTGGTGATCTGCGGGGTCGAGCAGTGCAGGTAGTTCAGGCCGCCGTGCGGGTCGAAGCTGATGCGGGCCCACATGTAGGGCGGCGCGGCGTCCGGCCAGCCCCCATCGAGCAGCACGTCGGGCGCTCCCTTGGCGGTCTTGGCGGGCGGCGTCCAGCCGTAGATCTGCGCGGTCGGGTAGGACTGGACCGTGACGCTGAGCCCCTGCGCCGTGAGCTCGGCCGACAGCAGGTTGGCCACGAGCTGGTTGTCCGGTGACGACGAGTCGTAGCCGATGGTGAACGTCCGCTGGCTTGACGGCAGGGTCTTGACCAAGGTGGCCAGGGCGGACGGCCGGTAGGGGATGCTCTGGGTGGCGAAACCGGCGCTCATCATGTGCGCCGGGTAGGCCTGGCTGGCGATCGTCGCCCGGCCGGTGAAGACCTCCTGGTAGATGCTCTTGACGTTGACCGCTTCGAGCAGGGCGGTCCGGTGCGCCGCGGTGGTCAGGAAGCCGACCGCCGGGTTGACGTACAGGAAGTCAGAGTTGAGCGTGGGCAGC
Source organism: Streptosporangiaceae bacterium (assembly GCA_036394075.1). Lineage (GTDB taxonomy): Bacteria > Actinomycetota > Actinomycetes > Streptosporangiales > Streptosporangiaceae > JAWWPY01. The sequence continues at coordinate 5,273 of DASWFT010000162.1, forward strand.
GAGTAGCTGCGGACCGACGACTGCTTCAGGTACGCGCGGACCGCCGACTCGGGCAGGTCGTGCATGATCGCGGCCAGCGAGCCCTTGTCGAATTCGAGCTGCTGGGTCGCCGAGTCGGTGATGACCGGGAGATTCACGGTGGTGAAGTACGGCTTTGGCCCCCAGTACCCGCTGAAGGCCTTCAGCTGGTACATCGAGCCCACCCTGGCCTCGGTCAGCTCGTAGGGACCTGTGCCCAGGTCGTGGGTGCGCAGGTAGGTCTCGTCGTGGTCGCTGCCCGCATGGGCGGCGAGGCCGGGCGGGCTCATCATCCGCGGGCCGTACGCGGAGGCGAGATAGGCGGGGAAGTTGGGGTTGGGGCTCTTCAGCGTGATCGTCACGCCGTACTTGCCCTGGGTGGTCACCGAGGCGACCTCGCTTGGCATGTAGGACGGCCCCTGGCCGACCGCCAGGTCGCGCGCGAACGACGGCTCCACGGCCGCGGACGTGAACGGCGTCCCGTCGTGGAACACCACGCCGTGGCGCAGCGTGAGGGTGTAGACCGTGTTGTTCTTGGATGCCTTCCAGCTTGTCGCCAGGTCGGGGATGATCGTCGGCGTGGCCGTGCCTCCCATGTACTGCAGGAGACCCTGGTAGATGTTGTCCTGCAGGATGATGCCCTGGCCGGCGTAGTAGATGGCCGGGTCGGCCGCGCCGTTGCCCGGGTCCTGGAGGAAGCTGAGGCTGAGCGTGTGGCTCTTCGGCGGAGCGCTCGCCTGGGTGCTGCCGGTGGACGAGCCGCAGGCGGCGAGGCCGAGGACGGCCGCCGTGGCGGCGGCCGTTGCCGCGGCGAGGGAGGTGTGGGTTCGGATCATCGGGTTGCTCCAGTTGCGGTGAGGGCGCGCCCGGTGGACAGGGCCGCGAACGCGTCGATGATTTCCTGCGTGCTACGGCGTGCCCCCGTCTGCAGGTACTCCATGGCGTCGAGCGAGGCCAGGTGCCGCGCCTCCGTCGACCCGCCGACGCAGTCCTCGACCACCCGGACGTGGTAGTCCCGCTGGTGGGCGTCGGCGAATGTGTAGTGGACGCACACGTCGGTGAGACCACCGATGAGCACGAGCGTGCCGACCGAAAGGCCGCGCAGCAGCAGCTCGAACTCGGTCCCGATGAACCCCGAATAGCGCCGCTTGACGATGTGGTACTCCCCGTCGGCTGGCCGCAGGGTCGGCCACAGCTCGGTGCCGGGGTCGCCTTCCAGGCAGTGCACATCCTCGGTTCCATCGAGCTCGCGCCCGAAATCGACACCGCTGCGCCGGTGCGCCTCCTGGAAGAAGATCACCGGAACCTGCGCGGCCCGGGCTGATGCGACGATGCGCTCGGCGCGAGCGATGCGATCCAGCGCCCCGGGCATGTGCGGGATGCCGGACTCCTGGCCCGGCGACGCGGACCCGCGCTGGATGTCGACCACGATCAGCGCCGGGTCACCGACGAACAAGGGTTGTAGTGGCATGGTCTCCTCGCTATTCCAGGGCGCCGTGTCCCAGCGAACGGGGATCGGCGTAGTCGGGCTGGGTCATGCCGAGCCGCCGCATCGCGGTCCCGGTGAGCGCCTCCATCACGCAGCGGTTGGCGAACATCGCGGTGATGTTGTTGCCGGCGTCGTACGGTGGGCTGACCTCGACCACGTCCATGCCGACCGCGCCGACCTCCGCGGCCAGGCGGCGGACGGCCCGCAGCAGTTCGCCGCTGGTCAGCCCGCCGGGCTCGGGCGTGCCGGTACCGGGCGCGAACGCCGGGTCGGCGCAGTCCACGTCGACCGAGATGTAGAGGTGGTCCGCGGTGTCCAGCGCCTCGGACAGCGCCCGGGCCAGCACCGCATCGAATCCGTCGGCGCGGATCTCGGCCATGAAGTGGGTGCGCATCTTCTGGTCCTCCATCCAGGCGAGGATGGGCGGATCGGGCCAGTACCCGCGGAGGCCAACCTGGACGAAGTTGCGGCCGGGCACGGCGCCGCTCTCGATGAGGCGCCGCATCGGGGTGCCGTGACCGGCGAGAGTGCCGCGCATGTCCGGCGCCGTGTCGGCGTGCGCGTCGAAATGCACGATGCCCACCGTGCCGTGACCGTAGGCGTCGGCTACCGCGGTCGCAGCCGGCCAGGTGATGCCGTGGTCCCCGCCCAGGACGATGGGGATGGCCCCGCCTTCCAGCATCTCGGCGACGAACGCCCTGATGTTGGCGTAGCTGCCGTCCGTGTTCCCGATCAGCACCTCGGCGTCGCCGTAGTCGAAGACCGCCAGGTGATCGAACGGGTCCACGCGCACATCAAGGTGCGACCATGAGCCCCGGGACAGGTAGTCGCACTCGCGGATCGCTCGCGGCCCGAGGTGGGTGCCGGTCCGCCCGCTGGCCGTGCCTTCCCAGGGGGCGCCGCCGATGGCCACGTCCGCCTTACCCGCCCGCAGGTCCGCCGGGGTCAGGCAGAGCGGCACCTTCGCGAACGTCTGGATGCCGCTCCACGCCATGTCACCGGCCCGGCTGACGGTGAAAGGGCCCGCGGGCCGGGGCGGGAGGCCGCTGTCTGTCATGTCAGGCATCGATCCTCGGATCCGCGACGGCCTGCAGGATGTCCACGATCGTGTTGACGGCGACGTAGACCACACCGAGCAGGAGGGTGACACCGGCAATCGCGGGGAAATCCGCCGCCGGGATGCTCTGGGCCATGTATTGGCCGATGCCGGGCCAGGCGAATACCTGCTCCACGACCAGCACGCCGGCGAACATCAGGCCCACTTGCAGGCCGGTCATGGACAGGGCGGCGCCGAGGCAGTTGCGGAGCACGTGACCGAGCACGATCTTGCGTTCGGAAAGGCCCTTGGCCCTGGCCGTCCGCACGTAGTCGCTGCGCATCCCGCTGATCAGGCTGGAGCGCAGGACCCGGCCGATCGACACGGCGGGGACGGCCGCGACGGCCAGGGCCGGCATCAGCAGGTGGCGCAGGGCGTCCAGGGTCACCGCCGGGCGCCCGGCGATCAGCCCGTCGATGGTCAGGAAGCCGGTCGGCCCGGTCGGGGCGTCGATGTAGTTTGTCCGCCCGGTCGCTGGCAGCCAGCCCAGGCGCTGGTAGAAGATCAGGATCCCGGCGATGGCCAGCAGGAAGGCGGGCACCGACGCGCCCGCGATCAGGATCAACCGCAGCAGGCCCGCCCCGGGCCAGCGCAGGGTGCTGCCGATGGCCAGCAGGGCGGCCAGGATCAGCGCGAACAGCAGCGCGTAGATGCTCAGCTCCGCGGTGGCCGGGACGAAGGAGCCAAGGTCGGTGCTGACCGGCCGGCGCGTGCGGAATGACATCCCGAAGTCGCCCCGGGGCAGGCCGCCCAGGTAACTGAGGTACTGCGCCACCACCGGCCGGTCCAGGCCCAACCGGTGGCGTTCTGCGAGGATCTGGCTGCCGGAGGCCTGCGCGCCGAGCATCGCGTGCACCGGATCGACCGGGGACACCTTCTGCAGGGTGAACATCACGGCGCTCAGGAACAAGATGATGACGACGGCCGCGGCGACCCGCTTCGCGACAAGCATGATCATGCGCTGCTCCTTCGCTACCGGTCGCTGAGCAGGTTGCGCAGCCCGTCACCAGCGAGGTTGCCGGCCAGGGCGAGCAGCATCACGGCGATCCCCGGCATCACCGGGATCCACCACTGCTGGAGGAGATAGGACAGGTTCCGGGCGGTGTCCGCACCTAGTTCGGGGGCGGGCTGCGGCTGGCCGAGCCCGAGGAACGACAAGGCAGCCAGCGTGAGCACCAGGTTGCCCACGTCGAGGCTCGCGGTGACGATGGCCGCCGGGACAGCGCCCGGCAGCAGGTGCCGGAACGCGATCCGCAGCGGGCCGACGCCCGCCAGCCGGGCGGCCTCCACATGCGGCCGCGCGGCCAGGGAGCGGATCTCCCCCCGGACGATCCGTGCGTAGAACGGCCACCACACGATCGCGACCGCGATCAGCGTGTGCACGAAGCTGGGGCCGAGCGCCGCCACGACCGCGATGGCCAGCACCGGCGCGGGCAAGGCCAGGAAACCATCGGTGATCCGCATCAGGATGGTGTCCAGAAGCCCGCCGCGCGTGCCGGCGGCGAGGCCGATCAGGCCCCCGATGATCAGGCCTGACGCGATCACGGCGAGGGCGGCGAACCAGCTTGACCGCCAGCCGATCAGCACCCGGGACAGGATGTCGCGGCCGATGCTGTCGGTGCCGAGCAGGAAGCCCCCCGAGCCGGGCGGCAGCTGGGGCAGGCCGACCGGCTGAATCGGGTCGTGCGGGGCCAGTACCGGCGCGAGCAGCGCGATCACGGTCACCGGGACGAGCAGCCCGGCCGCGGCCCAGTCGAGCATTCTGCTGCCCGCGGGCAGGATCCGCTGCCGGTCCGCGGCCCGGACCGGGGCCAGGTACGGTTCCGCGACGGCCATCTCAGGTCACCTCCGAACGGATGCACGCGACGGTGTGCGGCGTGTCGCCCGGGAGTCTCACCAGGCGAGGGATCAGGGCCGGGTCGGCGCACGCGGGCTCGGCGATCGGACACCGCGGGTGGAAGGCGCACCCGGGCGGCGGATCCAGTGGGCTGGCCGACTCGCCCGGCGCGGCCGCCAGCGGCGCGCCGAGCTCGGGAACGGCGCTCACCAGTGCCTTGGTATACGGATGGCGGGGCCGGGCGACGACCTCAGCCGCATCGCCAAGCTCGACGACGCGGCCCAGGTACATCACCGCGATCCGGTCGGCGACCACCCGGGCGACCGACAGGTCGTGCGTGACGAACAGCACGGCCATCCCGAGCTCGCGCCGCAGGCGCCCGATGAGGTTGAGCACGCCCGCCGCGAGCGACACGTCGAGCGCGCTGGTGGGCTCGTCACAGAGCAGCACCTCCGGCGTGATCACCGTGGCGCGGGCGAGTGCCACCCGCTGGCGCTGGCCGCCGGACAGCTGCGCCGTCTTGGCGGAGGCGACCTCCGCGGGCAGGCCGACGTGCGCCAGCGCATCCGTCACCCGCTGGCGCCGCCCCGCCGCGTTCCGGCCGATGCCGCGCCGGCCCGCCGTCCCGCCCGAGCCCGCCCCGTCGGCGCCCACCCTTTCGTCGCCCGCCCCTTCGGCGCTTGCCCGCTCGGCGCCGGCCCGCTCGGCGCCCGACTCTTCGGAAGCCGCCCCGTCGGAGCCGGCCCCGCGGAGCCGCTCGGATATCAGGGTTCCCACGCTCAGCCAGGGGGTCAGGGACGCTCCGGCATCTTGGAAAACCATCTGCGGCCTGGCCCCAGGGCCCAGCGCCACATGGCCGCTGTCGGCATGCTCCAGCCCCGCGATGATCCTCAGCAGCGTGGTCTTACCGGAGCCGCTCTCCCCCACGATCGCGACCGACTCGCCCTCTGCGACGTCGAGGTCCACGCCACCCAGCGCGGTCAGCTGGGCGCGGCGGCGGCCGGTGGATACCCGGAAGGTCTTGGTGAGATCCCGCACCGCCACGGCGGCCCGGTCGCCGGGTGGCCCGGACGTCGTGAGGTCTGCTCCGGCGGGCGTGGCCTGCGCAGCCGCCGTGACCTCGGCCGGCGACCGGATGCAGGCGCTGAAATGACCTTCATCTACCAGAACGAGATCGGGCAGGCTGGTCACGCACTCGCTGATGGCGAGTGCGCACCTGGGCTCGAACGGGCACCCGGGCGGCGGGTCCGCCGGGTCTGGCACCTCGCCGGGCAGGGTCGCCAGCGCCCGGCCGCGCTCCGCGGACACCGACAGCCGAGCCCGCGTCAGGGCCAGGCTGTAGGGATGCGCCGCGGACTGCAGCACTGCCGCCGCAGGCCCGAGCTCGGCCAGCCGGCCCGCGTACATGACCGCCACCCGGTCGGCTACCTGCGCCGCCACGCCCAGGTCGTGTGTGATCATCAGGACGCTGCAGCCGATCTCGTCCCGAAGCGACCGCAGCAGCCCGAGCACCTGCGCCTGCACCATGACGTCCAGCGCGGTGGTCGGCTCGTCGGCGATGACCAGCGACGGATTCCCGGCCACCGCCATCGCGATCATCACGCGCTGCCGCAGGCCACCGGAAAGCTCGTGCGGGTAGCTGGACAGTCGGCGCGCGGCGTCCGGGATGCCGACCGCCCGCATGAGCCGGACGGCCTCGTCCTGCGAGCCAGCCGCCTCCGCGACCTGGCGGCCGACCCGCATCGTCGGGTTGAGCGACGTCATCGGGTCCTGGAATACGGCGCCGAGGTGCTCGCGCCGTATCCTGCGCCGCAGGTCTGCAGGGCCGTTCAGCATGTCCTGGCCGTGCACTGCCACCCGGCCGGATATTACGGGGCGGGACTCGGGCGGGATCAGACCCAGCAACGACAGGCCGAGCACGCTCTTGCCGGATCCCGACTCCCCGACCAGGCCGAGTATCTCGCCCGCGCGGATCTGCAGGCTCACGCCGCGCAGCGCGTGGATGTCCCGCCCGCCGCGCCGGAACGTGACGTGAAGGTCCTCAACCTCCGCGACCTGGTCCAGTCCGGCCGCCTGTCCCGGAGCGGACGCGGCAGTGGCCTGATGCGATGCCGCGGCCGGAGACGGGGTGGCTGCGGGCGGGACTGACTGCTTGCTCACGGCGGGCCCTCCCGGGCCGGGCCGGCCGGCAGGTGCCCGGCCCTGACCAGGCAGCCCAGCGTGTCGCAGATGACGCGGGTGGCGATGAGGGCGGTGATCTCCGCGTTGTCGTAGGGCGGCGAGCATTCCACGACCTCGAGCCCGGCCAGCGGGCGCTCGGCAATCAGCTGGATGAACTTGAGGACCTCGCGGGGCAGGAACCCGCCCGGCTCCGGCCATCCGGTGCCCGGCACGAACGCGGCGTCCAGGCAGTCAACGTCGAAACTCAGCCAGACCGCCTGGGCTCCTTTCCAGGCCACCTCCAGGGCCCGCTCCGCCGCGGTCTCGATGCCCATCTCGACGCAGTCGGTGACCGTCATGATCGTGGTCTGGCGCTCCCGGCCGACCTTCACCCCGGGGCGGGGTGCCTGCCAGCCGCCGATGCCGATCTGCACCAGGTTCTCCGGGGGCACGTTCGGCAGGTTGGTCGCGTGGAACCAGGGCGTGGTGTGCATCCGCTCGTCCAGGTCGGTCTCCTGGGTATCCACGTGGCGGTCGAAGTGAATGATCCCGAGCTTGCCGTCGAGGTGCTCGGCGACCGCCCGGGTCGTCGGGTAACCGATCGAGTGGTCCCCGCCGAGGACGACGGGGAAGGCCCCGGAGCTGTACACGTGCCCGACCGCCTTGGTGATCTGGTCAAACGTCTTCTCGATATTCGCCGGGATGGTGAACACGTCACCGAGGTCGCAGATCGTGATGGACTCGCGCAGGTCCACCCCGAGCTCAAAGCTGTACGGGCCGTACAGGGCCGAGATCCGGCGGATGCCCTGTGGCCCGAACCGGGTGCCGGGCCGGTAGGTGGTCCCGCCGTCGAAGGGGGCGCCCAGGATGGCTACGTCGTACTCGCCGCAGCGGCGCACGTCTTCGACGAAATGCGCTTTGAGGAAGGTGTTGATCCCGGCGAAGTGCGGTAGCTCGCCCCTGGAGAAGGTGGGGATGCGCCGGTCCTTGATCGAGTCGGCGCCCGGCAGGCCAAGTTCCAGTCCCCGGGCTACCTCCTCCTCCCAGCGGGCCGACGGCAGCCGGGCCTCGGCGGCGACCGCATAGCGGGCCTCGGGCCCATAGCCCTCATGCAGGTCATCAGCGGAGAAGTCGCCAGGAAGATGATGGTGCGGCCTGCCCGGCTGGCCGCGGGCTGGCTGCGGGTGCGGGTGATCGGTCACGCGCGCTCCGGATGACGGGGCCCGGCCGGAGGCAGCCGGGCGTGGCTAACCTCCCGGGCTTTTGTCCCGCCGTGGAACGGGCGCGCACGCGCGCCCGCCTCGCCTCTCGGTCCAGGCCCGCCGCGCCCGCCCTCCTGCAGGAGGGCGTCCGCCCTCCTGCCGGAGGCACTGAGCGCGCCGGCGGAACCCTAGGCGCGCCTCACCATTGGTGAGTCAGGAGACATTCAAGGCTGTTGAGATGACACGAAATGCGTCCTGTTGTATCAGCCGCGTTAATTCGCGCCGCTTCGTTCCTGCGCCGCCGGGCTCTTGGACGTGACATCCCGGCAGCCATTACGTGGACCGGCCGCACAATGTGACGGTTGTCGCGCTCGCGACCCCCGCTTAGCTCATCGTCGTCCGGAGATCGAGAGTCCGGTCGCACCTTTCGGCCACCTCCGGGTCATGCGTGGCGATCACGAGCGCTCCGCCGTTGGCGACCACGTCGAATATCCGCGCCAGCACGACGGCACGCGCCGCCGGGTCAAGCTCAGCGGTGGGTTCGTCGGCGATCAGCAGCCGGGGTTCGAGCGCGAGCGCGCGGGCCACCGCGACACGTTGCTGCTGGCCGCCGGAGAGCTCTTCGACCAGCTGGTCCGCGTGGGCCTCAAGTCCCAGCTGGCCCAGCGCGGCGCGGGCAGCTGGCGGCGCAGCGCGCGCCGGGCGGCCCGCAGCGCGCAGCGCGACCTCGATATTTTCGGCCGCGGTCAGCAGCGAGACAAGGCCATAGCCCTGGAGCACGACCGCGACGCCGCTCGCAGGCCCCGCGAACCCGGTGAGCAGCGTTCCGTCGATGTATACCTCGCCGGCGGTCGGAGCCGTCAGGCCAGAGATGAGCGCCAGCATGCTCGTCTTGCCTGATCCGGACGGGCCGGTCACGGCGAGGCTTTCGCCCGGTTCCACGGACACGTCGACGCCCGAGAGGATCGGCTGGCTGTCCCGGACGTAACGGAGCCCGCGCGCCTTGAGCATGTCAGCCCCGCTCCACATCGACCCGGCGCAGCTGCACGCCGTCAGCTGTCGGAACCGCCCTGGCCAGCGAGCCGGGTGGCAGGACGCTCTCCAGCACCTCAGTGGGCAGCTGGACGGAGCCATCGCGGGAGACGACCAGGTAATCCTCCCCGGCGTGACCCTCTGCGCCCACCCGGCCGTCGCGGATCGTCACGGTGCGGCCGAGCGAACTGCCGACCGCCGGGTCGTGGGTCACCACTACCACGGTCGTCCCCAGGTCGTCGTTGGCCGCCCGGATCAGGTCGATGACTGCCGCGCCGGACCTGTGGTCGAGCTGGCTGGTCGGCTCGTCCGCCAGCAGCAGCCGCGGCCCGTTGGCCAGGGCGACGGCGACCGCGAGCCGCTGCTGCTCGCCACCGGAGAGCCGGCCGGCGGGCCGGTGGGCGACCCTGGTCAGGCCGACCGAATCCAGCAGGTCCGCGGCCCGGCGGCGCTTGGCGGCCCTGGACCGGCGCGTCGGACCCTGAGCGAACAGCACGTTGCCCACCGCGGTCTGGTTATGTAGCAGGTTGCGGCCGGGGTTCTGCATCACGACGCCGACGTCGCGCAGCCGCATCTCGGCAGCCGACCTCGCGGTCAGGTCGCTGAGCCGCCGGCCGCAGACCTCGACAACGCCGGCGGTGGGCCGCAGCAGTCCCGCGAACAGCCACAGTAGTGTCGACTTGCCGGCTCCTGAAGGGCCGAGCAGGGCGACCGTGTCGGCCTCGCCGACCACGAGGTCGACGCCACGCAGCGCGGTCACCTCCTGCCCGGCCGTGCCGTAGACCTGGACCAGGCCATCGCAGCGCACCATTGACCCGGTCAAGGCGCCGATTCCCGTAGCTGGTCGAGGCTGACCCCGCGGATCAGGGTGACGCTCGCCGTCATCGCGGCGATGATCAGCAGCCCGACCGCCGCACCGAGCAGCAGGGCCAGCGGGACAGCGGACGGGGTGTACGACAGGGGGGGCGCCGCCGGCTTGGTGATGAACTCGGGCACGCTGCGCAGGGCCAGGGCCGCCGCGGTCAGGCCCGTGGCGACACCGACGATGCTGCCGAAGCCAAGCACCAGGGCAAGCTCGGTGAGCACCGCGCGGCGCAGTGTCCGGCGCGGCACGCCTGATGCGGAGAGTGCCGCGTACTCGTAGCGGCGCCTGCGGGCGGACAGGTACAGCCCGAGCATCGCCGCGCCCGCGGCCAGCAGGGCCGCCGCGGCCGCGTCGGCCAGGAACAGCACGCTCGCCAGGGCCGGACCCTGCCGAGCGAATATCGCCGTGATCGCCGCGGCGCTGCGGGCCGAGAGCACTTGCAACCCGGCGGCTCCCAGCCGGGGCTCGATGATGCCCTGGGCGCCTGCCGCAAGCCAGACCTCCTGGGAGGCTTGCGGGAAGTTCTCTCCCGCGGCCAGCTCGGCGTAGCGGCGATCGACGATTACTCCGCTCTGCGATGCACCGGGCACCACGGCCGCGGCACTGATCACCCGCAACTCGAGCGGGCTGCCGTCGAGCCCGACCCCTGAGGCCAGGCCTTGTCCGGGACTGAGCATCGCTCCGGAGACGACCGCGGGCAGCGGATAGGGCCGGTTCACAGATACCAGGATCGCATCTTGCCGGACCCGCCCCTGGAACTGCCAGTTCAGCCCGGCCGCCACCGCTTGCAGCCGGTCCGGCGGGCTGTCCGAGTGCCCGGGACGCCACCGCGCAGGGTCAGAAAGGCCACCCGCGTCCGCGGGTGCCCATCCGGTGGGCCCGTGCACCGCCAGCCCGGTGATGGTGACCGATCCGGTCACCGCGCTCTTCAGCTGCTGGGGCGGCGGGCTCAGGTCGAGGTCTTGCAGCACGCACGGGCAGCCGACAAGCTGGCCGGTAAGCGTGGCCGTGCCGCGTGCGGGCAGTGCTCCCAGGCTCACCGGTGAGGCGCCGGTGGTGACGTCGGCCGCAAGCGTCGTGCCGGACGGCGACACTGAGCGCACGTCCACGGTGATGCGCAGGGCATCGCCGGCGAGAATGGCCGGGGCCGGCGCGGGGGCAGCCAGCTTGCGGCCAATGGCCGCGAGCGGCTCACTGGTGAAGCCGGGCCGCCAGGTCGCCACGCGGGCGAATCGCTGCGGGTCGACTGCTAGGACTGTCAGCCCGGATGTGCCGCTGGACAGGCTCGTGTACCGGTCCACGGCGGCCGCCATCCGTCCGCCCGGGTCCGCCCTGGCGACGATCGCACCGAGATCCTTTCCCGCCGGAACGCTGACCGTGAGCACCGTGGACGCACCGACTTGCGTGGTCGCGACGAGCTGCTCGTTGTCGCGGCCGACGGACCAGGCGGTGACGGCGAACGCGGCGAGCGCGAAGGCCGTCGCGAGCACGATCGTGGTCCGGACCCCGCCGGGGCGCCTGGCCACGTGACGCAGCGCGAGGTAGAGCCCGATGCTCCCGCGCCTGCCCGTCCGGGCGAAAGAGGCCCGGCAGCCGAGCGGCAGCAGGCGCGACGCGATGACGGCGACGGCGAGCCCGAGCAGACCGGGGACGAGCAGGCCGAGCACGCCCTGCCTGGCCGAGCCGATCTCGCCGCTGACCGCCAGGTCAAGCAGCCCCGCCGCCGCACCCGCCGCCAGGACGGCATCGGCCACCCAGCCGCGATCGGTAGCCCGCCGCCCGGACCGCCGCCACTCCTCCAGAACCGGCCGGCGCAGCGTTCGCCGCGCGGCGAGGACGGCGGCCGCAAGCCCGCCGGCGGTCGCGGCGGCGGCGCTGGCCCAGGCGAGCGGGGGCAGCACCACGACGGTGCCCGGGCGCAGCAGGACACGGCAGAGCGCCGCCGTCGCGCGCCACCCCGCGAGGGTGCCGATCGGCAGCGCCAGCATCAGCAGCAGGACCGGCTCGGACAATCCGAACACCACGATCCGCCATCCCCCGCGTCCCCGCAGCCTGGCCAGGGCGATCTCCGGGCCGCGCGCGTCGACCGCGTCGGTGATCGTGAGGAACAGCAGCAGCAGGCAGAGAACCAGCAGCTGAGCCGTGATCAGCAGCACGGGCACGGCCACGGAACGCCAGCTGGACTGGACCGCGTCCAGGGTGGCCGGGATCGCTGTGCTGACGATCACCTGGTGGTCCGTCAGCGCCGGGCTGATGCTGAACGCCGTCATCGCCGCCTGCAGCTGCGGAACCTCATCGCCGGTGAGCCGCGCACCGCGGAGCATGCCGTCCACGACCGCCGTGCCCTGCTGCTGCGGTGAGCCCTGCTCCAGGGTGGCGCGCGGGGTGAACATCGCGTCGATAGGGGTTGTGGCCGAGAAGTAGATCGAGCCGCGGCCGAACCAATACCCGAGGTCCTGGTTGGGCAGGCGGTAGGTCCCGGTGATCGTGAAGGAATTCCAGCCGAAGAAATGGAGCTGCTGGCCGATGTGCCAGCCCGCCAGGGCGGCCAGCCGGCTGCTGACGATGACCTGGCCCGGGGCGGCGGGACAGGCACCGCGGATCCGCAGCTGCGCGCACACGCCGGTGCGCCAGGCCAGCGGGATCGAGGTGTTGTAGACCGGGAACGGTACGGTCGTCTCGGCTGAGTAGACAGGCGGCGCGAACAGCCCGCGTCCGGACAGGCTGCCGAGGGCGCCGTCGAGCTGGCTCTGCACGAACGGTGCGAGCCCGCCGAGCAGGCCAGGAACCGCGCCGGTCTCATTGGCCTCGTAGCCGCTGCCGGTGAACGGCGCGGTGGCCACCGTGTCGCGCAGGATCGAGGTGGTCGACGCCTGGTAGTAGATGGGGCCGGTGGCCGCGGCCGCGGCCGCTACCAAAGCGACCGCCAGAATCATGAGGGTCGTGCCGCCCCGGTGTCTCATCCCCCGCAGCGCGGCCAGCAGTCGCGTCATCGGCGGCCCGCAGCCGGCAGCGAGGCGAGCGGCGCGCCTGCCCGGCGCACCGCCGTCCTGCGATCGGGCGCTGGGCACTGCCCCGGCCGTCGGTGCTCGACCGGGCCAGGTCTCATGCCCGGAACTCTATTCAGGGCCGCCCGACGCCAGCACCATCACATGAACGATCGTTGGCAAGTTGATAGTGAACCGAGACGAGCCGTTACGGCAGCCAAGCAAGCGGGAAACCAGGCCCGCGCACCGCCACGACCCGGCCGCCCGCGGCGCTGGCTATCGCCCAGCCCCGGCCGTCCGCCGCCACGCACAGGATCGACATCCCGTCCGGCGACCAGACGCACCAGCCGTAGCTGCCGCCCCTGGCCGGCAGGCCGCTGGCCGCAGCGGGCCGGCCGATCATCCAGATTCGCAGCTGGGGCCCCGCGCCGCCGCCGGTGGGGAAGGCAAGCGATCTGCCGGACGGCGACCAGGTGGGGACGCTCTGCCCACCGATCGGGGCGATGACCCGGCCGAGAAGGCGGCCTGCCCGGCTGAGGACCACGACGCCCGCGGTGCCCCCAGCGGCGGGCCGGATGGTCACAGCTACCTCGGCTCCCGAGGGGCTCGGATACGCGGCCAGTGACACAGGCAGACCGGGGGCCTGGCCGAGGTCGCGGTTGAGCGCACCCGCTGTGGCCAGCACTACCGGGGCCCGTCCCGCGTCGCGCAGCAGGATCCCGGAATCGGGATTCGCCTGGAGCGGAGTGGCCGAGGGGCTCACCGGCGCGGCTACCGACACGAAGACCCCGGCCGCCTGCGGGTCACCTGCCACCTGGTCCCCCACCCCCAGCGCCACTGGCCGGCCAGCGGTGAGCGAGACCACCGAGATGGGGTTGCTTGATGACTGCGCTGGGCTTCCGTAGTCGAGCAGCATCACGAGCGACCGCTCATGATCCGCGAAAGGATCAGGCCACGCGGCGGCGGTTGCGCTGCTGAGGGGCACCGCGACGGGGTAGGGGGTCAGCACGTGACCGTGCCTGATGACGATCACCTGGCCGCTGCCAATAGAGAGATAACGGTTGTCCGGCGAGACGGCGGCCAGGCCGCCCACGTTCCCCAGGCCGCTCATCCGCGTCTCGCGCCTGCCGTCCGGATCCGACAGCGCGACCTGGCCGGCCGGCGTGAGCGCCACGATCCGGCCGCCGCCCGGAGCTACTGAGGCGGCTGACCGGCCCGCCGCGGCGGCCGGCCGCGGCGGGCCCGATGAAAAGGGCTGAAGCTGCACTGTCGCGACGACCGCGCCGGCCAGTGCGAGCGTGACAGCGGGCAGCACCAGCCACCGCCACCACCACGGCCGGGGCGGCGGCTCAGGGTCGAGCGCGGGGAACGGCCGCCGCTCCGCCGCCCCCCGATCGAAACCAGCCACGCCGACACGATAGGCGGCGCCCATCACGATGCGATCAAAGTGCGGGGCGCAGTTGGACAACGCGCCAGCCACCGCGGCGGGCGCGGCGCCCGCACGCTCAGCCACGATGGGGCGGCGGCCGACCAGGGCTGGCTACAAGGCCTGCTTGCGCTGCAGGTAGCTGAAGGCGGCCCAGCCCAGCGGAACCGGGAGCCAGAAGGTCAGGGCCCGGAACAGTAGCACCGCGCTGACCGCTGTGGCCCCGGCCAGCCCGGTGGCGGTGAGGCCGGCCGACAGGGCTGCCTCGACCGCGCCGAGTCCGCCGGGCGTGGGCACCGCGGACCCCAGGGCGCTTCCGGTCAGGTAGACCACGGCTGCACTGGTGATCGCGATGGAGCCGCCGAGGGCCTGCACGCAGGCGGTGAGGCAGAGCACGTAGCACGCCGTGAGCAGGAGCGCGCCGCCAATCCCCGCAGCCAGCTTGCGCGGCTGCTGGATGACCTCGATCAGCCTGGGGACGACTTGTCCTGCCGCCGGCGCGAGCCGGGCCCGCAGCAGCCGCCGACCGGCCGGGACCGCTATGACAATGAGCACCACGGCGACCAGCCCCGCTATCACGAAGTAGGCCCAGGTGGGTGGGCTGAGCGAATTGCTCCGCGCGCCGGTGATCGCGAGGAAGATCACGAGCAGCGTTATGTGCAGGACGAACGCCACCACCTGGGATACGCCGACGCTCGCCGCGGCCACCGCCGGGGGGACCTTGTTGCGCTGAAGGTAGCGGATGTTGAGGGCCGCGCCGCCGACGGCCGCGGGCGTCACGAGCGTCACAAAGGACCCGGCCAGCTGGGCGAGCACGGTACGGGTGAAATTCAGCCGCCTCAGGACGAACCCGGACAGCGACAACGCGGCCGCCACATAGGTCAGCGCTGACAGGCCAAGCGCGACGATCATCCAGCGCACATCGGCGGACCGCAAGGTCTTCGCGAGGTGGACCTGCGCCAACTGGCCGATCACGATATAGCCCGCCACAATCGTGGCGACCAGCGTCACCAGCGTCCGCAGCCGGATCCGCTCCAGCCGGACGGGGGCGGCCCCGTCACCGGGGGCGGCCGCGATCAGCTGTTTCCTGAGCGCGGGCAGGATGTCCCGGTGGTGGCGCAGGGATGCTCTCGTGGAAGGGTAGAGCACAACCGGCTGCAGCAGGGGCAGGACGGCGATGAGCTCGCTCGCACCGATCTTGCGCAGCGCCAGGTCCGCCGTCCGGTCCGGGCCCACGAGCGTCGCCAGCTCGGCGAGAAGCTGGGATACGTCCAGGCGAAGCTGGAGATCGCTGGCGGCCACATCACCGCTGCCCGGGTCGAGCAGCTCGACCTGGTCCTCGTCGCAAACGAGGATCCGGTCCCCGGTCAGCGCCCGGTGCGTGACCCGGTGCGCGTGCAGCCTGAGCACCGCGTCCCAGGCCCGCCCGAGGTGTGCGTCGCTCAGCGTGCCGCCCAACTCCGCGAAGGTTGTCCCGGCGTGATGCTCGGTCGCGATCGCAACGGCCTCCGGGCCCACCCGGACCAGGGCTCGCAGGCGTGGGGTCGGAACTCCGGCGCCTTCCACCGCGTAGGCCAAGAGGGCCCGGCGTTCCACCGCCCGGTCCGTGGACAGCGGCGCCCGGCGTGAGACCTGATCCTGCAGCCGCAGCCTGCGGTACAGCCGGTACAGCGCACCGGCCGCCTGCTGATCCCGGTCGAACACGGTGACATCGAGCCCCCCGCCCCCGGCCGTCGCCGCCGCATAGCGCCGCGATTCGACGCCCGACACCGGAACGCGCCGTATCTCGGTCACCGGCTGGCCGGCTGAGCTGAGGGCAGCGGCGATCGCCTCGGCGGTGGGCCGCTGCGACATGGATCCGGCGATGTACCGGACACCGAGTCCGAACGCCCGGCCCAGCAGCAGCGTGATGAGGAGGGCGAGCACGGTGGTATGCACAGCCGCCAGGCTCGCGATCGCGTACACACTGACCGCCAGCCACAGTGCGGTCCGCCACCGGGGCCTACCGCTCAGGTCGATGATCGTGGCGTAGGCCACGAGCCCGGCCAGGTAGCCGTCGAGCGGGGCGATGTGGCTCACGCCCGGGCGGGACATGGTGATCGCGTCGTAAAGCTGTCTGCCGGCGCCGCTTCGCAGCAGGACATCGGCGAACCCGACCACGACAGCCGTGAGCACACCCGTCAGCAGCGCCTCGGCCAGCCGCTGGAACTGGCGGCGGAAGAGCTGCCGGATGGCCAGGGCGGCCGGCAGCAGCACCAGGGCCAGCCCGGCCGCCACGCCGAGTGTGGATACCACGCCGCCGGGCAGCCGGCGGCTCGCCCCCACGACGTCGGTCTCCACCCCGTTCGCGGTCGCGCTGGCCAGCAGGCCGACGGCCACCAGGAGGGCTATCCCAACACACGCGGCCGCGCACCGCAGCAGGTCGATCGGCTTGCGGATGCGGCGCGCACTGTGATCCTCGACCAGGACCGCCGGGCCTGGGGTCGCCGCAGCGGCTTCCGCCCCAGCGGCTGCCGTCTCGGCGGGCGCCGCCCCAGCGGGCGCCGGATCAGCGGCCGCTGCGCCAGCGGGCGGCTGTCCCTCGGGCTGCGGCGAGCGCTGCGGTGACGTCACCCCACGATCGTTTCACCCAGAATCCGGGCCGCATAGCCACCGGCCGGCTCACCGCCGGGTGCGGCCAGGGCTCAGGCGCACCAGGCGCCGCCAGGAAATGAAGCTGAACAGCAGCCCGAGCACGACCATGAGAGCCATGTCGATCAGCCACTGGCTCGGCGTGTGGGCCCACAACGGGTCGGGCTTGGTGCCCGGCGTCGCCGGCGCGATCTTCGTCAGGTTCACGGTGGCCGCGGCCGCGGCGAAACCCCACCGGGACGGCGACAGCCACGCAAGCTGCTCAAGCACCGGCTTCCCGTTGAGCGCGAAAACGCCTCCGGTACAGATGACCTGCGCCATAACGGACACGAACAGCAGTGGCAGGCTCTTCTCGGATGTGCTGACCGATACCGAGATCAGCAGGCCCAGGGCCATCGAAGCGATCGCCAGGAAGCTCATCGCCAGCATCAGCTCTACGAGGGGCGAGGCCTTGATGAACACCCCGTGGGCCGGCATCGGACGGCCGCTCAGGCCGCCGACCACCATCACCACTGCTTGCAGCGCGCTGATGAGGCCGAGTACCACGAGCTTGGACAGCAGGTATGCGCCGGACGAGAGCCCAGCCGCGCGCTCTCTGCTGTAGATGGGGCGCTCCTTGACGATTTCCCTGACGGCGTTGAGTGCCCCGGTGAAGCAGGCCGCGATCGTGATGATCAGCAGCAGGGCCTCTGCGTTGCCGTTGGTGCCGGGGGCTCCGGCCAGCCCCTCCGGAGACGGGAGCAACCGGATGATCGCGGCGAGGGCGATCGGGGCCCCGGCCAGAAAGGCCAGGAAGACACGATCGGAGGCAATGACCGCCATGTAGCGCCTGCACAGGGTACTGAGCTGGGAAAAGCGGCCCCGGGAGGGCGGCGGGGGCGCGGCCTGACTGGGCCTGGCGGCCGGGCCGCGGCCAGCGGTTCCGGTGGAGGCGTACTGTGCGCAGAGCGCCGAGCGCTTGAACTCCCCCGCCCAGTCCCGGTTCGGCTCGGCGTCGAAGGCCTGGAAGA
Organism: Streptosporangiaceae bacterium; assembly: GCA_036394075.1. Lineage (GTDB taxonomy): Bacteria > Actinomycetota > Actinomycetes > Streptosporangiales > Streptosporangiaceae > JAWWPY01. The sequence goes on from DASWFT010000162.1 coordinate 23,026, forward strand.
CCTCCGCCCAGCCCGGCTTGCCGAAATGACGCAGGCCTTCGCGCGGCGGTCCGTAGAACGCGACCTTGCCGCCGGGGACGAGGACGAGCAGCCGGTCGCACAGGTCCAGATTGGCGACGCTGTGCGTAACGACGATGACGGTACGGCCGTCGTGGGCGAGCTCAGCCATCATCTCCATGACTGATTTGTCGAGCCCGGGGTCAAGACCGGAGGTCGGCTCGTCCAGGAACAGCAGCGAGGGCTTGGTGAGCAGTTCGAGCGCGACGTTGACCCTCTTCTGCTGCCCACCGGACAGCGACCCGGTCTTCGTGTCGCTATGCGCCTTGAGCCCGAGCTCGTCGATCACTTCCTCGACCCGGCGGTTACGCTCTGCCGCTGAGGTGTCCCCGGGGAACCGGAGTTCGGCCGCATAGCGGAGCGCCCGGCGCGCCGACAACTGCGTGTGCAGGATGTTCTCCTGGGGCACCAGGCCGATCCGGTTCCGCAGCTCTGCATAGTGGGTGTACAGGTCGCGGTTGTCGTAGAGGACCGTGCCCTCGGTTGCGGGCCGCATCCCGGTCAGCGCACCCAGCAGCGTCGTCTTACCCGCGCCGCTGGGGCCGATGATCGCCACTAGCGACCGCTCGCCGATCGGGAAGCTCACGTGGTCCAGCAGGACCTTGCCGCCTGAGATGCGCACCGTGAGATCCTGGGCGACCAACCCGATGTCGCCCTCGTCGATGTATTCCCGCAGCTCCTCGCCGACCAGGCGGAACGTGGCGCGGCCGATGCTGATGATGTCACGTTCCGTCACGGTCGCCGTAGATATGCGCTCTCCGTTGACGAACGTCCCGTTGTGGCTGCCAAGATCGATGATCTCGTACCGGCCGCCACCGGAGTTGCGCAGCTCAGCATGGTTCCGGGAGACGCTGAGATCTTGCACGACGAGGCCGTTATCTGGCCCGCGCCCGATGCGGAGCACCCGGACGGGCGCCCGCATCACGGCCGTGGGCCGGCGGTCGACGCTCACTCCCCCGCTGCGCAAAGCGGTGCCGTCCCGCTCAGCGGCGCCGGGCCGGGACACTGAGCAGAACATGACCGGCCCGTCGGCTGGATCACCGAGGCGCAGGACGCAGTCTGAGCTGATCTCGACCCGCGTTACCTTGCGGGATCCCATGAAGGTCCCGTTGCTGCTGCCGAAGTCCTCAAAAATCCAGGCGTTCCGGTCCAATTGCAGAACCGCATGGTGCCAGGACACCCGTGAGTCGGTGACCACTATGTCCGACTGCGGATCACGACCGATGCGGTACGACGATCCAGCCTGCAGCGTCTGATCGGATCCTGGGGTCTTTACGACGAGAACCGGGGCGGCGTGCTGCGAGACGGAGCGCTCGGTCATCTGATAAGTGTAGATCCATTCAAGCCAACGTAGACTGATCCGTGTAGAGCCTCCGGCCTGCGGGCCTGGGGGCTGACGGCCGCGCCGCAGGCATGGATCAGTCCGGTGATCCCCGGGCTGGTCCTCGCGGCGGCGACGGCTCCCCAGCGCACGGTGCGGCGGACGCTGTCGCGAGAGAAGCGCCAGCGCACCGAGGCGGGCGGGCAAGCGCTGGAGGCGTGTTGAGCGACGACGAACCCTCGTGGGCAGCCCACGAATTCGCCATTGGCTCGCAAGTCGCGGGCTATCGCCTCGACGAGCAGATCGGCCGGGGCGGGATGGCGGTCGTCTACCGTGCTCAAGACCCTCGGCTGGACCGTCCGGTCGCGCTCAAGATCCTGGCCCCCGACCTGGCCCGCGACGAGAGTTTCCGGCAGCGGTTCATCCGGGAGTCGAGGGCCGCGGCGGCGGTCGACCACCCGCACATCATCCCGGTCTTCGGGGCCGGCGAGGCGGCCGGCGTCCTGTTCATCGCGATGCGCTACGTCGAGGGAGGCGACGTCGGGACGCTCATCGACCAGGCCGGCCCGCTGCCAGTGGCGCGTGCGGTGCGCATCATCGCCCAGGTGGCCTCCGCGCTGGACGCCGCCCATGCGCGCGGCCTGGTCCACCGCGACATCAAGCCGGGCAACTTCCTGCTCGACTCCAGCGACGGCGCGGACCACGTCTACCTGTCCGATTTCGGCCTCAGCAAGCAGGCCCTGTCGTCCAGCCACCTGACGGCCACCGGCCAGTTCCTGGGCACCCTGGACTATGTCGCGCCTGAGCAGATCGAGAGCCGCCCGCTAGACGGGCGCGTCGATCTTTACGCCCTCGCCTGCGCGGCGTTCGAGATGCTGTCCGGCTCGCCGCCGTTCAAGCGGGAGCAGCGCCTCGCCGTGCTGTGGGCACAGCTGTCCGAGCCGCCGCCAGCGCTCACCCCCCGCCGCCCCGACCTGCCCCCTGCGGTGGACGAGGTGCTCGCGAAGGCGATGGCCAAGTCGCCGGACGACCGGTACCCGCGGTGCCTCGACTTCGCTGCGGCGCTGCGCGACGCGTGCGGGCTGGGTACCGGCGACCTGGGTACCGGCGACAGGGAAACCGTCCCCCCTGCGGAAGCACCAGGCCCGGTCGAGACTGAGGAACCACCGGGCGACGCCGGCCCGACCCAGCCGACCGGCGAGCCAGCAGGGCCGCCGCGGCCGGCCACCGAAGCAGCTCGCCCGGCCCGGCGGCCCCGGGAGATTATCGGTCCCTGGACGGCGGCCGGGGCAGGTGCCCGAGGAACAGGCGCCGGAGGAGGGGCAGGTGCCGGAGGAACAGGCGCAGGAGGCGGGGCGGGCGCAGGAGGCGGCGGCTGGACCGGCTGGGGCGCTGCGGCGGGAACGGATCCGCAGGCAGGCGGGCGTGAGGATCAGGCGACCCAGCCCGGCAGCCAAATCCGGCGGGGCGAACGGGAACCCTCCAGATCCGGCTGGCCCCCTGGGCCACCTCCCCCGGCTCCTCCGGCTGGCAGCGGCCCGCCCGGTCGGCCACCCGGCCGACCGCGGTGGCGGTCACCCGCGGCCCTCGCCGTCGGCTGCGTGGCGGTGCTCGGACTTGCGGGCGGCGCTTACGCGGTCAGCCGCGGCGGCGGCGGCACCACCAGCAGCGCCAGAACGGTGGCGCTGTCCCCACCGGGCTGCCTCGCCTCGAACGTGTCGGCACCCCCGCTGGGCAATATCCGCACCAACTTGGTCCGGGTCCCCGGCCAGCCCTGGGCCGTCGTGACCGCGAAGGGCCGCTGGTCATTCCTCACGCTCCCCGGCCGATCGGGCAGTTCCATCGCGGTCATGCAGGATGGCACGGGGCTGTCTCCCTCGTTCGTCCGGTCGATCGCCGTCGACGGGACCCCCCGGGGTGCGACGCTCACCCCTGATGGGCGCTACCTGCTCGCCGGGGACAACCGCGGGGCGGTGGTCATCGATGTGGCCCAGGCCGAGCAGGGCGGCCCGAACCCCATCGCCGGGTCGCTCACCACTCCGGCCGACTCCGGCGGTGACCAGGTGCGGGTGACGCCCGACGGCCGTTTCGCCTTCGTCACCATGCAGAGCAGCAACACAGTGGCCGTCTTCAACCTGCAGGCGGCGATCGCCAGCGGGTTCGGCTCGTCCCACTTCGTGGGGACCGTCCCGGTGGGGCTGGGTCCGGTGGGCATGTCAGTGTCGCCCGACGGCCGCTGGCTCTACGCGACCACCTCGAACCGAAGCAAGAACTCCGAGCAGGGCGGCCTGAGCGTCATAGACGTGCACCGGGCCGAAACGAATCCGGCTACCGCGCTCAAGGCCACGGTGTCGGCCGGCTGCGTCCCGATCCGTGTCATCACCACCCACGCCGGCCAGTACGTCTGGGTCACCGCCCGCGACAGCAACATGCTCCTCGCTTTCTCCGCGGCCAAACTGCTCAGCGACCCGCGGCACGCCCTCATCGCCCGGGTCCGGGTGGGCCAGGGACCGATCGGGCTCACTCCCTACCACAGCGACAGGATCATCGTGGCCGACTCCAACCTGCACACGCGGAAGGGCGCCACAGCGAACCTGGGTGTGGTCGACGCGTCGGCCGCGCTGGCCGGCAAGCCGGCCCTGCTCGGGGTCATCCAGGCCGGCCTGCTCCCCCGCCAGTTCGCGATGGAGCCGGATAGCACAACCCTGCTGGTCACCAACAGCACGTCACAGCAATTGCAGGCCGTCGATATCGGGAACCTCCCGTGACCCGTCGGAGCCCCTCGACGAATGTCATAGCATCTGCGCACAGGCAGCCCAGCGCACCCAGCCCGGGCTCCGCCGTAACACTCCCAGTCGCCGGCGACGGCCCAGGCCGCGCTGGCGTACATCAGCGTCAGCGACGACATCACTACCGGGGAGCCCCGATGCTCCAGGAGACGATCTGGCAGGTCGCACCGGTTACGTCGGTGCCAGGCAGGGCGGCCGCGCAGTGAGCGACGACTACCCCACGGCCCGCCTGCCGGTCCAGCAGGCTGCCCAGCCCCGGCCCCTCCGCCGGCGGCGGCGCTGGCCCGTCATCCTCACCATCGTGGTCATAGTCCTGGCCGTTCTGCTGGTGATCGCCGACCGGGCTGCGGCCGCCTATACCGAGAACCGGGTCGCCGGACAGATGCAGGCCCAGGGTTTCAGCAGCAAGCCGCACGTCTCGATTCAGGGCATTCCGTTCCTTACCCAGCTGGCCAGCAAGGACTTCAAGAACGTCCAGATCACCGCCACCGGGGAGAAGGCTGGCCCGGTCCAAATCGACCATATCGACGCCGTGCTGCGCGATGTCCGGCTCAATTCATCCTTCAACGGGGGCACGGTCGCCTCGCTCGACGGCACCGGGCTGATCACCTTCGCCAGCCTGGCCAACGCATCCAGCGCACCGGGCATCAAGATCACCGCCGCGGGCAGCGACAAGGTCCAGATCGCCATCGATCTGGGGATCGTCTCCGGGAGCGCGACCGCGCAGGTCACCAAAGTCGGCGCCAACCAGATCCGTGTCAAAGTGATCTCGGCGCAGGGCCTGCCGGTCTCGGCGCTGGGCGGCCTGGCCGACACAACCATTCCGATCCCGAACCTGCCCATGGGCATGACGCTGCAGAGCGTAAGCGTCTCAGCCCAGGGCGTGCTTATCCACATCACCGGCCAGAACGTGAGCTTCGGCGGGTGACCCGGCAGTTGCCGCTGCCCTGGCTGCAGACCTGACGTGACGGCCCCAGGGGTGTTCGCTGACACCAGGGCGCTGCGGGCATGCTGGCACCCGGTGGGCAGCGCCAGCGAGCTCGGTGATCAGCCGCTGCCAGTTGACCTGCTCGGCGAGCCGCTGGTCCTGTGGCGGGGGCCGGGCGGAGACCCGCGGGTGCTGTCCGACCTGTGCGTGCACCGCGGGACGGCACTCTCACTGGGCTCGGTCAAGGGCGAGGAACTGGTCTGCCCGTACCACGGCTGGCGGTACGGCGCGGATGGCCGCTGCGTGGCGATCCCGCAACTGGAGGACCCGACCCGCGTCCCGGCCAAGGCGCGTGTCGCGGCATTCAGGGCGCAGGAACGTTATGGATTGATCTGGGTTGCCCTGGAGGAACCCCGCTGGCCGCTGCCGGAGGTTCCCGAGCTCGAGGACAGCGGCTGGATCGTGGTTCCCGCGGGCCCGTACCGCTGGCAGGCCGACGCCGGCCGCCAGGTCGAGAACTTCACCGACTTCGGCCATTTCCCGTGGGTGCACCCCGGGCTGCTCGGTGATCCGGACCGGCCCGTCGTCCCCCGGCACGAGGTGCGCACCGAAGGCCACGTGCTGCACTACTCGATCGTCCGCCCGGAGGCCGCCAACTCCGAGGACTTCCCGGTCTTCGGCAACGCGCAGGCCGGCCCGCCGCAGCGGCGCAGCCGCTACGAGTTGCACCTGCCCTACACGATCGTGCTCCGCCTCGGCTGGGGCGGCGAGCGCGGCATGGTGTACTTCTTCGCCTCCCAGCCCGTCTCGGCCGACAGGAGCACCGGATACGTGGTCATCGGCCGCAACTACAACGCGGACCAGCCGGCCCGGGTGATCCAGGATTTCGAAGACACGATCTTCGGCCAGGACCAGGTCATCGTGGAGTCACAGAGGCCGGAGCGGGTTCCCTTCGACCTGGCCGCCGAGCTGCACCTGAAATTCGACGCGGTCGCCGTCGCCTATCGCAAGGCCATGCGCGGCCTGGGCCTGGCCGCCTAGCTGTCTCCGGCGCCGGATCTGCATAAGATCGCCCGCCGGGATGTACCGCTGGGCGCTGGAGGTGGCCTACCATGCGCTCGTGGCCATGGTGTTCGGGGTAGTCAAGCGCCTGCTCGTGGGACGGCCCGTGCAGAGCGATCGGCTCGGCCAAACGCTGCTCCCCAAGAAGATCGCGTTGCCGGTGTTCGCCAGCGACGCCCTCTCCTCGGTGGCCTATGCCACCGAGGAGATCCTGATCGTCCTGTCGGTCGGCGGCATCGCGTTCTTCCATTACACGCCGTACATCGCGGTGGCGGTCGCGGTACTGATGCTGGTCGTGGTCGCCTCCTACCGGCAGAACGTGCACGCCTACCCGTCCGGCGGCGGGGACTACGAGGTGGCCAGCACCAATCTCGGGCCGCGGGTGGGCATGGCGGTGGCCAGCGCGCTGATGGTGGACTACACGCTGACGGTCGCGGTCTCGGTGTCCGCTGGCGTGGCGAACCTGGCATCCGCGTTCCCGCTGCTTGACACGCATGTCACGCTCATCGCCGTGCTCGTCGTGGCGACGATCGCGCTGATCAACCTGCGCGGCGTGCGGGAGTCGGGGACGGCGTTCGCGATCCCCACCTACTGCTTCATCGGCGTGGTCATGCTGATGATCGTCTGGGGGGCCTCCCGGCTGGCCCTCGGGCACCACCTGCAGGCCGAGAGCGCCGCTTACCGGGTCAAGTCCGCCCGCGAGTTCGGCGGCCTGGCGCTCATCTTCCTGTTGCTGCGCGCGTTCTCCTCCGGCTGCACCGCGCTGACCGGGGTGGAGGCGATCAGCAACGGGGTCCCGGCGTTCCGCAAGCCCAAGAGCAAGAACGCCGCCACCACGCTCGCCCTGCTCGGTGGCATCTCCGTGACGATGTTCGCCGGGGTGACCGTGCTGGCGCTGGCCAGCCATGTGCATGCCGGCTCTCCGCAGGATCTGACCGGCCTGGCGCAGGGACAGACCCCCCGCACCGTGATCGCCCAGGTGGGACGGGCGGTGTTCGGGAACGCCTCGCCCCTGTTCTACCTTCTGGGGGTCGTGACGGCACTGATTCTCGTGCTGGCCGCGAACACCGCCTTCAACGGCTTCCCGGTGCTCGCCTCGATCCTGTCCCGTGATGGCTACCTGCCCCGCCAGCTGCACACCCGCGGCGACCGGCTGGCCTTCAGCAACGGGATCCTGCTGTTGTCCGGGTTCGCGATCCTGCTGATCGTGATCTTCCAGGCCTCCCCGACGCGGCTGATCCAGCTCTACATCGTCGGCGTGTTCGTCTCGTTCGTGTGCAGCCAGACCGGGATGATCCGGCACTGGAACCGCCACCTGCGCACCGAGACCGACAGCAAGGCCAGGCGGCACATGATCCGCAGCCGGGCCATCAACACGATCGGGGCCTGCTTCACCGCGGTCGTCCTGGTCATCGTCCTGGTCTCGAAGTTCGCCAGCGGCGCCTGGATCGTGGTGGTGGCCATGCCGGTGATCTGGCTGACCATGCGCGGCATCCATCAGCACTACGAAAGCGTCGCCATCGAGCTGGCGCCCCCGGAGGACCTGTCGATCACCCTGCCGGCCAGCAACCGCTCCATCGTCTTGGTGTCCAAGCTGCACCTGCCGACGCTGCGTGCGCTGGCCTACGCGCGGGCGACCCGGCCCAGCCACCTGGAGGCCGTCACCGTCGACGTGGACGAAGCCGAAACGCTCAAGCTGAAGGAAGACTGGGAACGCAGCAACATTCCGGTGCCGCTCACCGTGGTGGCCTCCCCTTACCGCGAGATCACCCGCCCCATCGTCGGATACGTGAAGCGGCTCCGCCGTGAGAGCCCCCGCGACATCGTGACCCTGTACATCCCCGAATACGTGCTGGGCCACTGGTGGGAGCAGTTGCTGCACAACCAGAGCGCCCTGCGGCTCAAGGCCCGGCTGCTCATGCAGCCCGGCGTCGTCGTCGCCAGCGTGCCCTACCAGCTGAAATCGGCCATCCATGTGAACGCGGCCAAGATGCCGATCCCACGAGCGGAGGGCCAGGCTGGCGGGCAGGGCGATCCCGGCAAGCCCGGAGCGGCCGGCCCCCCTGCTCCGTGGCACCGGCTCACTGCCGGCCGCGACACGCTGCACGCCGAGGAACTGCAGACCGACATCGCCCAAGCCAGCGCGACGCCGATCGGCGACTGCATGGACCACGAATTCGTGGACGTTTCTGGCACGCTGCGCACGGTGACCCTGCGCCCCCGCGGCACGAGTCTCACCATGGAGGCGGACCTCTGGGACGGCACCGGCAACATCACCCTGATCTGGCTCGGCAGGCGCGACATCCCTGGCATCCGGCCCGGCCGGCGGGTCACCGTGCACGGCCGCATCGCCCGGATCAAGGATGAGCGCACCATCTACAACCCGAGCTACCAGCTGAAACCAGGACCTGACTGACCGGTTACGCCTGGAATCGGTAGCCCATGCCGGGCTCGGTGATCAGGTATCGGGGCCGGGACGGATCCGGCTCCAGCTTCCGGCGCAACTGGGCGACATAGACCCGCAGGTAGTTGCCTTCTGTGTGGTATTGGGGGCCCCAGACCTCCTGAAGCAGCTGATGCTGCGTCACCAGCCGTTCCCGGTGCCGCACCAGGACCTCGAGGAGTTGCCACTCGGTGGGCGTCAGGCGGATGTCACTGTTGCCCCGCCGGACTCGTTTAGCCGCTAGGTCCACGGTGAAATCGGCCGTCGTCACCACGGGCTCATCGGGTGCCGGCGACGCGCGGCGGACCGCAGCCCGCAGCCGGGCGAGCAATTCATCCATCCCGAACGGCTTGGTGACGTAGTCGTCCGCGCCTGCGTCGAGGGCGGCCACCTTCTGGCTCTCCTGGCCCCACGCGGAGAGCACGATGATCGGGGTGGAGGTCCAGCCGCGGACTCCCCTGATCACCTCGGTCCCGTCCATATCCGGCAGGCCGAGATCGAGTATCAGCACGTCGGGGCGTTCCCGGGCCATGGCGGCCAGGCCCGTTGTGCCATCGGTGGCGGTGCTCACCTGGTACTGGCGCGCTGTGAGGTTGATCCGCAGCGCACGCAGGATGGGCGGCTCGTCATCGATGACGAGGACCCGGGTCACGGGTCGGCTGCCGTGGTGGAACTGGCCGAGGTGACCGCGACGGGAAGGCCGACGCGGATGGTCAGCCCGCCACCCGGCGTGTCGACCGCGGTCACCGAGCCGCCCATGACTTCCAGGAACCCCTTGGCCACGGCGAGCCCAAGCCCCACTCCAGTGCCCGTGCCGCGTTCGTCGAGCCGGTCGAACGGCTCGAACATGCGCGGCTTCAGCCCGTCGGGCACTCCCCGGCCGTGGTCCACGATCTCCAGGATCACCGCGGTGCCGGCATGGTGGGCGCGCATCACCGGCCCCCGGCCGGGCGGGGAATGGGCCAGGGCATTGGAGAACAAGTTGGCCAGGACCCGTTCAAGCAGGCCCGGGTCGGTGCGCACGAGCGGCAGCCCGTCCGGCACGAGCATCTGCATGCCCGTGGCCGGCGCGAGGCCGCGCAACGCAACCGGCGCGACCTCGTCGATCGAGGTGGGCCGCAGGAAGGGCTGCAGCGAGCCGGTGGCCAGCCGGCTCATGTCGAGCAGGTTCCCGATGAGCGCGTCAAGCCGGTCGGCGGCGTCCTCGATCGTGGCCAGCAGGGCGGCCTCGTCGGCCGCTGTCCACTCGACGTCAGTCTGCCGCAGGGTGCTGACGCTGGCTTTGATGGAGGCCAGCGGGGTGCGCAGGTCATGACTGACCGCCGCGAGCAGTGCCGTGCGCATCCGGTTGCCTTCGGCGAGCGCCTCGGCCTGGGCGGCCTGGGTGCGCAGCCGGTCCCGGTCCAGCGCGGCGCCTGCCTGGGCGGCGAATCCGTCCAGCATCCGAGGGGTGACCAGCCGGGTCTGCCCAGCCACGATGAGCGCCAGGCCGGGCCGCACCTGCACGCGGGTCTCGCTCGCCCCAGACGCCGCGCTGCCGCTCATTGCCACCCGGATCCACTGGTCACGGACCTGCTCGGCCAGTTCGGCCCGGCCACCCCAGGTACTGGTGAGGTGATCGAGCACGGCTGCCGGTGTGTCGGCGCCGCCGAGCACCGTCTGAGCCAGTTCGAGCAGGGAAGCCGCCTCGTCCGCGCTGCGCGCGGCCTGGATCGCCCGGCGCGCGGACAGGTGCACGACGCTGCTGACCGCCACCGCAACGGTCACGAACAGCAGCAGGGCCAGCAGGTTGCGCGGCTCGGCGATGGTCAGCGTGTGCAGCGGCGGGGTGAAGTACCAGTTCAGCAGAAGGCTGGACATCACGGCGGCCAGCACGGCGGGCCAGAAGCCGCCAACCACCGCGATGGCGACGACGGCCACCAGGTATATCAGCAGGTCGTCAGCGAGGCTCAGGTTATTCCGGACGGCGGCCAATGCCACGGTGAGCAGGGGCAGCCCGGCGGCCAGCAGCACTCCGGCCAGCTGCCGCCGGCCCCGGATCCCCGCCCAGGTGCTGGTCCCTCGCACGCGATCCCCACGCATGTCCACAATCCACAGTGTGAACGACGATCCGAATTGGCGCACTAGCTGGCCGATTCCCGCACCAAACAGACCGCACGCGGCCATCGCCACGGCCGCCGTCGCGGCCACAGAACTGGTGGGCCGCAGCTCGGCGTAGGGGGGGCCGGAAAAGCCCACCACGGTCAGCCATCCGATGACGCCGAGCACCGGCGCGGTGAGCGGTTCCGCCACCAGTGACACTCCGGTCACGACGATCGCGACGGCCGCGAGCACCCCGGCCGCTGGCAGCCTGCCGTTCAGGCCTGCCGCGATGGCGCCGACCACCAGCAGCGCGGCGGAGCCCGCCGGCAGCGCGAAAGGCGCCGCGATCCCACGTCGTCCCCGAGTGCGGTTCATCAGTTCCAGTGGACCCCAGATCGGGCAGGGCGTTAGAGATCTTGACAGATCCCTAACGCCCTGCCTCCCGCTCTTGACACCCCCCTAACGCGCCTCCGCCACACTGGGCCTGTGCCGGGGCTGGGGCTGGGCTGCGGCCGTGGCCGACGAGGGGATGGCGGCTCGCGGGCGGCGTACGAACACCGAAGCGGCGGCCGCCACGACGCTCGCGGCGGCAGCGACCAGCCAGCCGTGGCGAAACGCGATCACCGCGCTGGCCGCGGTCGCCGGGACGCCGAGCACGGTCACGAACACCGCCACACCCAGGGCGGCAGCGACCTGCCGGCCCATGTTCAGCACGGCGGAGCCGGTGCCGAACCGCTCTGGGGGCAGTGCCGTGGCGGCGGCGCTGATCAGGGTCGGCAGGGTAAGGCCGACGCCGATGCCGGTCAGCAGCATGCTGGGCAGCAGGTCAGTGAGGTAATGCGGGGTGACAGTAACGAACAGGACGCGCCACAGCAGCCCGGCGGCGAACACGAGGTTGCCGACGGCCGCGACCGTGCCTGGCCCGAACCGGCGGGCCAGCGATCCCGCCCCGATGGCCAGGCCCGGTACCATCGCCGGCCCGGGGGCAATGGCCAGGCCGGTGCGCAGCGCGGAATAGTGCCAGACGGTCTGGCACCACAGCACGTTGGACAGCAGCATGGCGGCGAATCCGATGCTGAAGACGAATGTCGCCAGGCTCGCTGGCCCGAACGTGGGCCTGCGCAGCAGATGAAGCTCGAACATGGGGTGATCGTGGCGGGCGCAGCGCCACAGGAACCAGCTCACGGCGACCGCGGCCCCCACGAGCAGGCCGATGGTCCGGGCGGACGCCCAGCCCCAGGTCGGTCCCTCGACAAGCCCGCCGGTCAGCCCGCCGATCGCCGCCGTCAGCAGAGCCGCCCCGGCGAGGTCGGGCAGTGGCTCGGCGGCCCGCGGGGCCGGGTGCGGCAGCACCCGCAGGCCCACAGCGATGCCAAGCACGCCAACGGGCAGGTTGACCAGGAAGACCCAGCGCCAGTCGGCTGCCACGAGCAGCCCGCCGACGACCGGCCCCAGGGCGGCGGAGATGCCGCCGACCGCAGCCCAGGCGCGCACCCGCCCGCTGCGGCGATCGGCCGGCGTGGCCGCCAGCAGCAGGGCCAGCGAGGTGGGGATTAGCGCCGCCAGTACCAAGCGTCCCCGGCGCGCTGGGATTACCACCTGACCCCGGCGGGACGTGACCTCGCGCCGGTGCTCAGGGCGCTGCTCGTCTGGGGCGACCGCTGGGTGTCACCGGAGCCGCCTGCCACCCTCCGGCACGGTGATCACGACCTTGACCTGGACTGGATCTGCCGCCGGTGCGGCCAGGCACCCGCCGAGGGTTCAGTCACGGTCCACGCCAACACCCCCGGCTGGGACCTGCGCGGCCCGCAGCCCGGTAGCCGCGCCCGTTAGGGCTCGATCGGGGCCCGGTAGTTCACCTCCGCCTGGCGCCCGGTCAGGTCGGCCAGCGTCTTGCCCTCCGGCCCCCGCAGCCTGCTGGCGCGACCGCAACAACCCACAATCGCGCGCCACCAGGCTGACAAGCATGCGGTGACCAGCAAGTTGGGCGCATAATAGGAGTAATGAAGCCAGCCCGCGCCATGCCCCGGCGCCATCTGCCCGGTAGTCCCTTCAACGCACCCCCTGCCGCCCCGCCAGTCGAGGTATTCGATGTGCAGGACCAAGTGACCCACGACCGGTACGGCCTCGGTCGGGTCATCCGTGTCGAGGACGAGACCGCCGTCCTCGTCGATTTCGGCTCGCGGCAAGAACGAATCATCTCCCCATATACCAAGCTGACCAAGCTCTGACGCCGACCGCGACCGCGGCTCCAGCAGGATCGAACATGGATTCCCCGAGGTCGTCCGCCGACGGCGCATGGTCCGGCCGCCACTCCAGCGCCCGCTGACGCCTGAGGTCATCGAGCGGGTGCTGACTGGCGGTTGCGCTGCGCGCCGTCCGCGGGACCATTTCTGCTGACCGCGCCCATCGGATCTGGCTGACCGCGCCCATCGGATCTGCCGCCGGGCAGCTGGCTTTGCCTACATGGCGAGCAGATGGTCCAGCACCGACGGATCCCCGTCGGCGATGTCGATCACTTTCGTCCGGCTTGTGCGGCCCGTCACGAGCGTTACAGCACGCCGCCGGACACCGAACGCGTCTGCCACCGCAGCCAGCGCCGCCTCAGTGGCCTGGCCACCGACGGCCCGAGCCGTCACCCGGACGATCAGGGCGCCATCGTGACCGCCACCCACGCCCGGGCGGCCAGCCCCAGGCCGCACGTGAATGGTGATCCTCATCGCTGTAGTCCGCCCTGGTTTGCCCTGCGCCGGGATTAGCCTGGCCTACAAGCTGCATACCCAGGGGACATCCCGGTTTGATACGGCTCTGGGATCGCAGTCCGGGTTGAGAGCATGCTACGCCGATCGCGGACGGAGACTGGATTGGCAGCTGGTCCAGCCCCGGGCCGGGTCCGCCTCCGGCGCCAGGCGCGGGTTCGGCGGGTTGTACTAGCACTGGTGGGAGCCTGCCTGATTCCGGTGCTGCTGGCCGGCCAGCGGATGACGCGTACTCCGGCGCACCGCGTTCCTCCGGCGCATTCTCCGGAAGCATTTCTCCGGGAACAGGGCGGCTAGCCGGCTGTGTCAGCGGCGAGGGCCGTGATCGCGGTCGCCACGCCGGCGGGGTCTACCAGCATGTGCAGGTGCTGCCCGGGCAGTTCACGGACCGGCCAGCCGCGCTGGGCGGCCTCGTCGGCCTGGTCCCGGTAGGGCTCAGAGAATCTCAGGTAACCGGGATGACACGACCGCCACGAACCCGGCACCGGAGGCAGGTCCTCCTCGAAGAATGCGAGTGGCAGCGGGCGGGCCTCGCTGGCCACGACCCGGCGTGTCGCCTCGTCCGGGAACAGCGGGGACATTTCGTCGGCTGGCCACCATTGCGGCCAGGGCGGGACGAGGCCCTCGGTCGCGATGTCCTGGAGGAAGGGGAGAAACCCGCCGTCAATGACCTTGCCGCGCCCGGACTGGGGCGGGATAGAGGCGTCGGCGAAAATCACGGCCGTCTCCCTGGCTGCGATCGCCTCGGCCAGGTAGGGAGCGAACACGCCCGCGCCCGAGTGGACGACGAGGACGACCCGGTCCGCGGCGCTGGCCTGGACCTGCGCACAAGCCTGTCGCACCAGCTGTGGCGCATACGGGCGCCCGCCGTCCGTGCAGCCGCTCAGTGATGGGACGGCGACGTTGTGCCCGGAGCCCGACAACTCACCCGCTACCAGCGCCCAGCTGGCTGGCCCCAGGACTGGCGCGTGCACCAGCACGAAGACTTCGGCCACGTCTCCATGCTGCCAACCGCGGCGTCGCGGACCGAGCAGGATTCGCTATCGGCACAAATGCGGCTACGCCGGCGGCGCAGCCGTGACGGCTCTTGCCGGCGCCATCGGCGGGTGGCCGCACTGCCTGGCAGTCGCTCGAATTTGTTGCCCACCGGTGCCCGCGGGGCGAGCATGGGGCGGTGACAAGAGAGAATTTTCAGGTGCGGGTGGGTGACGTGGTCCTGCACGGGACCCGCTGGGCTGGTGAGAGCCCCGCGGTGGTGCTGCTGCATGCGGGCGTGTGCGACCGGCGCAGCTGGGATGACGTGGGCGATCGGCTGAGCCCGGCCCACGCGGTGATGACCTACGACCGCCGTGGCTTTGGCGAGACTGAGCCAAGCTCGCGTGACTTCACCCACGTCGACGACCTCATCGCGGTGCTTGACGCCGCCCACGTCGGCCCGGTCTGGCTGGCCGGCAGCTCAGCGGGCGGGAAGGTGGCGATCGACACCGCGTTGCTGGAACCGACGCGCGTCGCCGGCCTCGTCCTGTTCGCGCCCGCCGTGAGCGGCGCTCCTCAGCCCGCCCTGTACGACGCCGCCACTGAGCGGCTCGGTGACTTGATCGACGCGGCCACCGCCGTCGGTGACCTGGACGAGGCGAACCGGCTGGAAACCTGGATCTGGCTGGATGGTCCGGCAAGTCCCGACGGGCGCGTCAGCGGGCCGGCCCGCGACCTGGCGCTGGCGATGAACGCCGTGGTGCTGCGCAACGCGGCCCCGGAAGGCGCGGGGGCGAGCTCGGCCGACGCCTGGAACCAGCTCGGAAAGATCAACGTGCCGGTCACGGTCTCCTGGGGCGACCTGGACGTGCCCTTCCTCGTCGACCAGAGCGAGCAACTCGCCGCCCACCTGCCCGCCGGGCACCGCCGCCCCCTGCCGGGCACCGCGCACCTGCCCTACCTAGAGCGGCCAGATCTCGTTGCGCAAATCATCGCGGACGCAATCGGCCACTCGTAGCTACCAGGTCCCCGCCAGTGTGGACGCCAATTGCCCGCTCCGCCGACACATAGCGCCCACGAACTCGGCTGCCACTCTCGCGGGGACTCCGTGTTCCATGATCATCGGGTTGCTGCGAGCCCGAATCATTGACGGCCTCCCGCACGGCAGCTAGTCACAGCAGCTTTTGCAGTTCCTCCACGGTCATACCAGTGTCAGCGAGAATGCCCCGCAGCGTGCCCTCGGCTACGTCGCGGCCAGCGTGAACCGGCACAGTGGTACCGCGGCCGTCGGGATGCCGCATGATGTGGTGGCTGCCGGCGACCCGGGCGACTTTGAACCCGGCCTTTTCTAACGCCCGGACAACGCGCTCACCCGGCACCGCTGGAACCGGTGCCATCAGGCAACTTCCACTATGAGGGTCAGCTCATCGGGGGCGCCGAACTCAGCGATCAGGCCGGCGAGGGCCTCACGCAAGTCCGCGACCGCACGCTCAGGGCTGTCACCCTCGCCGTTGGCCCCAACGCCCGGGCGGAGTTGAGCATGAGCACACCAC
>DASWFT010000163.1:0-2542 GCA_036394075.1 Streptosporangiaceae bacterium
AGGACCCAGCCACGCACGTCAGGGCAGGGACGGGCTCGGACACGAACCCGGACTACGTCCTCGACCTCAGCCGATCCTCCTTCGACGTACTCACTCACCACGTGCAACCTCATGTCGCACTGCTCAAGGCAACACTGCGCGACCCTCAGGTCAAGACCCCAGCGCCAGGCTAAATTACGGGTTCGTATCCCATAGTGCGCCGACGTCACGGGCAGCCCGCCCTACTGTCCCCCCACCCGCGCAGCGGCACAAACCCGGCCCGGACGCGGCAGCAGCCCAAGCCCGCCGCGACCGGCACCGGCCCGGATTTTCACGCCGCGCGACCATCCCCAGATGAGATGGCTAAACTGATCTTGTTCACGGCCGACCGCTGCCCGGCCGCCGTGTACGAGTCCACCGCCGAGGGTAATGACGCCGCCCGCACCGAAGATCACCGGCAGGCAGTCACTCAGAGTTGCCGCGGAAGATGGGCCCTTCCCGGCGACTCTGGTCACCCTGCCGCGGGCGCCGTCCGCCTCAGGCTCCGGTAGATCGTCTCCGGGTCCACGCGGTACTGCCCAGCCAGCTCGCGCGCCGTGGCGGCCCCGTGTCGTACCTAGGCAAGAAGGCCACCAGGAGCGGTTCCGGTTTGGGCGGGAAGCGGATGGCAGCCCAGCCGGGCAATGGGGCTGGGAAGATCTGGACTGATGCGGCCGGGTTCAGTCACACGTTTATCTGGCGGTTCATGCAAACGATCGTTTTTCTACACCCCGTCAAGCTGGGCGCCGCGGGGCTCAGCCAGGAAGGTAGCCGCCGGTGTCCTGTCTCACGCAGCGTTCTCTCTGCGTCACTTGATCTTGACGGATTGGCGTCTGGTCTCAGGTGATGTTGCCTGCGCGACCCGTGGATGGCTGGCGCTGTCTCAGTTGAGCTTGTGCGCCGCAGTGATGTCGAGGTGGTGTCTGGTGAGCGTTCCCCGAGCGGACACCCGCTCGTGCTATCGCGATCGTGCCGCATCCGGTTGGCTGCCTCGGCGATCGCCCCGGCACCAGCACTTGCGCCCTGGAATGAGGATCCTGCGTTACCTCGGCCGCGGCTGGGCCGTTTAAACGGGGGAGTTCGTTCCTGGCTGCGGCCGGTTGGCGAGAATGGACGGTCTGACATCGGCCGCGGCCCGGAGGTATTCGTGCAGGCCGCGGACCAAGGCGGCGATCTCTGATTCACCGTCGCGGCGAGTCTCTGGCCACGCGTCGACCCGGTTCCACGAGTACTTCCGCGGGGTGCCCGGGTACCGGGCAGCAGGTGAACATGCAGGTGGGGCACCTGATCGCCGATGACAGCTGCATACACGTGCTCGGCGCCGCCACCTCGCGCAGTGCCCGGCTGGCCCGGGAGCGCCACAAGCCCACGGCTCGTGCTTCCGCGTCGGTCAAATCGGCCAGGCCGGGGGCATGCTGGCGGGGCTCGACCAGGAGATGCCCGAGATAGACAGGGCCACCCGGCAAGCCCGGGGCGGCCGGTGGCAGCTGAGAGACAACAGCCAGCTCATCGTCGCCGACCGGGCCGCCGGGCAACAGCGGTCCCTCCTCCCGGTGCTTGCGGCACGCGAAACATTCCGTTATGGCGTCGCGGCGGGCCATGGGGTAATCCTCGCATTCCACGCAGCCGCGGGCCCTGGCTTACATGCCGCGCCCCCAGTCGCCACATAACGCCGGAGATTCCCCGCCACCTGGCGGTGGTCCGGACGGTGTAGCTGCAGCACTCGCGTTGATCCCGGGCAATGTCAATGTCGGCGGGCTGGTCAGCGAGAGTCGCCGGCGTGGTCGCGTGCCCACTGGGTGAAAGCGGGCGCCGTCATCGGGTGTGGATGTCGCCGGCGGGCGCGGCCTGATTGATGTCGGGTTGGTCCAGCTCGTGTTGGCGCCACTGGCCGGGCGGGCGTCCGTGGTGACGGCGGAACGCCGCGGCGAAGGCGTAGGGCGAGGCGTAGCCGGTGCGCGCGGCGATCTGCGTCAGCGTCAATTCGCCGGTGCGCAGGTGATCTCGCGCCAGCGTCATGCGCCAGTCGGTCAGGTACTGCATGGGTGGCTGACCGAGTGCCTGCTGAAAGCTTCGCGCGAAGGCTGCCCGTGACAGCCCGCTGATGGCGGCCAGTTCTGGCACCGTCCACGGGCGGGCGGCGTCGGCGTGCATTGCGGTCAATGCCGGGCTGAGCCGCGGATCGGCCGAAGCCCGATACCAGCGAGGCGCATTGGCACTGCGCTGGAAACACGCGCGCAGGGCGAGCACCAGAAGGACGTCCAGGAGCCGGTCGAGCACCGTCTGCTGGCCGGGAGCGGAGGCGGCTAGCTCACGGGACAGCAGGGCGATGACGTCGTGCAGGGGGTCGTCGGCGGCTGCGGACAGAGGAAGGATCGGCGGAAGCGCCTCGATCAGGCCTCGGCCGACGTCGCCGGAAAACCGGTATGCGCCGCACAGGAACACGCTCGCGCGCCGATCGCCCGAGGGCTCATCGCCGGCATGGCGTGCCCAGAACTGTTCCAGCGGCAGGCAGCTGGCGGCG
>DASWFT010000164.1:0-3991 GCA_036394075.1 Streptosporangiaceae bacterium
CTTGGAAGCATCAGCGGCGTGGCCGTGCCCGGGTCGGCGGGACCCATGAGCGAGACCATCGTGCCGCGATCGGCGGGACCCAGCAGCGGGGTAACGGTGGCCGGGGCGGCCGGGCCCATCAGCGGGGTAACGGTGCCCGCGCCGGCCGGGCCCATCAGCGGGGTGGCGCTACCGTGGTCGGCGGGACCCATGAGTGGGACCGCTGCACCTCGCTCATCGGATCGGTCAAGGACGAACCTGGGCGGGGAGATCTCCGGGACCTCGGTGTCTGGGTATGGACTCCGGGTATTCATTGCGTTTCCTTTCCGTTGACCGGGCCTACGCCCGGCGTACAGTCCTGCGGGCGGATGGCCCTCCTGGTAGTGGGTAGATGGGTTACTTCAAGATAGTAGCTTGCAACTAGTATCTGTCAACTAGTATTATGGAGGACGTGACCCGGAACGTTCGCACCTACGAGCACTTCTGCCAGGTCGCACGCACGCTGGAACGCGTCGGCGACCGATGGAGCCTGCTGGTGATCCGCGACCTGCTCACCGGCGCCAAAAGGTTCACCGACCTGATGGACCGCCTCGGCGGGATCACCCCCAAGACCCTCAGCCAGCGCCTGCGCGAACTTCAAGACACCGGAATCATCACCGCCGACCGCGAGCCGGGCAGGCGCGAGGTCTGGTACCAGCTGACACCGGCCGGAGCCGACCTCGGACCCATCATCGACACGCTCAACTGGTGGGGGCTACGGCACGCCTGGCGCTGGCCCCTCCCCGGCGAGCCACTGCACGCCGAGCACCTGCTCCGCTCCGTCACCCAGGCCATCGACCTCGCCACCGGCGACCACGAACCAGCCCGCTGGCACTTCCGCCTCGACGGCGCGGACTACCTGGCCGAAAGCGACGGCCACCACTGGTCACTCGCCGCGAAAACCCCGCCCGCACCGGCCGACGTCACGATCACCGCGACCACCCAAGCCCTGACCGCCCTCATCTTCACCGGGTCAGACGCCGACATCGACATCACCGGCAAACCCAGGGCAGTCGAACAATTCCGGCGGCTGATCAGCACCATGGCCACCGTCGTACATCCCGTCTAGTCCCGTCTGGTCCGGGAACCCTCCAAAACCCGATGTTCTGTATGCGGGTGACCTTCCTGCAAGACGCCAGTCCCAGCCGCGCCGAGTCGGCGATCGGCTCGCTGAGGCAAGACGGCCCTCGTCGCGCCGAGTAGTCAGCCCTCGTCTGGAGCAAGGCGCACACTGCCGTTCTGGGCTGCTGGCATCGACTCAGCGCTCATCATCCGCAACGCCCAGATCGGGATGATCGGCGCGGCCGCTCGCGCAGCTGCTCAGCACGGTGCGGGCGGACCAGGAACTCGACATCCCGGCCGGCCAGCGCCAGCCGCGCTCCGAAGTAACCGCCCGTAGCACCGGCCCCGATAACGAGAATAGACATCGTCTGTGCGGCTCCTCCCGTGTCCTCGTCCAGCGCCAGCCGCCTCGCCGAGCCCTCCAAACCTGGGTACTGAAACCTCATCCGTAGTCCGTAGACGCCGGGTCAGCGACTGAGCAATTCATTGGGTACAGCCACGCCCAAGTGGTCGAGCAAAGCGGCTAGCTTGCCATCAAGTTCAATGCCGGTCTCGGTGATATCCGGGTCGGCGAAGCTGCGAAATCGGTCGCTTGGCTTATCAAAGCTGAAGTAGGCGGGGCCGCCTGGGATCTCCCAGATGACAGTATGCAAAGGAACGTAGAGCAGAATGGCAGACTGACGCCGGAGCACGCGTTCCATGATGGTGCTGTTGCCCATCAAATACGCAACGCCGGAGACCTGATCACCGGCAAGCCGCACGGTTGGCTCGACATCGTTGGCGAAAAAGATAAAGAAGCCTAGCGGCGAGGTAACTGCCATCAGATCAAGCAGGTCCTGCCATGAGGACTTCTGCTGAACCAGCTCCCTGACTTTCGCAGCGGGAAAGAGCGGCACAGCATGCTCGTATCGCTCCCGGAATCTGCCCAGATTCCGCCCCACCTCGACTGTCAGACGGGTGGCGCGGTAGCTAACAGCCCCAGTTGGCGTGCTGGTCACTTTTGTCTCCTAGCGCCGACAGCCTCAGATGAACCGAGGCGAGGCAAGACCCCGATGCGCGGGCTGCCAGCGCAGCGGATCTCGTCTTCGCTCATCATGGGCCTTTCCGCGCCGGACCGGTCACGCGGAGCAGTTCGGGCCGGACGCCGTGCGTTTCCCACTCGTGCAGTTGGTGCCGCGCGGCCACGCCGTGCTTCACGTAGGGGGCCTGCCGCTGTCGGCGATGAAAGAGCAGTTCAGCCTTGGCTACGTCCACATGGTCGCCAGCGCCGCGGGTTTCTCCATCAAGAGCCACTCCACTGATTATGACGGGGTCGACATCACCATCGTCTCCTCCGCCGAGTACGAGACCTATTACAGCCCGCAATTCGAACTCCAGGTTAAGTGCACCTCCCAGCGCAACGTGATCCGCCAGGCAAGCGTCGCATGGCAACTGGAGGCCAAGCCGTTCCGCAAGCTCACGAACAAGAAGCGGTATATTCCCGCCTACCTCGGAGTGCTGGTCGTCCCTGGCGACCCGGAGACATGGCTGGAGCAGGACCAGGAGAAGCTCCTGACGCGAAGCCGCATGTACTGGCAGGCCGCAGCCATGCTCGGGGAGATCGACGGCGACGCAGGCGCCAAGACTGTGCACCTGCCGCGCAGCAACCTGTTCGACGTCCCGCAATTGCGCCACATCATGGCGTCCATGGGCAACGGGGATGGCGGGTGAACTATGCCAGTATCTGACGCCGACTACCGGAACATCGCCGGGAGCCTCCCGCCCGCCGCCGTCTCCCAGTACCTCGCAGCAACCGGCGACTGGACGCTGGAGACCAGGCAGGACGGCATCCGGGAAATCTGGCGTCTAGCCGCGCCGCTGCAATCACGCGGGTCCGGCTTGGTTGGCACGCGCCCCAGAGGACGGATCATGCTTCCCCTGGCCACCGATTTCGTGGACTTCGGTCAGCACTTTCGGGATGCCCTCAGCGCCCTGGCCACGATTAACGACTGGACTCCCCTGCAACTGGAGCGCGAGATCCTCGCCACGCGCGCAGACCTGTTCCTGGTCCGCCTGGACCAGGGACAGTCCGGCGACTCGATTCCCCTGCGACAGGCCGAGACCACCGTGGAAGCCATCCACAAGATGCTCCGGGCAGCGGCGATGACCACGGTGGCGCCGAATCAGAGGTTCCGGGGCGGCCGCCTGCCCGCCCCAGTCTCGGCGTTCCTCGAGGACGAGGTCCGGCTAGGCCACACGCAGCGGGCCCGCATCCGTGAGGAACTGCTGCAGCGGGAGGAACCTGTACGCCACGAGACGCTGGTCGGCATGGTGGCTTCCCTGTCCCGCGAGGAAGACAGCTTCAGCGGCGACGAGGCCGCATCGGTAGTCATCTCGGCTGAGATCAGGGGCCGCAGGCGGAACGTCCACCTGATCTTGACCGGACGTCAGCATGACCTGGCCATCCAGGCGTACCGCCTGAAACTGCCCATGGTGATCACCGGCGACCTGATCTACGCCCGCCGGTCGTGGAGGCTGGAGGGGAACGTTGAACTTGACGAGGGCACCTTGCTCCGCCAGATAGCCGAAACGCGGTGGGCGAACTCCTGACGCTTGCGCATCAGGTGACTGGCCAGGCCGAGCAGCTCGAAGGCCTCGTCATCGTCCATCTTGCCGAACTGCTCGTGGGCGGCCGGGTTGCGGATTGCTGCTGCGAGCCCATGAACAGGAACCGGTAACCGGCCTGGATGTCCTTCCCGGTCTGTGTCGTCAGGTCGGCGAGCACCAGAGCACCTGGGTTCCGCAGTTAATCGGCTTCCTGGTCCATGTTCCGGGCCGAACACGCAGGTCAGCGATGTTAGAGCCGCTTAGAATGGCGGGAATGCCTAGATACACGCTTTGTCACGATTCCGCTGATGAGGACGGGTAGATG
>DASWFT010000165.1:0-2268 GCA_036394075.1 Streptosporangiaceae bacterium
GCGGGTTCACCGTACTCAATATCCGACTCGCGATCATGCGTACCGTGACGTTGTCAGGTACATCGAATTCTGGTACAATTCTAAGCGTCGGCACTCCGGACTCCAGTACCCAACACCAGAGACTTAAGGCACGCTGGGCTCCATGAGGCTGTGACCTGGGATTTTGCAATGGTTTGGATGTGGAGGGGGCTCCTGGTAAGGGTGTGGGTGTCGAGTCCATCCCTTTTCCAGGAGCCCCTTGTGCTTTCTTATCTGCCTGACGTTGCTGGTGCAAGCCGGACACCGGGGTTCCCGGATGCGGGGACTCCTGCGGGGACGCTGGTGGTGCGGGCGGCTGGCCTGCAGGTTCGCGGCGGCGGGACGGTCACTGCGGGGGATGCGGTGCCGTCGGCGGGCGAGCTGGCGGTGTTCTGCCGCCCGGTGGTGACGGCCCCGGCCGTGGTCCGCCGGGACGGGACGGTGCTGGCGGGCGGGTGGCTGCCTGATCTGGTGCGGCTGGGCGAGCTGGAGCGGCATCTCGGTGACGGGGTGATCGAGGCGATAACGGCCGCGGCGCTGGAGAAGGGCCGGCTCAGGAAACGGGAGCGGCGGCGGATCATGTCGTATCCGCTGGTCATCCGGCTGATGATCGCGATGACCCTGATGCCGGACGGGTCGTACTGCGAGTCGCTGGCCCGCCTGGCGGGGCTGCTGGCGGACGTCCCGTTTGCCCTGGAGTGGCACGTGCCCACGGAGAAGGTGGTCACGGACTGGCGGCTGCTGGTGCCGGCGGACGTGATGGAGTCCGTGTTCTGGGAGGCGGCCGGGCCGCTCATCGCCGACGGCGAGCCGTCGGCGGTGCTGCTGGCCGGGATGACGGTGTGCGCGGCGGACGGGATGCTGGTGAACCTGGCGGACACGCCGGCGAACCGGGCGATGTTCGGCTGCACGGGCACCGCGGAGCAGGACGGCGAGGGCGCCGCGCCGTTCCCGCAGCTCAGGGTCGTCGCGCTGACCGCGCGCGCCGGCCGGGCGGTGCTCGGGGCGATTGTGGGCAGCACGCGGGCCGGGGAGCAGACGCTGCTCGCGCGCCTGGTGTGCCGCCGCCCGGAGCTGTTCGCCGGCCGCGTGACCTGCTTCGATCGCAACTTTCCCGGTCATGAGCTGATCACCGCGATCCTGGACGCGGGCGGGCACGTCGTCGCCCGGGTGAAGGCCGGGATCAGCCTGCCGCTGGAGCCCGGCGGCGGCTGGCTGCCCGACGGGTCCCGCCTGACCTGGCTGAACGCCCCGTCCGGGAAGAAAGAAGACCGGCTGCCGGTCCGCGCCGCCGAGCACAACGCGGTCCTGCCCTGCGGCGACGGGAAAGAGGTCTCCGAGACCTGCACGCTGATCACCACCCTGCTGGACCACGAGGCCGCACCCGCGGACGCGGTCCGGGACACGTACCTGACCCGGTGGAGCGCGTCGGAGACCACGTTCGGCGAGGACAAGACCACGATCGCCGGCGCCGGGAACCGCACCAGCGGCCCGGTGCTGCGGTCCGGGTCCCCGCGGCTGGTCATCTCCGAAGCCTGGGCCTGGCTGACCGCCACCCAGCTCGTGCGCGCCAGCGCCGCCGCGGCGCTGCGCACCGAAGCCGCCGCGGCCCGCGCCCTGCGGCGGGAAGACAGCGCCCCGGTGACTGCCGACGAGGAATCTTTCACCGCCGCCCGCCATCACGCGATCCGGTCCATGACATCCTCCCAGGTCACGGCCTCATCATCGCTGGAGGCGCTCGCCGCCGCGGCCGACGCCGCCGCCCGCGCCGCCCTGCACACCCTCAACGTCCCCGGCCGGCAGCGCCACTCAAAACGCGCCCAGAAAGCGCGCCCCAAATTCCCGCACACCAGCGCCACCAAGACAACCATCACCGGGAAACCCCAGGTCACCGTATTCGCACCCGGCTTCTGCTAGCCGCCGCCAGGAAAGCAGCCCGTCAGGAAGGAGGAACCGCCCCGCCTGCCGGGGAACGCGGACGTGGAACCGCGCGCCAGACCCGCCGCGACACGCGGACAGCAGCTATGCCCGGACACCGCCAGCACAACCGGGAAAACAGGCACCAAGACAGGCGCGGAACACGAAGACCATAACACCCCGAACAAGCGCAAACACCTAAAGATTTTATGGGCGCTGGCGCGGCCGTTCCCGGGGGATGAGAATGGCGGTGCGCATGCTGTCCGCCGACGTCGGCTGGACTTGGCTCTGCGAGACCGTCCTAAAGATTGACGCTGGAGCCCCTCACCCTCG
>DASWFT010000166.1:0-4314 GCA_036394075.1 Streptosporangiaceae bacterium
CAGTGCGCCAAGTCGGCGACCGGCCCGGCTCCCTGCGCGTCCGCCTCGCTGTCCGCGAGCAGGTTGAGCGTCAGCGTCACCCGGTACCCGGACTTCAGGGGTTTGACCTGGTGACGGCAGTCGGCGTAGAACGCGACGAAAGACAGCTCCTCCCTCGGCACCCGGTACGTGACGCTCTGGCCGCCGTGCTCCACGACCAGTTCCCCGCCCGTGTGCGCCGAAGGCAACGACACGACCAGCGTGCCCACCATCGCGTCGTCCTTCTCCGAGTCTTGATGCGGCAGGAAAAACTGTCCCTTCCCGTACACCAGCATCGCGTGCAGCTCGGCCCGCAGCTTCGTCGTGGGCGGCAGCCCCAGCTCATCGCGGACGTCGTCCAGCACGGCGCCGAGCGTTGCCTCCCAGGCCGGGCCGCTCAGCCTGACAAGGTCCGACGTGATCTCCCACGTGTCACGAACGGTAGTGTCGGTCAGCGTCTGCTCCCCGCGCCCGAACATCGCCGGCCGCGCCACCGCGATCAGCTTCTTCGCGAGCGGCGCACGCACGGGAGGGTGCACCGTCCCGACACCATCGACCTCGATCTGCAACGCGTCGGCTGGTGCCAGGATCTGCGCGCTGAACGCCCCGGACGCCTGCGCGTCGTCGAGCAGCTTGGCCAGCCGTTCCCGTGCCGTGCGACCCATGAAGCCCTCCCAGCTCGGCCCTTCTAAGGCAGCGACTGTACCGCCGGACACCCGCGCACTGCTGCCGGCGAGCGAACAGCAGAACCGGGCGAAGCTCGGTCCGGCCCAGCGGGGATCTGCCGGGGGTGACCGGGCTTGCCGCGTGGGAGTAACCACCGGCCCGCCGCTCAGGCGGAGTTAGCAGGCTGGGGGCTCGCGTGATCGGCTGGAGTTTCGTTATTCCGCTGATTACGCTCAGGAGGGCTCGGTGAGTTCGTTCGATGTCCGCGTGTTCGCGATCCGGCGCAGGCCTGGCCGCCGGGTGTTCGAGGTCCGCTGGCGGGTAGCCGGGGGCGATAAGTCCCGGTCCTTCATCACCCGGGCACTGGCCGACAGCTACCGCGCAGAACTGATCCGCGCCGCCCGGCGGGGGCTGGAGTTCGACCCCGCCACTGGCGAGCCGCTGGCATGCGCCGCACCAGCGCCGGCGACCGTCACCTGGTATCAGCACGCGGTGGCGTATGCGGCGATGAAATGGCCGCACCTGGCGGCGCATTCGTGGGCCAGCATGGCCGAGGCGCTGGCCACCGTCACCCCGCTGCTGACCAAAACAACCAGCCCCAGGCCACCGGCCCGGATGCTGCGGGCGGCCCTGTACGGGTATGCGTTCAGCCCGCCGCTGTCGCTCTCCATTCGAACTCCGGCAGGCCAGGCGGCATGATGCCCGAGGCGGCAACTGCCCGGCGGAAGGCCGCCGTGCCTTCTGCCGTGCCGATCTCATGTGCGCTCAAGATCTCACGCGTCGTTCCGCGAGCTTCGCCAGAGCTGCCGCGATCTCCGGGTTCTCGTCCACATCCACGACCGTCACACCTCCGCCCTCTGCGCGCCGATAGGCTCAGAAGTCTCGCACGGGTACTTCCGGCAGACCTTCTCCTACCAACGAAGACCCTCAGCCAGGCTCACCATCTGACTACTCCGGCTCCTTGCGCCGGATGGGCGGCGGTGCCCCAGATGCCCGTTCCGTATCACTAGGGTGGCGCTATGCCAGGTGCTCACACCCCGACCGTTCATCAGCTGAAAATCGGCCTGCAGGGAGCAGCGCCACCGCTGTGGCGGAGGTTCCAGGTCCCGTCAGCGGCGAGCCTGGGGTTCCTGCACGACGTCATCCAGGAGGCGTTCGGCTGGGACGGCTATCACCTGCATCGCTTCCAGGACGGACGCGGCCGCGAGTGGGGCGAGCCTCCCGTCCCGGACGGTGGCGGGTACATGGCGGCGGCGTTCGCCGACGAAGAAGAGGCCGAGCTCGGCAAGGTCCTGCGCGCCGAGGGCGCCGCGGTCGAGTACGTCTACGACTTCGGCGACAGCTGGCTCCACCGGATCGAGGCGGAGAAGATCATTCCGCTCGATCCCGGCGTGACGTACCCGAGGTGCACGGGCGGCCGCCGCGCCGCAGCCCCGGCGGAGGACATCGGGGGGATCTGGGGGCTGGAAGAGGTCGTCTACCTGGTCACGCACCCGGAGGCGGATCCTCCCGAGCATTTCCAAGACCTCGTCTGCCATCTACGTGAGAAGGGATATGACCCGGGTGCGTTCGATCCCGCGGAACTGACCGCCAGACTGTCCGGCCTGACCGTGCGGACGGCGACCAAGGCCACCAGGACACGGAACCGAACGCGGCGCAGGACCCAGCGGCTCACCAGCGAAGACCTTGAGTTCTGCACGTGCGGCCGGTGCCAGGCAGGCGACCCTGTCCGGTCCGTCGATGGCAGCTACCTCACCGAGGAAGTCCGCGGCGACGCGGAGGTGTTTCCGGTGATCACGCTGCCGCCGCCCGCCGAGCTGGCGGCACAGGCACGCCGGGTGCCGCTCATCGATGATGCCTTGCGCCTGGCTGGATGGTGCGCTCCCGGCAGGCAGGTGACGGCCAAGGGCGTGCTCAAGCCGCCCGCGGCCCGGCAGACCGTCGAGGAACTCCGGCTGTGGCAACGAGATGACAAGCTCACCGACCCGCGCACCAGGACCGATGCCCTGGCCGGCCTGCGCAGCGGCGCAGACCTCGCAGTCCTGGACGTCCCCTGGCGGTTCGCCCTCGGGAACGGGCTCATCGCGATCCGCTCCGGTCAGGCCGTCCCCGGGCCAGGCCTGCCCGATCCAGGCAATGCCGGCCAGATCCTATCCTGCTGGCAGGAGGCGCTCGAGGAGGAGCTGGGCGCGCTGGATGACATGGGCGGGCGGATCCTGCCCGGCATGCTGAGCATGCTCGGCGAGCAGTTCGACAGCGTCGTCTTCCCGGTGCTCAAGCTCCTCTACCGGCTCCCGGACGAGGAGTGGCTCGACACCGGCAGCCTCATGTCCTCGCTGGGCGCGGCCGCCGGCGAATCCGGCACGTCGATCGGGGACGTCTTCATCATCGAGAGCACGGCACGGCTGATGAAGACCCTCTCCGACTTCGGAGCCGCCGGCGTGGACTGGGGAACCACGCAGTGGCGCAGTGATCACGCCGCCGCCATCATGCTCTTCGCCGGCAGCTCGCCCGCAAAGCCCGACTACCGGATGCGGCTGACACCGCTGGGCCGATACGGTATCCGGAACATCCTGACGAGCGAAGGTCACACTGCGCGCGCCGTCGGCGACCTGGCCGCCGCCGATGCCGCAACGCTGCTCGACGCGCTGCCGGACTACGACCCCGCTGGTTTCGACGCCGAGCTCAGCGGATGGCTGGCCGGCCGCGATGAGGCAAGCGCGGTCGCCCAGCTGCTCGAGGCTGTACCGGGAACCGACCCCGACCTCGCGCGGCGCCGCGTCGCCGTTATCGCCGTCCTGACCAAGGTCAAGCCGGACGATGCCCGGGCGATCCTCCGCGGCACGGCCGCGAACGGATCGGACGGCCGCCGTCACATCGCGGCGGGCGTGCTAGCCAACCTCGGCGAAGAACCGCCGCTCTACCGGGAGACAACGCAGCAATGGCTGCTCATCGACCTGCTCACTGCGCTGCGCGCCGGTAACCTGGGCGAGAACCTGACCCAGAACACGCTGGAAGCCATCAGGTCGCATGCCGACGACCTGTGGCGCAGCGATCACCCGGCCGCGGCCGACGTCATCGAAGCGACCGCAGCCGCGATACGGGACACCGACAAGGCACTGGCGAAGCGACTGCGCCGTTCTGCGCACAAGGCACGCACCCGCAGGTGACCGGCCCGAGCTCGACGACGATGTCGTCCACCACATCTGGCAGCCGAGGATCAGCTAGCAGCACGCCCACAGCGTCGTGGCTTTCCTGCAGGTGAATGCCGACCGCGACCAGGCGGTGCGTGGTGAACGCGTCGAAGAGCCCGTCGGCGAGCTGGAGGCGGCGCGTGCGGCTTCTGCGGTGATCCGAAGACGGGCTTGCGTCGCTGGCCTGATCAACGAATACCACCTGGTCGCCTGACGTGGACGACGTTTTCGGCACGCACACGCTGCCAGCGCCTTTGTCTCGTCCCGGCCGAGCCCTTTTATCCATGTCTCTCCAAGGACATCGCTGTTCATGGACCCGAAGGCGATAATGATCACTCCACCGGACATGCGTGCCCACGCCAGACACGCCCGGCTCCGCCAGCCAGGCTAGCTGCTGCCACCGGCCTTGCTGACCGGCGTACACCCCGACTACCAA
>DASWFT010000167.1:0-20176 GCA_036394075.1 Streptosporangiaceae bacterium
CTTCAGGTTCGTCATCGGGCCGTCCAGCCAGATGCCCACCTTGGTGTGGTGAATGTAGAGGCCGTCGATGGTCGAGTTGCTCAGCGCCCCGCCGATGCCGTTTACCTGGTCGGTGTCGATGCGCTCGCGGACGTCACCCTCGATCGCGAAGCCGGACAGGTGGACGTTGGTGCTGCCGCCGACTGACGCGTCCTGGCCGTAAAAGCCGACGCCGGTGTGCACCGAGCCGTCGGGCGCCGGGGGGCTTAGGTCGACCTGGTGGCCCTTGATGATCGTGTACCAGCTGCCGGCGCCCTCGATTGTCATGTTGTCAACGATGATGTGGCGGTTCACCTGGTATGTGCCCGGTGGGATGTAGACCTTGAGGTGGGTGCGCTGCGCGAACGCGATCGCCCTGTCGAACGCGTCGGCGGAGTCGCGGTGGCCGGTCGGATCGGCCCCGAACAGCAGCACGTTCGCCGCGAGCAGATCGAATTTCGGCGGAGCGACGAGCTGCGAGTCCATCAGGTCGATGGTCGTCGTCGCGGCGTCGCTACCAGCGGGAACCGTCAGCCGCACCGTGGCGCCCGCTTGGTAGGTCCGGCCGAGGAACAGGCGCTGCTCGTCATAGAAGTGGTTCGGACGGAACGGCGTCGGGAACACCGGCGTCGGCGTCGTCGCGGCTGGAACGCAGGTGCACTCGGTGGCCCACCAGTCGGGGTGCAGCACGCCGGCGTTCGGATCGTTCGAGAACGGGTACTCGTTGTACAGCCACGCGAACTGCGACGTGAGGGTCATGGTCTTGTGTCGGTGGCCGTTCACCGTCACGTCGAGCGGTGCGGTGATCCCGCCGCCGGTGGGCGCGTCCGGGATGCTATAGCGCACATTGATCGCGTTGGCCGCCGCCGGCAGCGTGAACTCGACGTACTGTCCCGGCGTCAGGCTGACCGCCGACCGGCCGGACGCCTCCGCCGCCAGCGTGTACGCGGCGGTGCCCGGGCCGATGATCGTGCCGTTCGTCGCGGCGTTCTCCGCCTCCTGCTCGACGAAGCCGACGTCAGCCCCTCGGCCCGAAACGAGCGACGGGTCGAGGGCGGCGCGCGTGACGACGGGGGTCGAGGCGGCGACTGTGCCTGCGCTCGCGAAGGCTGTGCTGCCCGACGCGACGCTGAGACCGGCGGCGGCCGCAGCCACCGTTGCGATCATCGCGGCGGCCTTTCGCCGTAGCTTCCTGGACGACGTGGGTTCAGCTCCTGTGCTGCTCCATGACATCGACTACTTGCCTCTCTCGAGGTGACGCCTGAGGACACTCGAGGCCAAGCGAACGCCACGAGGTGAACTGACATTAAGGCTCCTGTAACTTGTTCCACAAGGGTCTTGTCGGGGAGTTTTTAATAATTGTCAATTAGCTACTGTCTTACATAAGATTCTTGCGCTATGAATGCAAGTAGTTGCGCAACTCTTGCACTGTCCGACACCCTCGTGATGGCCAGGCGTTCCGGCTAGGCGAGAACTAGCAGCCCGACACAACAGTCAACACGCCCGCTCATGGCGGCTGCCCGGGCGCCGACGGGGACGCCGGGCAGGCCGGGCACCCTGGCGAACTAGCTGGGAAGCCGGGGTGCTGGCTAGGGATCCCACAGACGCGAACCGGTCGTCGCAGGCGGAGGGTTCTGGCATAGGCAATGAAAGCCGCGGCGCCGACCGAGAAGTGGTGCGAATCCCATGGCTATCGACCTCACCCTGACGGCAGGGGCCTGCTAAAGCAAATCATCCCCACCCCGGCAGGCGGCCAGGGCAAGCGACGTCCCAGCTGCGTGGCCAGCAGTCGCAGCGCCGCATCGAACGCGCTGGCCCGGTTTGGAGCCCGAAGCGAAGACTGCGACGCTACGTGGGAGAAGACCGGCTGAGAGGAGCGGCGATGTTCGGAACATCCTGGCGTGTGGGGAGGATCGCCGGCATCGAGGTTCGGGTCGACAGCTCGTGGGTGGTGATCGCCCTACTCATCACGTACAGCATGTACCTGCGCTTCTCCTTCTTGTATAAGGGCCTGTCGACCGGGGCGGCGGTCGGGATCGCCATCTTGGCGGCGGTACTGTTCTTCGGCTCGGTCCTCGTCCACGAATTGGCCCATGCAGTGGTCTCCGAGGCCCGGGGGATCCGGGTTCAGGACATCACGCTGTTCCTGTTCGGCGGGGCGACGCGGGCCAGGGTGGAATCTCACGGGCCGGGTGATGAGTTCCTGATCGCGGCGGTGGGACCGCTCACCAGCGGGCTCCTGGCGGCGCTGTTCTGGATCGTCGATGTCTTCGGCCGTGGCGCCCTGCCGGCCTCCCTGACCGGGATGTTCGGCTACCTTGCGTGGGTCAATCTGCTGCTGGCCGGGTTCAACCTGGTCCCGGGATTTCCGCTGGACGGTGGGCGGCTGCTGCGCTCGGCCGTGTGGAAGGCCACGGGGAGCTTTCGCCGGGCCACCCGGATCGCCTCCCTGGGCGGTCAGGCGGTGGGATGGCTGCTGGTGGCTGGCGGCGTGGCCTTCCTGCTGGCTGGGAATCTCGCCGGGGGCATCTGGTTCGCGTTCATCGGGTGGTTCCTGGTCCAGGCCGCCCGAGCCTCCTACCAGGAGCTCCAGGTCCGGCAGATGCTACGAGGGGTCCAGGCGCATGACGTGATGGCCGGCAACCTGTTGCGGATCCCACCGGACCTCACCCTGCAGGACGCCGTGGACCGCTACTTCATGCGCTACGACCACAGCGCGTTCCCGGTGGACGAGCAGGGGCGGACGATCGGCCTGCTGACCCTGCGGAAGGTCCGCCGGGTGCCGAGCGACGAATGGCCCGCTCGCCGGGTACGGGATCATATGGTCCCGCTCGGCGACCAGATCGTTGTGCCGCCGGACGCACCGATGGACCAGGTGATGGCCAAGCTCGAGGATGGCGAGGCCGGGCGGGTGCTCGTGGTCGAAGATGGCGAAGTGGTGGGTATCGTCACCCCATCGGATCTCACCCGGTGGCTGCGCCGCTGGCGGGCGCTCGACAGCAGAGCGCTCGACAGCAGAGCACCCTGACGCGGGGCGAGGTTCTCATCCCGCGGTGAGTGTGGAGGGGCCGATGACACGCGTGGCGCTGATCGGCCTGGGCGAGGTCGGCACCGTGATCGCCGAAGAACTGCGGGGCCTGGCTATCTCCGCGTGGGACGTGGCTTTCGACGACCCGCATAGTGCGGTGTCGCGCCGGGTGGAGACCTTGGACGTCGCGGCCTGTTCGAACACGGTCGATGCGGTGCGCGGCGCAGATCTGGTGATCAGTGCGGTGACTGCCGCGAACGCTGTGTCCGCTGCCGTCGCGGCAGCACCCGGCATCGACGAAAGCGCCTGGTTCCTCGATCTCAACTCGTCGTCACCAGAACGCAAAGAATCGGCCGCCATAGCGATCGAGCAGGCGGGGGGGCGGTATGTGGAAGCGGCCGTCATGTCGCCGATCGAGCCGAAGCGGCTCGCGGCGCCGATGTTGCTGGGCGGCCCGCATGCCGCCGTCTTCGCGGAGTTCGCCGCTGAGCTGGGCTTCACCGGTCTAGAGCCGTACGCCGAAACGATCGGGCTGGCCGCTGCGACCAAACTGTGCCGGTCCGTGGTGATCAAAGGCCTCGAGGCGCTGCTCACGGAGTCGATGCTGGCGGCTCGGAGCTGGGGAGTGGAAGACCGGGTGCTGGAATCGCTCTCGAACCTGCTGCCAGGAGATTGGCACGCCCTGGCTCCCTACATGATCTCGCGGTCGCTCGAACACGGCACGCGGCGTGCGGAGGAGATGCGGGAGGCGGCGATGACCGTGTCCGGAGCCGGCGTCACGCCGACGATGTCCGACGCCGTGGCGCTGCGGCAGGAATGGGCCGCACAACACCACAAGGCGGCCGCCGCCGGTGCGCTGGGTCCGATGCTCGACGCGATGGAGAAAGGCGCGGGCCGTGCGGGTTAAATGCGCCTGCGTCCATGGCGCAAGGCCGCGCGTTCGGCTGCCACCAGGCCGCCCCAGACGCCGTGCTGGCCGATATCCCAGTGCCGCAGCGAGAGCGCCAGGCATTCAGCTCGTACCAGGCAGGTCGTGCAGATGGCGATCGCAGCGGCTGCCTCTTGGCGAGCCTTGCCTGCCATGGCGCTGACTGGGAACCACTGGTCGGGATCAAGGCTGTCGTCAGCGCACCGGGCCTGCCTGATGACTCTGGCCCATGAG
This sequence comes from Streptosporangiaceae bacterium, assembly GCA_036394075.1. Classification (GTDB taxonomy): domain Bacteria; phylum Actinomycetota; class Actinomycetes; order Streptosporangiales; family Streptosporangiaceae; genus JAWWPY01. Next base: position 4,209 of record DASWFT010000167.1, read on the forward strand.
GGCTGATCGGTGAATGGGGCGGGGACCTGTAGATACGGCTGCCGCACAGTGGCCCTGTTGAGGGTGTGCATGGCCGACTCGGAATCCACCGACGCGGTAGTGCGCTTGACGTTGACCAACGGCATGACGTGCTCCTCTTGCTGGCCGGGTGATCCCGGTGCCCGGGTGCGGGTGATTGCCCATGCCAGCACTCTCTGCCTGGGCTGGACGTGTTCGCGTCTGCGGGATCCCTAGCCGGCACCCCGGCTTGTAAATGAGCGCCTGCCAAGCCGGGTCAGAGCTTGGCAGGCGCTCAGCGGGCTCTTAGTGGGCACTCACCTCGGCCGGGGCGGCCAGCGCCCAGGCCCCGCACCTGATCACGCCGCATCGGATATGACCGAGCGCAGGGTCCGCCCGGACCGGCGCGCGTCGACGCCCATCACGATCAGCGAGCCCCCGTAGATCAGGCTGAACAGCCCGAACAGGAGCGCGAGGCTGACCGCGCCGATGCCGGGGCGGGCGAAGAGCACGACGCCGAACGCAATGGACACCAGCCCGCTCAGGATGAACAGCGCTCGCGTTCCGGCGGTCTCCCCGCGCAGGAAGGCGGCGAAGATCTCGAAGGAGCCGCCGGCGATCGCCCAGAATGCGAGCACCAGCACCAGCACCAGCGCGGTAGGCCCGGGCCAGATCAGTGCGACTACTCCGGCGGCGAGATCAACCAGCCCGACCAGCAGGTGGCCGAAGACCGGTCCCGCGGTGGCACTGCTGAACGCCCGCATGGCCTGCAGCCCGGCGTCGATGAGCGCGTAGATCGCGAACAGTATGACCAGCGCGAGAATCGTCACGCCCGGCCAGGCGATAGCAATGATCCCGACGATAATGGCGAGCACGCCACGCAGAATCAACGAAGTGGCTATTGATTTGAACATGACAGGTATTCCTTCCGTGGTCTGATCCGCACCCGCGCCCTCTTGGACGCCAATCTGTGTCGAACCCCGCGGTCCGCGGCATCTCGACACTGCGGCCAGTGTCCGGCCAGGCAGCCAGGCATCGCATCCGCGGATTCCCCAGTCGAGGCCCTTGGGGGGAAGCCGGGGTGCGAGCTAGGGATCCCACAGACGCGAGCGCGCTCATCTCAGCGGAGGGTTCTGGCATAGGCAAAATCTGCCCGCACCCCAGGCTTCGAGGGGCAGCGACGCTTCTCACGTCTGGGGATACCCCTAAGGAAGACATCATGTCCGGCGATCAGCCCCTCGCCGTCCCCCCCGAAGAGGCGGATGCCGCGTTCCGCAGCCTGTACGCCGAGCACGGCCCGGCCTTGCTGCGACTGTCCACCGCGCTGACCGGCGGCGATCGCGGCCGTGCCGAGGACCTCGTCCAGGAAACCATGCTGCGGGCCTGGACTCACCGCAACAACGTGGACATCCAGCACCGGTCACCCCGAAGCTGACTGATCACGGTCGCCCGGCGGCTGGCTATCGACGCTCACCGAGCCCGGCGCGCTCGCCCGCAAGAGAGTGAGCTGAACGAGCACCTTGCGCTCGCCGACGGCCAGCGGGCCGATGCCAGCATCGACGAAGTTGGCCTCCGAGCCGCAATCGCGACTCTGCCCGGTCCCCAGCGCCAGGTACTGACAGAAATGTATTACCGCGACCGGTCGGTGGCCGAAACGGCGCGCATACTGCAGATCCCGCCCGGCACGGTCAGATCACGCACCTTCTATGGGTTGCGCGCGCTGCGCCGCGCCCTGGCGGCTCACGATGCGGTGGCCTAGCCCCCTGCGCAGCCTGCCGCTTCGGCGCAGACTGGCCGGATATGCCCTGGCGGCGGTGCTGGCGCCGTTGCTCACGGTCTTGCTCGCGATCCTCCGCGGCCAGCTGAGCCTGACCACCGACGTGCTCGCCTTCCTGGTTGCGGTGATGGCCGTCGCGGTGGTCGGCGGCTTCGTTCCGGCCGTGCTCGAAGCGATCGCCGGGTCGCTCCTGCTCACCTTCTACTTCACCCCACCGGTGCACAAGTTCACGATCGCCCAGGCCACCAACGCAGCGGCCCTTGGCGTCTTCGTCGCCGTGGCTGTGGTGGTCAGTTTCCTGGTGGACGACGCCGCGCGGCATGGTGCCTGAGCCTGGCACGGTGCTGACAGTGTCCAGGTCTCGGCGGCTCGCTAACCATCGTAGAACCGGCCCCGCACCGAGCACAGCCCGGGCGGACCGGCTGGCCAGCCGGGGTGCGGGCTAGGGATCCCACAGACGCGAACACACCCACCCCCGGCGAAGAGTGCTGGCATGGCCAATCCGCCCGCACACCGGGGCACGGGGATCACCCGCCGGGATCCGGCTATCCGGTCGAGAGCGAGGCTGGTGCTGCCGGCACTGCCGTTCGCGATCATCGCGGCGATCGGCGTTTCCCGGATGGTGATCGGGCCGGGGTGGGGCCTGCTGCCGCTGCTGGCCGTGGCCCCGGCCGTCGCGGCAGCGGTCGGCGCGCCGCTGTACACCCTGGCCGCAGGCGCGGTGGCCCTGGCGGCATGTCTGTTGTCCGCGGCCGGCCTGCAGCCGGGCGCCACTTACCGCATGGCCGAGGTCGCGTTCCTGGCCGTGGCCGGTGTCACGGCGGTCGGCGTGCTGGCCAGCCGGGCCCGCGGGCGCCGGGACCGTGAACTGGCCCAGGTCCGGCTGGTCGCCGAAGCCGCCCAGGAGATCCTGCTGCGGCCGGTGCCACGCCAGGCCGGCCCGGTCAGGCTCGCGGTGCATTACCTGTCGGCCTCCTCCGGGGCCCGGGTCGGCGGCGACCTTTACGAGGTAGTGACCACCCCGGAATGCGTGCGGATAGTGGTAGGCGACGCGAAGGGCAAGGGCCTGCCAGCGATGCAGTCGGCGGCGGCGGTCCTCAGCGTGTTCCGCGAGGCTGCCCACCAGGAGGACAGCCTGGCCGCGATCGCCTCCCGCATCGAGGACAGCCTGGCCCGCCAGCTCAGCGATGAGCAGTTCGTCACCGCTCTCCTCGCTGAGGTCAGCGCAGACGGTACCAAGATCGAGCTGCTCAGCTGCGGCCATCCCGGGCCGCTGCTCCTCGGCACGAGCCGTCCCCGGTTTATCGGCCCGCAGGAGGGCAGCCTGCCGCTCGGCCTGGGACACCTCGCCGATGCGCCGCGCATCCCGGTTACCATCCCGTTCGAGGCCGGCGACGCGCTCCTGTTCTACACAGACGGAGCGAGCGAGGCACGGAACAAGGCCGGCGTGTTCTTTCCTCTCGCCGACTGCGCCGCCGTGCGCGCCCCGCCCGACCCCGCCACCCTCGCCGACAGGCTCGGTGAGGAGGTGATCAGATATGTCGGCCACGCACCCAAAGACGACGTGACGCTGCTGGTGGCCTACCGCGACGGTTCCACAACGGCCGGCCCCGCCCATGCGAGGATGGCATGACTTGCCGCCTGCGCCGGAAGGACCTCTGAGGATGAGTCGCGTGGTCGTCATCGGAGCTACCGGGCACATCGGCAGTTATCTGGTGCCGCGGCTGGTGCGTGGCGGCCACGAAGTGATCGCCATGAGCCGTGGCGTCCGCGGCCCTTACCACGCGAGCCCGCAGTGGAAGTCGGTCACCAGAGTCACGGTCGACCGCGAGGCGCAGGACGCCGAGGGAACCTTCGGCGCCCAGGTCGCGGCGCTGCGCCCCGATGTGGTGATCGACCTGGTCTGCTTCACTGCGGCCTCGGCGCAGCAACTCGTCGACGCGCTGCGCCCGTCCCGTCCGCTGCTGGTGCACTGCGGGACAATCTGGGTGCACGGTCCCGCGCTGCGGGTACCGGTCACCGAGGATGAGCCCCGGACCGCCTACGGCGAGTACGGTACGGGCAAGGCGGAGATCGAGGCCCTGCTGCACCGCGAGACGCTGGCGGGCGGCGTACCCGCGGTCGTGTTGCACCCAGGTCACATCAGCGGGCCGGGCTGGCCGGTCATCACGCCGGCCGGCAACCTGGATCCGGCCGTCTGGACGAGCCTGGCCACGGGCCAGCCGCTCGCGCTGCCCGATCACGGCCTGGGCGTCCTGCATCACGTGCACGCCGACGACGTGGCGCAGGCATTCGAGCGCGCACTGTACCGGCCGGCTGCGATCGGGGCCAGCTTCCACGTGGTTGCCGAGCAGGCGATGACGCTGCGCGGCCTGGCGACCGGCGTCGCGCAGTGGTTCGGCCGTCAGCCGGTGCTGGACTTCGTCGACTGGGCGGAGTTCGACCGCCGCGTCGCCCCCGAGCACGCCGAGACCACTCGTCAGCACACCTTCCGCAGCATCACCGCGAGCATTGATCGGGCCCGGGAGGCGCTCGGCTATGCGCCGCGGTTTAGCTCGCTCGACGTCCTGCACGAGGCACTGGCATGGCTCGTCGCCAACGGCCACGCAGACGTCGGCGGCCAGCAGTTCCCGGCTCCAAGCCTGGTTCCCGGAGAGCCGGCGCGGTAAACCGTCGTTACCGGCTCGAGACGGTGGCGAGGTAGGTACTGATGCGAGTGGAGCCATTTCGGATGTAGATCCCCATCACGTGGTTCTTAAACACGGTATTCCCAGTCACGATACTGCAGCCACCCGAACACAGCGGGCTTGTCGTGACATTGATCGGATACCACCTTGCAGTGCCAAAGGATCTGCCGCCGGCCTTGACGCGAATGAAGGCCATCGACGCCCACTGAGCCGAGCTTATGGCCACGAGGTTAAAGCCGCCCCGCACAGCGGTGATTCCGTCGAAGTGCGTGAGCAGCGCCGGGGCGTTGCCGTAACTGAAGTACTTCGGCCTTCCAAAGGCTCCCGTCCGTTCGTTGTAGTTCATGAGGAACGCCCGCTGGATTCCCCTGGCCGAAGAGCCCCCGGCCAGGGTGTAGCGCGCGCTTCTGTCCCCTCCGTCCTGCCAGATGCCGTAGAGCGTGGTCGCACTGGACAAGCTTCCGCCGAGATGGAGCAAGGTCCACTGATGCCTGGCCATGTTGTAGATGAAGGCATTGCCCGAGATCACACCACCACGCACGGTGGGGTTGAGGTCGTAGTTGCCCACCACCAGATTCCCCATGGTGCTGTGCGCGATGGTGTCCATCACGAAGCAGTGGACCCGGGTCCTGGGGCAGGCCCGCACGTGCCCGACTGTGTGAGCGCCATTAGCGGGCACGTCGATGGATGTCCATGATCCACCCGATCCGCTCACCGGCCCGAGATAGATCATGCCCTGGTTGTGGACGCCGGCGGGCGCCGCCGACGATAGGTAGCTCCCGACGGCGCGAACCTGCCCTCTCGGGATGCTCACCGGGTTGAAGGTGTGGGTATCGGGACCATAAAACGTCGCCGACGTCACGCCGTGCAGCGATGGCGTCAGCACCGATACTGCTGCTCCCGCGGCCGTCCTGAGACGGCCCTGGTAGAGGAACGGGGCAGTTTGCGTGCCACTTCCTGTCACCGCCGAACCCGTCAGTATGACGTTTCCGTTCGCCGTTCCCCGGACACCGGTGACTATATCCCCAGTTTTCAGAATTGAGGAGATAGAGGCGGTGCTGTCCGTGTTGTTACGGCCGACCAGGCTGGCCATGGCCGGTGCTGCGGGCATTATCAGGAGTGCTGCGGCAGCTCCGCCGAGCAGCATCGGAATGCATCTCGCGGTCTTCATTTGCGCCCCCGTCGGGTCTCTGCGTGCCGAAGTGACCCCAGTGCTGCAGATTCTTTCAGCGCAGCCGAGGCATTCGTCGGTTCGCCAGTCCGAGCCTTCGCTCCTGCGTTGCTAGATCAGCACTATCGGATTATGGCAACGCAAAGTGGTTATGTCAATCGATCAGATCGGCAGTTCCCAGCTCGCGCCTCCCGTTTAACGTAAACCGGAAACACGCTGGATAGATAGGCCTGCCATTTAAGGTGAATGAGCGCAGGCGCGACGGGAGCGGTGGCGCGGCAGCCGCGGCGTGCCACCGCGCCCTGCGGCTTGATAACGGCCATGGTCGCCTCTCGTAAGCTCAGCTTGCTGGCCTGGCTCGGCGCCACATCGTGCCACCCACCTAAATTGAGCATCACGCCGCCCGCCTGATACTGCCGGCCGCCGCCTCGCGGCCGATTCATGCGCGGGTAGTCACACGCCTGGTGCGAGCCTCGGCTCAGTCAGGCCTAGCGGGATGGGCCCGTTCGTTGCGGAAGGCGGATCGATGGAACTGATCGTTGAGGATGCCGTCTTTGTCACCATGGCCGCGAGCGCCGGGCCAGCCGGATGCATGCTGGTCCGGGATGGCCGGATCGCCGCGGTCGGCTCGGCCGGGGAGATCCGCGCGGTGGCGGCGCCGGGCGCGAGAGTAGTCCGCCTGGGTGGGGCCACCGTCATCCCCGGGCTGATAGACGGGCACTGCCACGTATCCGATGTCGGCTATCTCGCGGCGGGCGCCGACTGCAGCCAGCCATCCGCACCCGACATCCCGGCCATTCAGGCGCGCCTGCGGGAAGCCGCCGACCGGACGCCGGAGGGCTCCTGGGTGACCGGGAGCGGGTATGTGGAGTACAAGCTGCGCGAGGGCCGGCATCCAAGCCGCGCAGATCTCGACGAAGCCGTGCCGAACCGTCCGGCCGTGTTGTACCACACGTCGCTGCACGCCTGCGTGCTTAACACGGCCGCGCTGAGGGAGGCCGGGTTCTCCGGCGGGCAGCCAGATCCTCCGGGCGGTGCGTTCGGCCGCGACCGCCAGGGCCGGCTCGACGGCGTCGTGTACGAGGGGCCGATGTTCGCGCTGTTCGAGCGCAACCTCCGTCATGACATCGCCCGCATGGGCGCCGCCGAGCGGGCGAGCCTGGTCGAGATGGCGGGACAGCGCTTCGCGGCGTTTGGCGTCACCTCGGCATGTGATGCGGATCTGCGCCGCGACACCTTCGCCGCCTTCGCCGAGGCGGACGATAGCGGCGTCCTCAATCAGCGGATCTACGGGCTGGTCGTCCACGACGAGGTGGACTGGCTCCTCGCGTCCGGCCTGCGGGGCCGCCACTCCGATCGGCTGGCCACCGAGGCCGTGAAGATCTGGGCCGACGGCGGGATGAGCAGCCGCACCGCGGCTATCCACGGAACCTACCCGGTCCCGCCGTATGGCTCGGGGATCTTGTACTTTGAGCGTGACGAGCTGACCGAGATGGTCCGTGACTTCGATGCCCGCGGGTTCCAGGTCGCCGTCCACGCCCAGGGGGACCGGGCGATCGAGATCGTCCTCGACGCATACGCCGCCATACTGGCCCGCGCCCCAGGCAACCCGCGCCGGCACCGCATCGAACACGGCGGTGCGATGTACCCGCCGCTTGCCGCCCGGGCCGCGGACCTCGGGATACTGATCGTGAGCCAGCCCGGATTCCTCTCGGCCCTGGGCGACGGTTTCGCGGCGGCGTTTCCAGATCGCAGCGACCAGCTCTACTCCTTCGGGTCCTGGCGGCGGGCCGGCATCACGGTCGCCGGTTCGTCCGACGCCCCGGTCATTACCGCCGATCCGCTCGTAGGTATCCGGGATGCGGTCCTGCGCCGCACCGCCGAGGGTCACGTGCTCGGCCCTGGCGAGCGCCTCTCGGCCCGGGACGCACTCGCCCTCTACACGACGGAGGCCGCATTCGCCTTGCACCGCGAGGGCGAGATTGGCTCGCTCGAGCCGGGCAAGCTCGCGGATTTCGCTGTCCTGGATAAGAACCCGCTCGATGCGGACCCCGAGCAGATCGCTGACATCAAGGTCCTGGCCACGGTTCTGGGTGGCACGCCCGTCTACCAATCCGAGAGCATCCTCCCCGGCTGATCTCAGGGCCCCGGCCGCCGGCCGGTCAGAAGTGACAAGCTGGCGATCGGCGTATTGCCCGCGGCATGTCCGGGGGTACCGTTCAGGCCAGGTCTTGCCGGTCAGGCGCGGCGTCCGGGTGACCGGGGCGGGCGGTCAGGCGCGGCGCCCGGCGAGGATGCGGCGGATGTCTGCGGTCTCCTCGTCGCTGTGGCGGGCGAGGATCGCGTCCAGGTCGTTCAGGTCGCCCGGCGAGGTGTAGCTGGACAGCTCGCGCTCGAGGGATTTGCGTGCGCCGCGTGCCGCGCGCCTGTCCTCGCGCTTCGAGGACCTGAGGGACACGCGGATCGCACGCATACCCCGGCGCCCATCCCGGATCTCAGCCAGCAGCGGGCCCAGTGCGTATGTGGTGTTCTCCATGTTCCTGTCCTTGGGTCGGAACGTTTTCTTTCCATGCCGAGTCTCGCCGGCTATGAACCATGCGTCCAATGATTAGGAAGCAATCAAACTATGAGCTACAGTCATGGATTATGGATACGGATTCGCTGCGCTGGTTCCAGCAGGTCGCCGACGGCACGACCGTGACCGAGGTCAGCGACCTCGAGGCGGTAACGCAGTCTGGCGTTTCGCGGGCCTTGGCGCGCCTGGAAGCTCAGGTCGGCACGCCGTTGCTGCGCCGATCCGGGCGCACGCTCCGGATGACTCGCGCGGGCGCTGTTTTCAAACGGCACGTCGACGCGCTGCTGCACCAGCTCGACGACGGGATCGCCGCTGTGAACCAGCTCATCGAGCCTGACACCGGTACCGTGGCACTCGCCTTCCAGCACTCGCTGGGCACCTGGCTCGTGCCCGACCTCGTCCGTAGCTTCCGGGCCGCTCACCCGGCCGTCCGTTTCCAGCTGACCCAGGTGCGCGACGAACTGCATGCGGCCGCCCTCGACGACGGGCAGGCCGACCTCGAGATCGGCACACGCCGCCCGCGCGACCCGACCGTGCATACCCGGCTGGTCGCAGTTGAGCCGCTGCGCCTGGCCGTGCCGCGCGATCATCAGCTCGCCAAGCAGCAGCGCGTTCGCCTCGCGGATGTATCCGAGGAACCGTTCGTCAGCCTGCGCCCGACGTCCGCGCTGAGGACGCTGACCGACGACCTCTGCGATCAGGCCGGGTTCCGCCCCACCGTCGTCTTCGAGGGCGACGACCTGTCGACCGTCCGCGGCTTCGTAGCCGCCGGCCTGGGCATTGCCATCGTCCCGGCGCCACGTGCAGGATCACCGGAATCCGCCACCGGGCCGGTGCTCTACTGCGAAATCCTGGACGCCGGGGCAACCCGGGAGATCTGCCTGACATGGTCAGCTGAACGGCGCCTCCTGCCGGCCTCCGAACTGTTCCGCCAGCACGTCGTCAGAAGAGCAACCGCCGGACGCGTCCCGGCCCTCTCGACATGACGCCCGCGCCGCGCAACTAACGCGGCAGGTCTCTTCCCGCCTGGTCGGGACGTCCGCGCTATCAGCCGGTTTGTCTCGCGAATGCCTGCTGCGCCAGCGGGTGGCTGGGGTCCAGGATCAACGGCTGGCTTTGCGCCTCGGCCTGGCTGACCTGGTCGGCGAGATCAGAGCCCGGGGTCGCATAGAGCACGTGGATCCGCCCGTCGCCGGAACCTGGCGGGCTGACCGGTGCTACTGCTACCGGGTTGCCCTGCTGGTCGGTAACCCAGAGCTGGAAGCTGTCGTGCTTGAAGAACGCGATCTCGGTGATAGGGCTGGGGTAGTGGTGCACACCGCCCCCGGTCGGCAGCACGCCGGTGTGGGCAGGCGTCGGTAGCGGAACGCTGGCATTGCAGATCGAGTCGGTCCACTGAGCGACACCGGCCGCGTCGGTGATCGGAGTGTCGAGCAGTTGCTGGATGCCCAGTTCTTGGGCGGCGCCGGGAAAGGCAGCGTAGAGACGTTTGGCGTTCTGCCTGATCAAGTCGACTTTGGCGGGATCCGCGCAGTTGTGACTAGCCAGCCCCTCGGCAATGTAAGTGCCAGAGGATGTAGAGACCACCGCTACCGGCTGGTCGCCAACGAACACAGTCTCCGTAATCTTCACCCGGCCGAGGGCATTAAACTGGCAAAGCCATTCGAACTGGAACTTGGCCAGCAGCCGACGCGGACGAATCGAGCCAAGGAACCTCAGCACTTCATATCGCCTGGAGATAACTACCTGACGGATGTCCGGCCGCTGATCCTCCCGGAACGTGTAGTCCAGGTGCTTCAGGCAGCGAACAACTTCCGTATACACCTCGTTGTCGCGCTGAGAAAAAACTAGAGCCAGGTTCTGGCCGCCACCGTGCCCAGAGCCTCCGCCCTTAACCGAGTGAACCAGATGTCCCTCACCATCAAATGCAGCAGCAAGGTACCCAGCCTCCCAGGACGTGTCTTCCTCCCAGGGTTCCACACTCTTAAGCACAGCACGCGCTCCGCCTGGCCTGGAAACCAGCGCATCAGTGCGGTACCAGGACGCGACTCCGCCGCCTGGCCCGCACGCCAGCCAGAGATGGTCAGCTGAGGCCCGGACCTGTGTGCCGTCCTCGAATGTCAGGTCGTAACAAGGCCGAGAGATGATCTCGTTGCGCTCCACCACACTCCGCTGCCACCGACGACGGCCGCTGAAAGGAATGACTTCATCGAATCCGGCAAGGTGGTCACCGACACGAACTTCCCCGATCGGAACCCACTGGAGATCCACTGTAAGCACGCGCACGTCTGGCGACATGCAGAACTGTGACGACCACTCCATGCCGACGAGATTGCGGACCAGGAACCAGCCCTGGGCGTCTTTCAGCCACAATCCGCCACCGTGGTGGTCTTCGTATGGCGGCTGGCCATAGATCAGCGTGCTGACCTGGCTCGCCATATTGTTCATGGTCTGCCGGGAGTGTACGTACTCGGGCGAGTCACTCCGCTGGGCATGGCCGGGGATATTGATCGCCCACGGCTGGTTCTCACGCTCTTGATGATCTTGGGTCGGGTCGGCTGGGGGCTGAGTCATGGACTACTCCAAACGCGGGGCGTGTCCAGCATGACCTTAATGATCAGCCGCGCGCAAGGGCCATCTGGTGGATCGGCGGCCGGCATGTTCATTGATGGTCGGTCGTGTCCTGGGCTGCCTGGGTTGCCTCGACATCGAGATTGAACAGGTAGCTGACAGCTTCCTGTTTTACTTTTGCGATCGTTCGGTCGAGTAGTTCGCGGCTTTGGCGCCGGCGCGAACAGGGGCTGACTTCCAGCGTCATGGCCCAGGGTGGTCAGGCGGTCTTGCGGGCGCCGGGGCCGGGCACGGGGGTGACGTCACGGGCGGAATCCAGGATGTGCCCGGCCTCGCAGGACAGCTGCAGCCGCACTGGCTCTCCGCAGTCCCGGTGCTGGAGCTGAACCTGCGGGCCGGCTGGGCCGACCGCGTGCTGGTTGCCCCACTGCATCAGCGCAACCAGCACGGGGTACAGGTCGAGGCCCTTGCTGCTGAGCCGGTATTCATACCGGGTGCGCTTGCCTTCGTCTTGATAGGGAACCTTGCGCAGCAGGTCTTCCCGCACGAGGCGCGCGAGCCGGTCGCTGAGGACCTGCCGGGGCATGGCGGTGCGGCGCTGGATGTCACCGAAGCGGCGCACGCCATTGAACGCCTCGCGTAGCACGAGAAACGTCCACCGCTCCCCGATGATTCCCACCGCCGCGCCGATCGCGCAGTTGGCCGAGTCGTAATCCAGAATCCAGGGCCTTCCCATGACCGCATGCTAAGTCTGGTTGACAGACTCAGCAATCGGAGACGATGCTGGGTCTGTGAACCGAACCCAGATGGATCGGGCCCCCGGCCGCATGAACGCCACGATCCGGGGGCCGGACTCCGCGGACCTGGCCTCGCTCACCGGCTTCTTCGCCGGGCTTTCCCTGCGAACCCGCGTCCAGAGATTCTTCGCCCCGATCACACCGACCTCCGCCGCGCTCCGCCGCCTGTCCGGCGGCGCCGGCAATGCCGATGTCCTGATCGCCATCCAAGACGGCGCCATCATCGGCCATGCCATGGCCGCAGACCGGGCCGTACCGGGGGGTGACACGATGACCGACTTCGGGGTAGTGGTAACCGACGCCTGGCAGGGCCAGGGCGTGGGCTCAGCGCTCGTGCGCGCGCTTATCACCAGGGCACAGGCACGTGGCGTGACGTCGGTAACAATGGATGTGCTGCCCAGCAACCACCGGGTCCTTGCCATGATCGCCAGCCACTGGACCGCAGGGCGCACCGATCGCTCCGCAGACTGCGTTACTGTCCGCGTGCAGCTCCCGCGGCACCAGCAGGAACGGCTCATGCAGCCCCCGGCGAGCAACCCCGCCGCTGCAACCGAGATCAGCCTCACGTTCGCATCGCGCCGCATGCCGGCCACTCAGAACGCAGCGCCCGGCGCTGGCTCTACGACCCCGCTGACAAGACCGTCCTAGCTGAGGGCCACACCATCCCCCTCGCCTGGGACGGTACTGACACCGGCCTCGGGCCGCGGTGAACGCGCCAGCGCGCAAGTGCTTGGTGGGCTAGGTCGAGGTCCGATCACAGCAATCTCTTCCATCACCAGCGGACCGGCTCCAGCTCATGCTGGTTCGTTATGGCGTTGTGGCGGGAAGCCATTGCAGCCATGTTCCGTGCGAGTCGGTGATCGCTAGGGCCGTCTTGCCGTCCCGGGCGAGGACGAACGGCGCGCCCTGGTAGGCGGGCACGGGGATGCCGGGCAGGACGGCGGGTCCTTCGTTGGATAGCCAGACGGCCGGCAGTCCGCGGACGGTGCCGGCGAACCGCTGCCGGTCCGCGGGCGTGACGTAGGCAAGCACGGCGGAGTGATACACGACTAAGGTCGCCTCGGCGGGGGCCTGGGCGGCGAGCGCGGGCAGGTCAGTAAGCAGGTCACCGCGATGCACCACGGGAGGGTCGCGGCGGGCTGCGGCGATCGCGGCGGCGAGCCGCTGCTCGCGGTCGCCTTCACCGGGCCAGACCAGGCACGACAGCCAGCGGACGTCATCATCGCTGGTGACGTCGAGCGGGCTGAGGTCAAGCCCGGCCCGCCAGGTGATCGCGGGAAGCTGCGCCGGGAGGGGCACTGGTCCGCGTGGCGTGCACCGCAGGGTGGGCGCTTGCGGGTCCTGGCCGGCGATCTGGTGCCCGGCGTAGTCGTAGGAGTAGCGGTCGAACAGCAGGGTGAGCCCGGCGCTGGCGCCAACCTCGATCAGCGCCAGCGGCGGCGGCAACTGGGCCAGCGCCGGCAGCAGCGTGGCGCAGCGGGCCGGCTCGTTGGTCTGCGTACGCCGGGCCATCATCACCTCAGACAGCTCAGCGCTGTTCTGGCTGACCAGGGCCCGCAGCCGGGTTATGCCGACGGGGTCGCCCAGCAGGTAGCGGGCTGCTGCGAACAGCAGGTTGGGCTGGCGCTTTTCCGGCGGCAGCGAGCCGAGGAAACGCAGAACCGCGGTGTCCTCAGCGACCGACCCGGCCAGTGACTCATAAGCCGGGCTGCGGCCGTGGGCGTCCTCGGCGAACGCCCGGTAGTTCTCCGCGGCGCTCACCGACAGATCATGACCATGCATTGCCACGGCCCGAACGTTACCGGCCGCTCACATGACCGCGATGCGGTGTTCCAGGCAACCTCCCCGGACCCCGGATGTCGCGTTGACGCTCAATTCGATGCCCCGTCGATGCGGGTGCCAGTGAAGATCCTGTCAACAGATCGCCTCGGCGACCAGCCTGGTCGCCGTTCTCAGCTCGGACTCACTCGGAAGCGCGAAACCGAGGAGGAGCGCCGGAGAAGATGGCGCGTGAGTTGTGCAGTGGCGGTGCAGCTCATGCACGCCGACGCCGGAGCGCCGGGCCTGCATCGCCGTCGCGTGCTCATCGGTGCCGTCCGGAAGCCAGGCGAGGAGATGCAGCCCGGCGGCGGTACCGCTGATGCGCACCTCGGGGAGGTGCGTGCTTAGCGCGTCGATCAAGATGTTTCGCTTGGCGCCGTAGCGTCGGCGCATCGAACGCAGATGACGCTCGAGCGCGGCGTCTTCGATAAACGAGGCCATGGCCATCTGGTCGAGCGTCGGTGGTGTCACACCGGTGACTAGCAACATGTTCTCGACGTCGTCGATCAGGTGCGAGGGAGGGACGACCCACGCGAGACGCAACGCGGGTGCAAGCGTCTTGCTCGTCGTCCCGACGAACGCGACCAGATCCGGTGCCAGGCCCTGGAGGGAGGCCACCGGCTCCCGGCCGAAGCGGTATTCGACGTCGTAGTCGTCCTCGACGATCAGCGCCCGGCGCTCGCGCGCCCACGTGATCAGGGCGGCGCGGCGCTCCGCCGTCATGACGACCCCGGTCGGATACTGGTGCGCCGGCGTCATCACCACCGCATCCACGTCGGCGGCAGCGAGATCCGCGACGACCAGGCCGTCGGCGTCCACCCGCACGGGGACCGCCTCCAGCCCGGCATGCTCGACCGTATACCGCTGCCAGCGCCAGCCAGGATCCTCGACCGCGACACGACGCCCGCCCTGTTTCCGAAGCGCCTGCCAGAGCACGGTCAGCGCCTGGGACGCCGCGCAGCAGACCACAACGTGCTCGGGCTCCACGACCACTCCGCGCACGCGGGCCAGGTATCCGGCGACGGCGTTCCTGAGTTCGGCGACGCCGCGGTGGTTGGCGTAGCCCAGCCGTCTGTCAGGCAGTTCACGCAGCGCGCGCACCAGCGACGCCTTCCAGCGGGCGCGAGGGAAGGCGTGGAAATCAGCCTGGCCGGGCCTCAGGTCGTACCGGAAGTGCTCCGGGGGGCTTACCTGCCGCGCCGCCGGCGGCGTTCCAGAGGCCGCCAGCAAGGCGACGCGGGTGCCCGATCCGCGTTTCGCCGTCAGGTAACCCTCGGTAGACAGCTGAGCGTAACTATCGACCACCACACCGCGCGATACGCCGAGTTCGTCAGCCAGATCCCGGCTTGGCGGCAGCACTGATCCTGGCGCCAGCCGGCCGGAACGAATCGCTATGCGCAGCGCGCCCTCAAGCTGCCGGCGGAGCGGGACACCAGGCTTGAACTCCATCTCCAGATCCACGCTCAGAAGCTATCCAGTCCACGTCGCAGGACGTCGATTGGACTCACTTATGCGTCAGCAATTGGACCAGCCCACTAGACCACTCGCCAGTTAGGCTGGCCAGCGCCAAGGCGGCGGTGTGCTCCGTGATGTACCGCCGACACCGTCGATCGGGGGCTCGACGGAGGCGGTAGATCGGGGTGACGGGGCGAGCACGACGTCATCCGCAGCAATCACCGGCGGCAGCCCGGACATCACCAGGAGGTTCAATGAAGTTGACCGTGCACACGTTCCTGACGCTCGACGGGGTCATGCAGGGTCCGGGCGGGGCAGACGAGGACCGCAGCGGCGGGTTCGAACGGGGCGGGTGGCTCGTCCCGCTCGGCGACGCCGATATGGGCGAGGTGGCGGAGAGCTGGTTCGCCCGCGCGGACGCGATCCTGCTCGGCCGCAACACCTATGAGATGATGCGCGCCTACTGGAGCGAGGTCACCGACCCTGCCAATGCCGTCGCGGCCAAGTTGAACCACGGCCGGAAGTACGTCGCGTCGAACAGCCTGACCGACGCTGACTGGGGTGACACCACCGTTCTCAGCGGCGATGTCATCGCCCGGGTTGCCGACCTCAGGCAGGAGGGCGGCGAGGGTGAGTTGCAGGTCCATGGCAGTGCACTGCTTGCCCAGTCGCTGCACACCGCGGGGCTCATCGATGAGTACCGGCTGCTGGTATTCCCCGTCACGGTTGGCGCCGGCAAGCGGCTGTTCACCGACGACGCGCCGGCCATGGGATACACCCTGCTCGAATCCCGCACCACCAGCACCGGCGCCCAGTATCAGACTCTGGCCCCGAAAGCTTTCCAGGTCGGCGGCCTCACCGTGCAAGACGGCAAGGAAGTCGTGCGGTAACCCGCACAACCTTCGGGGCAAGCGGGCGGCGGATGTGCTCTCGCAGCGCTCAGCGCATGCGCCCGGATGCCAGCGGCAGCGCAGCTCACCCCAAACTCACCGGCCACCACGCGGCAGCGTTCGTGATCGGGAGACGCGGACTCGGCCTCCGGGCTCGCCGGCGTGCGTCAGGGAACCTACCCGCACCAGAGGATGCGGCTGCGCCCGGAAGGGCTAAGTCAACCCAG
>DASWFT010000168.1:0-2571 GCA_036394075.1 Streptosporangiaceae bacterium
TCTAGCTTGCGGTCATCCCAGCGGGAACGGTCTGGCTTCTTCAGGCGCAGCAGCGGAATACCAGTCCCTGCGGCAAAGCGATCCACGTCCCTGCGGAACCGGTTGCCAATCTGATGGAACAGCGTCGGCGAGGGGACCGGATTGCCCAAGTGCCCGGTCAGGAAAGTGACGACCTGACCACCCACCTGCAAGATCGGGCAGTAAGCGTTGAGGTACAGCCGGTCCACGCAATCGACCTGCAGGCTGACATGCCCGTCCAGCACATCGTTGATGTTCACCACAGCAGCCATGCAACCAGCGTGCACGACGAGGGCCGGCTTTGCCGGCCCGCAGTTCACCAACCCCAGCGGGCACGGGGGCGGCCGGGAGGGGGGCCTGCCCCCCTCCCGCTAGTGTCCTGCATCTGAAGTTGGCGACATAAGTTCCCGCCCGCCCGGCCCTCGCGCAGGATCCCAGCCGGTCCCTAGCCCGGCGCCCCCGCTGCGAACCCAGCGCCTCACACTTATTTCACTTTCCGGCCGGGGTTCGTCGGTGAGCCCGTCCAGCCATTCCTGCCCCGCACCATGCCCCGGCGCACCCGGCCGCGGCCGGGGACCTGGTCGTGGCCGCCCGGCGGGAGCTGCGCCGGGGGCCGGCGTTCATCGCGGAGGCGACCGGGGTCCCGGCGCGGACCGTCTCGCGGATCCTGGCCCGCCGCGGCGAGCCGCGAGTTTGGCCTAGAGCGCATCCTCGAAGGTGTCGCGGAGCTCATCGACGCCGCCCGCCCGCCGGGTCGACGCACCTGGCAACGAGACCCGTGTCCGCGTGATGGACCTGGAGGATGCCCGGTGCCGGGCTCGGTTCCTGATCAGGGACAGGGACGGGAAGTTTTCGGGCCTGTTCGACGCCAGCCTCGCTGACGCGGGCATCGACGTTGTGCGCAGTGGGGTCCGGATGCCGAGGATGAACTCGGTCATGGAGCGTTGGGTGCAGACCTGCCGGCGCGAGCTGCTGGACCGCACGCTGATCTGGAACCAGTCCCACCTTCTGCACGCCCTGCGGGAGTTCGAGGAGTTCTACAACGGGCACCGGCCGCACCAGGGCATCGCGAACGCCCGCCCACTCCAGCCACTGCCCGCGCCGCTCGTAACCCCTAACCAACTCGCCAGCCTTGACATACGACGACGCGACCGGCTCGGTGGGGTGCTTCATGAGTACCGGCACGCAGCATGAGCTGTACGGATGAGGTTTTCGGCATTGGCAGGATCGATCAGCCTCCCTCATGGTTGCCAGAAAATAATCGCTGACGTATATTTGTGTACAAGTAATGGGAGGGAGGCGATCCTGGTGGCCGCGAAGCGCAAAGTTGACAACTTGATGGCCCTGGCGGTGCTGGCCACCGTCGTCCAGCAGCCGATGCACCGCTACGAGATCGCGTCCCTGATGCGCGCCCGCGGCAAAGACCAGGACATGGACGTCAAGTGGGGTTCGCTCTACACCGTCGTGAAGAACCTGGCGAAGTACGGGTTCCTGGAGGTGGTCGGCACCAGCCGGCAGGGTGCCCGTCCGGAAAGGACGGTATACCAGATCACCGAAGCCGGCCGGCAGGAGATGCTCGACTGGACCCGGGAACTGCTGTCCACACCGGAGCCCGAGCACCCCAAGTTCGCCGCCGGGCTCTCAGTGCAGATGATCCTGTCGCCAGACGAGGTGATCGCCCTCCTGCGGGCCCGGCTCGGCAGGCTGGAGGAGTCGATCGCAGCACGTCGTGCGGCGATCACCGAGCATCTCAAGGAAGTTCCCCGCCTGTTCCTGGTCGAGGACGAGTTCGCCGTTGCGATGGTCGAAGCGGAGGCGGCCTGGGTCCGCGCGCTGCTGGAGGAGCTGACCTCGGGAAGCTTCCCCGATCTCGCGTCGTGGCGGGCCTTCCACGACAGCGGCGAGATGCCCCCGGAGCTGGTCGAACTCTCGGAGAGGGGCCTAACAGGCGACTAGAGGACTCTCAGTGGCCCCGGGGCGGTGCGCCAACACCGCCGCCGGGGCCCGGGGCGGCTGCTCGCAGCCATCCCGTCCAACGCTCTCGAACCGATGCCCGCACGAGACGAACCCGGCCACGAGGTGGCAACCAAAGGATAGCTGGGTTCCCGTGCGTGATCTCGGCACAGAAACGACCGACGAACACCACATGCAGGAGAGAACCCATGTCCACAGCCACAACGTCCAAAGTCCGCACCGCACTGGTCATCGGCGGCGGAATCGCCGGTCCCGTCGTCGCGACCGCCCTGCTCAAGGCCGGCATCCAGGCGACGGTCTACGAGGCCTACCCGACCCTGGCCGAAGGAATCGGCGGCGGCCTGGCCCTGGCCCCCAACGGCCTGGCCGCACTCGGCCTCATCGGCGCCGACGATGCCGTCCGGGCCCTCGCCACACCCATCACGGGCACGGTCATGGCGGTCGGCGGGAACACCCGCAGACTGCCCAGCCTGGCGGACGTGGAGCCGCTCCAGATCGTCGGCCGCGGCGACCTGCACCGGGTGCTCCACGACCGGGCGGCCGAGTCGGGCGTCCGCTTCGAGTACGGTAAGCGCCTGG
>DASWFT010000169.1:0-8813 GCA_036394075.1 Streptosporangiaceae bacterium
GCCCAGGCCCGATCACCGTCACCAGCGAGATGGCGAGCAGCAGGAACGGGATGGCCAGCAGCCAGTCCATGAAGCGGGCCAGCACCGTGTCGGTCAGGCCGCCGAAGTACCCCGCCGCCAGCCCGACGATGGCGCCGATCGCGACCGAGATCATTGCGGCAAACACCCCGACAATGAGCGAGATCCGCGTGCCGTAGGCGATCCGGACCAGGATGTCGCGGCCCAGGGTGTCCGTGCCGAGCAGGAAATGGGCGGACGGCCCCAGCGGCTGCCCCTGCGCGGTGAGCCCGACCGGCGCGTAGAACTGCTGGTTAGGCCCGTGGCCGGTGAGCGCCGCGAAGACTGGCGCGAGAATCGCGACCAGGAGGATGACGCCTATCGTGCCCAGCGAGATCATCGATGCCCGGTCATGAAGCAGCCGCTCCATGCCCAGCCGCCAGGGGCTGCGTCCCTCGATCTTGCGCGCTGCGACCGCGGTGTCCGCGCCCGGCGCGGGTGCCGCTCTGGCGACCGCGTCCGCCGATTCCTGGATGTTGAAAGCCATGATGTCACTTCCTCGGTGCGAGCTCAGGCGCTGCCGAGCAGCCCGGATTCGATCACGCGGTCTTCGGCGGAGATAGTTGGCCGGGACTTGGAGAGGTCCTCCCCGTCTTCGACCGGGAAGTGGCAGGCCGCCAGGTGATTCCCCTCGTCGCCGAGGCGCGGCTCCAGCTCGGGCACCGTCTCCACGCAGGTCGGCGCCGCCTTCGGGCACCGCGGATGGAAGCGGCAGCCCGACGGCGGGCTGATCGGCGACGGGACGTCCCCGGCCAGGATGATCCGCTCACGCCTGCTGGACTTGTCCGGGTCGGGAATCGGCACGGCGGACAGCAGCGCATCCGTGTAGGGATGCCGGGGATGCTGCCAGAGTTGCTCCACTGGGGCGATCTCGGTGATCCGGCCCAGGTACATCACGGCGACGTTGTTGCTCACATGCCGCACGACCGACAGGTCGTGGGCGATGAAGATGTAGGTCAGGCCCAGCTCGGCCTGCAGGTCAGCCAGCAGGTTGATGATCTGCGCCTGAATGGAGACGTCCAGCGCGGACACCGGCTCGTCGCAGACGATCAGCTTGGGCCGGAACGCGAGCGCCCGGGCCACCCCGATGCGCTGGCGCTGGCCGCCGGAGAACTCGGCGGGGAACCGGTTGAAGTGCTCCGGGTTCAGCCCGACGAGTTCCATCACCTCTTGAACCCGGCGCTTACGCTCCTGGCCGGTGGCGGTCCGGTGGATCGCGAACGGGTCCCCGATGATCGAGCCGACCCGGCGCCGCGGGTTTAGCGAACCGTACGGGTCCTGGAAGATCATCTGTATCTCGCGCCGGAACGGCCGCATCCGCCTGGCGGAGAGCCTGCTGATGTCTTGACCGTCGAAGATGACCGTGCCGCCGGTGAGGTCATACAGGCGCGTGATGCAGCGGGCCAGAGTGGACTTGCCGCAGCCGGTTTCGCCGACCAGGCCGAGGGTTTCTCCCCGGCGCACCTCCAGGTCCACTCCGTCGACGGCGTGCACCACGTCGGCGTTGCGCCTCAGCAGCGCGCCAGACTGCACCGGGAAGTGCTTGACCACGTTCTCAACGCGCAGCAGCACATCGTCTGCCGCCGTGGCTGGAGCGAGCGGGGTTGGGGTCGGATCCGCGTTCATCGCTCCGCTCCTCACGCTTCCGCCTGCGCGGGCAGCGACTCGCCCACGACCTTGCGCCGCAGCTCAGCGCGCGCCGCGGTGTCATGCGGGAGCCAGCACGCCGACAGATGCGTGTCGTCGGTCCCTACGCTGGCCAGCGGCGGCACTTCGGTGCGGCAGCGGTTCAAGACGTAGACACAGCGCGGATGGAACGGGCAGCCCCCGGGGAGGTTGATCAGGCTGGGCGGCTGGCCGCTGATCGGCCGTAGCCGCTCGCGCTCCCCGCCGTAGGCCGGCAGCGACTGCAGCAGGCCCTCGGTGTAGGGGTGGTGGTTCGCGAAGAAGGTGGTGCGCAGGTCGGCCTGCTCCATCACCGCCCCGGCGTACATGACTTCCACGTTGTCGGCCACATCCGCGACGACGCCCAGATCGTGAGTGATCAGGATGACCGCGGTGCCGAACTCATCCTGCAGGGTGCGGATCACCTTGAGCACCTGCGCCTGGACCGTCACATCAAGGGCGGTGGTCGGCTCGTCGGCGATCAGCAGCTTGGGGCTGAGCGCCATCGCCATCGCGATCATCGCCCGCTGCCGCATGCCGCCGGAAAACTGGTGCGGGTAGTCATCGACTCGCCGGTCCGCCTGCGGGATGCCTACGAGCTTGAGCAGTTCCACCGCGCGGGCCTTGGCCCGCGCCTTGGAGATCTTCCGGTCATGCTCGCGGATCATCTCCACGATCTGCCAACCGACCTTGTAGTAAGGGTGCAGGCTGGACAGCGGGTCCTGGAAGATCATGCCGATCTCCGCGCCACGGATGGCCCGCATCTCGTCACGTCCGAGGGTGAGCAGATCTCTGCCCTCGAAAATCGCCCGGCCACTGATCCGGGCTCCCCGGGTGAGGCCCATGATCGTTTGCGTGGAGACGCTCTTGCCGGAACCTGACTCCCCGACGATGCCGAGGGTCTGCCCGGCATCCACCTGGAAGGAGACTCCCCGCACGGCCTGCACGATGCCATCAGCTGTCTTGAACGACACGTGCAGGTCTTCGACCTCGAGCAGGGTCACGCTGCCTACCCTTCACACATCGCAGGCCCGGGCGTGAGCGTATTTTCCCAGCCCAGACGTTGCAAATGACTGTAATCCCGTCAGCCGCCCCGGGATAGCTCCCGGGGCGGCTGACGTGTCCGCCTACTCTACAAACCGTGACGAAGCTTTACGTTCCGTCACTAAATTGTTCAGCCCGGCGGGCTCAGCCAGACGTTAGTCGGGTCGAACTGCTGGATCGCCGGGATGTACACCGCGTTGTGCACATAGCTGGCGTGGTAGAGAGGCTGCTGCGGGTCGGTGATGGGATAGAAGGGGGCATCCTTCATAATCGCCTGGTCTGCCTGGGCCCAGATCGTGGCGGCCGACGATGCACTGCTCGTGCCCGCCGCCTGACTGATCATGGCCGTTACCGCCGGGTTGTTGTAGAAGCCGTCGTTGTTGCCTTGCGGCTGGAATGAAGCGGGGCCGGCGAACAGCGGCTTGAAGAACGACGAAGCGCCGTCGCCGTAATAGTCGGGCCCCCACCCGGCCAGCGCCATGTCCCACACGCCGCGCTTCGCGACCGTGGGCACCTGAAGGTACTTCACGTAGAAGTCCGCCGGAGTGGCCGACAGCAGCTTTACCTTCACGCCGATCTTGGCCAGGTCGGCCTGCAGGGTCACGCCCATCTTGGAGCTGATACTGCTCGACGGCCGGTACAGCAGCGTCACGTTCAGCCCGTTCTTGTACCCCGCGGCAGCCAGCATCTGCGTGGCCTTGGTCGGGTTGTACGGGTACGGGTCGTATCCCGACGGCACGTCCTGTGCCCCGTTGATCCCCGGCGGCAGCACATGGGTGAGGGGCGGGCTCAGCACCGGGCCGCCTGCATCCGAAACAAGGTGCGAACGGTCGATACCGTAACTGAGCGCCTGGCGGACGGCCGTCTTGCTCAGCGCGTTGTTGTTGTTCGGCGACATCTGGTTGTACACGAAGTACGGGTTGGTCGAGTACGTCGGGCCCAGGTTGAAGTTGTGGTTCAGCCCCTGCTTCATCTGGGTCTCTAGGCCTGGCGTGGCCCCCACCGGCGGGAAGGCGTCGAGCTCCATGCTCGCGGACGCCGAGTTGGTCTGCAACTGCTGCTGGACAGCTTCCTGGTTGCCGGTCTCCGTGATGTTGATCTTGTTCACGTACGCCTTGCGGATCGGGTCACTGCTTGCCTTCCACGCTGGGTTACGCGCCAAGACGATGCTGCGGGTGGGCGTGTAGCTCTGCACCGTGTAGGGCCCATCGGCGATCGTGTGCTGCTGCGATGTGGCCGAGCCCGGGATGTAGTTGAGGCTCTCCACCGGAGCCGGGTTGAACGCGGAAGGCATGCCCAGCATGGCGGAGAAGTAGGACGCCGGGTGGGTCAGGTTGAAGGTGATCGTCTCACCGGAAACCGTCACGCCGGAGATCTGGTTACTGTTGATGTAAGCCGTCATCGCGGCGACAGTCGGCTTGACCTTGGCGAACCCGGCGCAGAAGGTCTGGTAGCCAACGATCAGCGACTCGAAGTCCGGGGTCCCGCCGAACGGCTGGGCCGGGTTGCAGTCGCGCTTGAGCCCGATCACGGCGTCAGCGGCGGTGACCTGCCGCGCCGGGGTGGTGTCCCACATAGCGCCGGTACGGATCGTTACCGCATACGTCTTGCCACCGTTGGTGATCGTCGGCGCGGCGGTGGCCAGGTCCGGCGCGGGCTGTGTGGACTGGGCGCCGGGGATGGCCGGGGACGAGTACAAACTGCGGACCCACATGCGCTGAACGAGAGCGCCGATCGTGTAGTAGCTGAGGTTGTAGTCCATGTAGTCAACATCGCCCTGGCCGAGCATGTTGAGCGTCCCGCCGCTCTTGGGCGTGCCCGACCCAGCGTTCACTCCCTGCCAGCCTGCGACAGTGGAGCCTGACCCGCCGGTAGACGTCGAGCTACCACTACTCCCACACGCGGCCGCGACGAGCGCGAGGGCAACCAGGCCGACGGCCGCCGCAAAACCTCGCGAGCGTTTCCGCATCGACACTCTTCCTCTCCTCCTAATGTTCCCCCGCGAAGTTCGTCCGCCGGGCAATGAACCGGAGGCCGAACCGCCCCACGGCATGGCGGCACGCCAGTGGTGGCAGTCGCCCGGCCTCATGGTAGGAGCCGCAGAGTCACAGTGTGAACAGGCCAGATGCAGCGACGGCGAATCGTGACCCGACGGTAATCTGACGATTATCAGACCGCTACCCGCAGCGGCCCGGCATCGTGCAGCCGCCAGACCATTCCATAATGGGCGTTTTGGGCCCATAAGGGCGTTGGGAGCGGCGGTCGGCACCTGCGCGCGGGCGCCGTCCCCGCGGCGCCCGCGCGCTCGCTGTGCTCACCCGGCGGGACCGGGGGCCTTCCCCGCCAGGGAACTGTGCACGCCTCTGCCCGCGGCGTCGCGCAGGCGGGCGCGGAGCGCCGTGCCGGCCGCTCGATCGGCGGCGACCTCGATGATGCGCAGCCCCTGGCCGCGCAGCGCCGTCGGCAGCTCGGCCGCGCGTTCCAGCAGCGAATGCGGAATTCCCGCGGACGCGGCCAGGTGGTCTAGCCTGGCGCGGTGCGGGGTGCCGAAAACACGCTCGAACGGGCCGGGGAACGCAGCCTGCTCCAGGGTGGAGAAGATCCCGCCGCCGTCGTTATTGATGACAACGATGGCAAGGTCGGGGCGAGGCTCGTCCGGCCCGAGGAACAGCCCGGGCGCATCGTGCAGGACGGCCAGGTCGCCGAGGAGCGCGGCGGCGGGGCCGCCGCCGGCCGTCTGGTGGGCCAGGGCGGCCCCGATCGCCGTCGAAACGAGGCCGTCGATGCCGCTCGCCCCCCTGCTGGCCAGCACCCGCAGGCCCGCCCGTGGCGCTAGGTGATGATCCAGGTCCCGGACCGGCAGGCTGGAGGCCACCCACAGCAGGGATCCGGAGGGCAGCGCGGCGGCGAGATCGCGGGCCAGCCTGGGCTCGCTGAGCGCACCATCGGCGTCGAGGATCGCGTTGGCCGCGGCGCGCGCGGCGACGTCCGCCGCCAGCCAGGAGCCAAGCCAGCCCGTCCGCTCGCCCCGGGACCCGGGCCCGGCCCGGCCCGGCCCGGCCCGGCCCGGCGCAGCCTCGGCCGGCGCAGCCTCGCGTCCCGGCCGCGCCTTCCACGCCAGCCGGACCGCGGCGGCCACGTCCGTCGCACTGCGCGTGGGATCGGCCCAGCGCCCCGGCCCCTGGGCGATCACGACGTGCCTGGATGCGGGGCCGGCGCGGCCCAGGAAGGCGATCTGGCCGCGGGACAGCCCCGGGCGCCCGGCGGACACGATGAGATCCGGCCGGTGACCGGCCAGGAACTCTGGCAGCTCGAGCAGGTAGGGGTAGGCCGACAGCGCGTTGGGGCCGCGGCGGGCGCCCGAGGACGGCTCGGCGAGCACCGGCCAGCCGGCCTCGCCGGCCAGCCGCAGCAGCGGCGCGGGATCGTAGTCGCCATCGCCGCAGACCACCACGCCGCGCTCGGTCCACGGTAGCTCCAGCGCGGACGTCCAGGTGGATGTGGCATTCAGCGGCCCAGGGCCCGGTGGATGTGACATCGGGCGGGTTGCCGCACCGGCCGGCGAGCCAGCGGGCACGGCCGTCCATGGCGCCCCGCCGGGCCGCCCGTCCAGCGGCTCCGGCCAGCTGGGGCCGGCCGCTCCCGTGCCCCCGCTGCCCTGAGGCGCGTCGGGCACCAGCGGCTCACGGAGCGGGACGTTCACGTGCACCGGCCCGGGGAACCCGCCGAGCGCCCCCGATGCGCAGGCCCACGCCCGGCAGGCCAGTGACCGCCAGTACGCCACCTGGCCCGTGCGGGCCTCCGGCACACCTGCCTCGCTGAACCACCGGACCGCCGCGCCGTACAGCTTCAGCTGGTCGATGGTCTGGTTAGCGCCCGTGTCGCGCAGCTCAGGCGGCCGGTCAGCAGTGAGCACGATCAACGGAACCCCGGACTCGTCCGCCTCGATCACCGCGGCGTGGAAATGCGCCGCCGCGGTGCCCGACGTGCACACCACGGCGACCGGCCGCCCGCTCGCCTTGGCCAGCCCGAGGGCGAGGAACGCCGCGGACCGCTCGTCGATCCGCACGTGCAGCCGGATGCCCCCCGCGCCGCCGCCCGGATCGCGCGCCTCTCCCCCGCGTGGATGCCGTGAGCGCTCCCACAGCGCCATGGCCAGGGGGGCACTGCGCGAGCCTGGGGCCAGCACCGCCTCACGCAGCCCGCACCTGGCCAGCTCATCGACGAGCACGGACGCGAACGCGGTAGACGGATTCACGCCGCGTCTCCCGCTGGCCTCCGGGGCGCTGTGGGGCGCTGCCTTCCCTCGTCGCTCGTCCTCTGCTTCCTATGCGCCTCCGGGGCGCTTTGCGGGCGCTGCCTTCCCTCGTCGCTCGTTCCTCGCTCCTCAGTCCAGGCAGCGCCGCGCCCCTTTGGCGCGTCAGTCCAGGCGGCGCCGCGCCCCTCAGGCTCGCTCATGCGTCCAGGTGCTCCGCGGCGGCGGCCGCCCGTGCGCGCCAGGGAGCCGGGTCGATCTCCCAGGCGGCCAGCCGCGCCGGGTCAACCGGCGGCCGCATGGCCGCCCGCAGCCAGCCGTCCTCGGCGGCCAGCGGTGCCGCGGTCACGTCCGCGGTAAGCAGGCTCATCGTGGCGAGCCCGGATGCGTAGCGGAGTTCAGGCAGCGCAGCGGCCAGGGCCACCCCGGCAGCCAGCCCGACCGACGACTCGACGGCGCTGGACACCACCACCGGCAGCCCGCAGGCCTCCGCGATCCGCAGCGCCGCCCGCACCCCGCCGAGTGGCTGGGCCTTGAGTACCACGATGTCCGCCGCGCCCGCGGCGCGCACCGCCAGCGGATCCTCGGCCCGCCGGATCGACTCATCGGCGGCCAGCGGCACGCCGAC
Organism: Streptosporangiaceae bacterium; assembly: GCA_036394075.1. Classification (GTDB taxonomy): domain Bacteria; phylum Actinomycetota; class Actinomycetes; order Streptosporangiales; family Streptosporangiaceae; genus JAWWPY01. The sequence goes on from DASWFT010000169.1 coordinate 7,650, forward strand.
CCGCCCGCGCAGCGTGGCCATCTCGGCCAGGGTGGCGCACGGCTGCTCCGCGTACTCCAGGCCGAACGCGGCCAGCGCGGCCAGCATCCGCTCGGCCTGATCGACGTCCCATGCGCCGTTCGCGTCGACCCGGATCTTCCCGCCGGGACCCAGGGCGTCACGGACCGCCTCCACCCTGGCGATGTCGGCGGAAGCAGGCTGGCCACGCTCGGCGACCTTCACCTTGGCGGTCTGGCAGCCCGAGGCCGAGACGATCGCGTGCGCCGCCGCGGGCCCGACCGCCGGCACGGTCACGTTCACCGGCACGCGGTCACGCACCGGGTCCGGCCAGCCCACCGTGGCCGCCTCCACGGCGCACGCCAGCCAGCGGGCGCTCTCCCGCGGGCCGTACTCGGCGAACGGGGAGAACTCGCCCCATCCCGCCGGGCCCTCGATCAGCGCGCCTTCGCGCACGGTGATGCCGCGGAAGCGGGTCCGCAGCGGGATGGCAAACGCGCGGAGCCCGGGCAGCAGGCCGGGCACCCGCTCGCGCAGGCCGCCCGCGGTCCACCCGGGGGGAACGCTCACGGCCGCCGGGGGAACCTGGCGAAGTCCGGGCTGCGCTTTTCTTTGAACGCGTCGCGGCCCTCCTGGGCCTCCTCGCTCATGTAGTAGAGCAGCGTCGCGTCACCGGCGAACTGCTGCATTCCCGCGGCGCCGTCAGTGACCGCGTTCAGCGCGCCCTTGAGCATGCGCAGCGCGAGCGGTGACTTTTCCAGCAGCTCGCGCGCCCAGCAGACCGTCTCCTCCTCCAGCTTGCCGAGCGGGACGACGGCGTTGACCAGCCCCATCTCGAGCGCCTGGCGGGCGTCGTACTGGCGGCAGAGGTACCAGATCTCGCGCGCCTTCTTCAGCCCGACCGTTTCGGCGAGCAGCCAGGATCCGTAGCCGCCGTCGAACGAGCCGACCTTGGGCCCGGTCTGGCCGAAGATCGCGTTGTCGGCCGCGATGGTGAGGTCGCAGCAGACGTGCAGCACGTGCCCGCCGCCGATCGCGTAGCCCGCGACCATGGCGATGACCGGCTTGGGGGTACGGCGGATCTGCACCTGCAGGTCGAGGACGTTGAGCCTGCCGACGCCCTGGGAGTCGATGTAGCCGTCGTCGCCGCGGATCTTCTGGTCGCCG
>DASWFT010000170.1:0-12799 GCA_036394075.1 Streptosporangiaceae bacterium
CTGTATGCGTCGCAGTCCACCGGCTGGTTCGGGCAGCTGATCCAGCGCTCCGACGATGGCGGCGAGACGTGGGAGCCGGTCGGCAACGAGTTCGGGTACGAGGGCACCCCCGGCACGCACACGTGGTACGACGGCACTCCGCACCCCTGGGAGTTCGCCCGAGTCTGGCATCTCGAACCTTCACTGAACGATCCGGACACGGTCTATGCCGGGGTGGAAGACGCGGCCTTGTTCCGCTCGACCAACGGCGGGAAGGAATGGCAGGAGCTCTCCGGGCTGCGCGGCCACGACTCCGCGCCGTCCTGGGCGCCGGGCGCCGGCGGGATGTGCCTGCACTCGATCATCCTGGATCCAGATCAGCCCGGGCGCATGTTCGCGGCCATCTCGGCGGCGGGCGTGTTTCGTTCCGACGACGAAGGCCAGACGTGGCGGCCGGTCAACCACGGCCTGAAGTCCGAGGGCATCCCCGACCCGGACGCCGAGGTCGGCCACTGCGTGCACCACATCGCGATGCACCCATCGCGCCCCAGCGTGCTGTACATGCAGAAGCACTGGGACGTGATGCGCAGCGGCGACTCCGGCGAGTCGTGGCAGGAGGTCAGCGGTAACCTGCCGACCGACTTCGGTTTCCCGATCGACATTCACGCGCACGAGCCGGACACCGTCTACGTGGTTCCGATCAAGAGCGACTCTCAGCATTTCCCGCCCGAGGGAAAGCTGCGCGTGTACCGCAGCCGGACGGGCGGAAACGAGTGGGAGCCGCTCACGAACGGCCTGCCGCAGAGCAACTGCTACGTCAACGTGCTGCGCGATGCGATGGCCGTCGATTCCCTCGATTCGTGCGGCGTCTACTTCGGTACGACCGGCGGGCAGGTATACGTGTCAGCCGATGCCGGCGACAGCTGGGCGCCAATCGTTCGGGATCTTCCGGCTGTTCTGGCCGTCGAGGTCCAGACGCTGTCATGATCCGGGTCGTGCTCCCTGCGCACCTGCGTACGCTCGCCCGCGTCGACGGCGAGGTGGAACTCGACGTTGCGGGCCAGGTAACGCAGCGCCTGGTCCTCGACGCGCTTGAGGCCCGCTATCCGATGCTGTGCGGGACGATCCGCGACCGCCGCACCGGGCAGCGCCGGGCGTTCGTCAGGTTCTTCGCCTGCGAGCAGGATCTGTCCCACGAGCAGCCGGACACCCCGCTGCCCGACGCGGTCTCCTCTGGCGCCGAGCCGTTCCTGATCGTGGGGGCAATGGCGGGCGGTTAGGGATTAAGGTCGTTCGGGTGAGCGGACGGGCAATCTTGGTCACCGGCGCGGCCCGGGGCATCGGCCGTGCCATCGCCGAGGCGTTTGCGGACCAGGGTGACCGGATCGCTGTGCACCATGGCCACTCGGCTGGCCTCGCCGCCGAGGTGCTGGCCGGTCTGCCCGGCAGCGGGCACGCGGTGGTCCAGGCCGACCTGGCCGACGCGCAGGCGGTGCGCCGGATGGTGGATCAGTCCCGCGAGGCGCTGGGCGGCTTGGACGTGCTGGTGAACAACGCGGGCATCTTCACCCCGCATCCGATCACCGACGTGTCATATGAGCAGTGGCAGGCGGCCTGGCAGGCGACGCTGGCCGTCAACCTGACCGGCGCCGCGAACGTGACCTGGTGCGCGGTCCAGCACATGATCGCCGGGGGTGGCGGGCGGATCGTCAATGTCTCCTCCCGCGGCGCCTTCCGCGGCGAGCCAGGCCAGCCTGCCTACGGGGCGAGCAAGGCCGGGCTGAACGCGTTCGGCCAGTCGCTCGCGCGGGCCCTGGCCCCGCACGGCATCGCGGTCGCCACCGTCGCCCCGGGTTACGTGGAGACGGACATGGCCGCCAGGCACCTCGCCGGGCCGTCCGGCGATCAGATCCGCGCGCAAAGCCCGTTCGGGCGCGTCGCCCGGGCCGACGAGATCGCGGCCGCGGTGGTGTACCTCGCATCTGCGCAGGCCGAATGGGCCAGCGGCACCATCGTCGATCTCAACGGCGCCTCTTACCTGCGGCCCTAGGCCGTGCCGACATCATCCCTGGTGGGTGATGTGTGCTCCGCCACGGCCCCGCAGGATACGGGTCATCAGGGTGTCGGAGAACAGTGGAAGAGGGTCCACAGTGCCAATTATCGAGTACGAGTCGGGCTCTGCGTTCCCTGGCGTGATCGGGCGGACCGCTGACGAGTCCACCCCGGCGTGGCCGGCCCCGGCGCGGGCCCGCAAGGGTGCACCCAACGTGCTGTTCATCGTGCTGGATGACACCGGCTTCGGCCAGCTGGGCTGTGCTTTGGCGCCACGCACGCACCGCACCACGTGCCGAAGGAATGGGCGGACCGGTACGCGGGCGTATTTGACGAGGGCTGGGACGCGTACCGGGAGAAGGTGTTCGCCCGGCAGAAGGAACTCGGCATCGCTCCCGCGGACGCCGAGTTGTCGCGTCACGATCCCGACGTGCCCGACTGGGCGTCGTTGCCCCCCGAAGCCCGCCGCCTGTTCAGCCGGATGATGGAGGTCTTCGCCGGTTTCCTCAGCCACACCGATCACCAGGTCGGGCGGCTGGTCGAGTTCCTGCGCCGGCTCGGGGAGCTGGACAACACCCTGGTCATGGTCATCTCCGACAATGGTGCCAGTGCCGAGGGCGGGCCCACCGGGACCACGAATGAGGCGCAGTTCTTCAACAACGCCCAGGAGCCGCTGGAGGAAAGCCTCAAGCTGATCGATGAGATCGGCGGTCCCAAGCACTTCAACCACTACCCGTGGGGCTGGACGTGGGCCGGGAACACGCCGTTCCGCCGGTGGAAGCGGGAGACCTACCGGGGCGGCGCCAGCGATCCGTTCATCGTCGCCTGGCCGCAGCGGATCACGGCCCGGGGCCAGATCCGCACCCAGTACGCGCACATCATCGACATGGTGCCCACGGTTCTGGACCTGCTGGGCATCGAGCCGCCCAAGACGATCCGCGGCGTCACCCAGTCGCCCCTGCACGGAGTCAGCTTCGCCGACACGCTGCAGGACGCTTCGGCCGAGAACAACCATCACACGCAGTACTTCGAGATGCTGGGTCACCGGGCGATCTACCACGACGGCTGGCGGGCCGTCTGCCCCTGGCCCGGCCCGTCCTTCACCGAGGCGGGCATGCCCTTCGGGCAGCCGATCTCGTCCGAGACGCTGTCCAAGCTGGATGCCACCGGCTGGGAGCTCTACCACGTGGCGGAGGACTTCGCCGAGAACCACAACGTGGCCGCCGACCATCGCGACCGGCTGATCGCGATGATCGGGACGTGGTACGTGGAGGCCGGCAAGTACAACGTGATGCCGGTCGACGGCAGCGGCCTGGCCCGGATGGTCGCCGAAAAGCCGCTCGTCGCGGTTCCCCGCGACAGCTACACCTACCGGCCCGGCACGCAATCGATCCCGTTCTTCGCCGCACCCAGGGTTCTCAACCGCCCGCACAGCATCACCGCGGAAGTCGAGATCCCCGCGAGCGGGGCCGAGGGGGTGCTGCTGTCCCAGGGCACGTCCGCCGGCGGATACTCCTTGTTCGTCAAGGACGGCAAGCTCCGCTACGTCCACAACTACGTGGGCCGAGCCGTATACGGAGTGGAATCCGACATCGTCCTCCAGCCCGGCAAGCACGCACTCAGGTTCGAGTTCGAACCGACCGGACCGCCGGACATGGCGCACGGCAAGGGCGCGCCCGGCAGGCTCCAGCTCTACGTGGACGGAACCCTGACCGGGAACGCGGAGGCACCCGTCACCAACCCGTTCGTGCTCAACCCCGGTGCGCTCACCTGCGGTGCCAACCCCGGCTCCGCGGTCACCGACGACTACGTCAGCCCGTTCAAGTTCACCGGCACCATCCACAGCGTGACGGTGGACGTCAGCGGAAAGCTGATCGACGACACCGAAGCCGAACTGCGCATGCATATGGCTCGCCAATAGGGTGCTTGCCCTCGTAGTTCCAGCGGAAACTGTGTTTCCGCTGGAACTGCGTTTCTGCGGAACTGTGTTTCCAAGGAGCCGTGCCGCGGTCAGACGAAGGCGCCGATGCCGGTGATGGCGCGGCCGACGATGAGCGTGTTGATCTCCCTGGTGCCCTCGTAGGAGTAGATCGCCTCAGCGTCGGCGACGAACCGGCCCACCTGGTTCTCGAGCAGGATGCCGTTGCCGCCGAGCAACTCGCGGGCATAGCCGACCGTCTCGCGCATCCGCACTGTGCAAAAGGCCTTGGCCAGCGCCGAATGGTGGTCTTCCGCGGTGCCTGCCTGCTGAAGCTGGGAGAGCCTGGCGCACAGGCACGCTGAGGCCGTCACGTTGGCCAGCATGCGGACCAGCAGGTCCTGGACAAGCTGGAAACCGGCGATGGGCCTGCCGAACTGCTCGCGCTGGCCGGCGTAGGCGAGGGCGTGCTCGTAGGCGCCGCGGGCGCAGCCGACCGCCTGCCAGGCCACCCCCGCCCGGGTCAGCCGCAGGACGGCGGCCGTGTCGCGGAACGACTCCGCGCGCTGCAGCCGGTTGGCTTCCGGTACCCGCACGCCCTCCAGCGAGATGTACGCGTTCTGCACCACCCGCAGCGCGATCTTGTCGCGCATCTTGCTGGCCGAGAACCCGGGCGTGCCCTGCTCCACGACGAAGCCCTTCACCTGGCCATCTGCGACATCACGGGCCCAGATGACGACGTAGTCGGCGAAGGTCGCGTTCCCTATCCACTTCTTCTGCCCGTCGAGCACCCACGCGTCGCCGTCGCGGCGTGCCGTGGTGGTCAGGCCGCGGGCCGCGCCGGAACCCACGTCGGGCTCGGTAAGCCCGAAGGCGCCGATCTTCTCCATCCGCGCCATCGCCGGGAGCCAGCGCTCCTTCTGCTCCTGCGACCCGCACAGGTAGATCGACCCCATCGCCAGCCCGGAGTGAACGCCGAGGAACGTCGCCATGGACGCGTCGATCCGGGCGATTTCCATCGCGACCATGCCGTCCAGCAGGTTGCCGCCGCCGGGGCAGCCGTAGCCGTCGTAGGAGAGGCCGGCGACTCCGAGCCTGGCCATCGCGGGGATGAGCTCGTGCGGGAATTCCTCGCGGATCCAGTATCCGTTGATGATGGGCTGGACCGACTTTTCCATGAACTCCCTGACCCGCAGCAGAAGCTCCCGGCCGCTGTGATCGAGCAGCGATTCGAGTGCGTAGAAGTCAGCGTCCGGAGCCGTCGTCATGGAGTTCTCCCAGGAAGCAGTCCACCGTAGGTGCGAGTTGCGGCGCCTCGGTGACCAGGCCGAGGTGGCCGCCGTGAAACACATGCAGCCGCGAATGCGGTATCAGCCGATGCATCAGGTGGGCGTTGGCCAGCGGGATGATCGGGTCGTCATCACCGGACACGATGAGCGTCGGCTGCCGCAGCAGCGGCAGGAACGGCACGCTCGTCCAGCCGAGCCCGGCGGCGAGCTGATAGAGGTAGCCACGGGCCGAGCCGACGCGTGACTGCCCGTGCATCGCCGCGCTGACCCGGCCCGGATCGGTCCGGGCGGACCCGCCGTACAGGCTGGGCGCGATGCGCTCAAGGTAGCCAGGGTCCAGGTAGCGCCGCGGCGTGGCCATCCGCAACAGGACAGCAGGCCTAGCGGGCACCATGATGGCGCCGGTGGCCGTGCTGACCAGCACCAGCCGCCGGCACCGCGCCCGCTGGAAGGCCGCGAAGTGCTGCGCGACGCCGCCGCCCCACGAGATGCCGAGCACGTCGGCCGACTCATGTCCGAGCTCGGACAGCATCCGGGCGATCAGCCTGCACAGCCCGGTGAAGCGGTACGGGGCCTGCGGGAGGGGCGAGCCGCCGACACCAGGAACGTCGAAGCGGATCACGCCCAGGGACGGATCAAGGGCATCCACGAACGGCTGCAGCAGTTCCAGGCTGGCGCCGATGCCGTTGATCAGAAGCAGCGGGACCCGGCCGCGCTGCCCGTGGCGCACCGCGACGCGCAACTGGTGGCCGTCGACTCCGATGCTGCGCATCGTCTCCGCGACCGGCTGGGGGCTGCGGCTGGTTGGCGGCATCGCTCACCGGTCGAGGACGTAGGTGCCGGGTGCCCGGTCCATCGGCGGGAATCCCTTCCGGCCCAGCGCGTCCGGGCGTTTCTTCAGGCCGCCGCTGCGCTCCGCCAGCCAGGCGGCGTAGTCAGGCCACCAGCTTCCTTTTTCCATAACGGCCTCCGCCAGCCAGTCCCGTGGCTCCGCCGGGGTGCTCGGCGCGGTCCGGAAGGTCGCTTTCTGGTTCGACGGCGGGTTGACCATGGAAGCGATGTGCCCGCTCGTGGACAGAACGAACCGGATGGTGCCGCCGAGCAACTGGGTGCTGCGGTAGCACGACTGCCACGGGCACAGATGGTCGGCGATGCCGGCCACGACGTAGCTGTCCGTGTCCACCTTGGCCAGGTCGACGGGAGAGCCGAGCATGGTGGCCTCGCCCGGCTTGGTCAGCGCGTTGAACAGCGCGAGCTCGATGAAATCGCGGTGCAGCGCGGCGGGCAGCCGTGTCGTGTCGGCGTTCCAGTACAGGATGTCGAACGGCGGCGGGGTCCGGCCCTGCAGATAGTTGTTCACCCAGTAGTTCCAGATCAGGTCATCGGGCCGGAGCCAGGCGAACACCTCGGCGAGCGCCCGCCCGTCCAGGTAGCCGCGGCTACTGGAGGCCAGGATCGCCGCTTCCGCGGTACGTGCGTCGATCATCGCGGCGGCCGTGCCCGCGCGTGACTGGTCAAGGACTGTCACCCCCAGGCAGAGGCTGGCGAGCTGGTCAGAGCGCCCGGTCGCGTTCAGGTGCGCGCTGACCATCGACGAGATGAGGCCGCTGGAACACAGCGCGCAGATGCTGGCCTTGGGTGCCTTGCTGATGTGCCGTACCGTCTCCAGGGCATCGACGATGGCGCCGCCATAGGTATCCAGGCCCCAGTCCCGGTGCCGGGCGTCAGGATTGCGCCAGGAGATGACGAACACCTGGTGGCCCTGGCCGACGAGGAATTCGATCATGCTGCGGCCGGGCGCCAGGTCGGTGACGTAGAACTTATTGATCATCGGCGGGACGATCAGCAGCGGGAAGCGGTGCACCATGGCCGTGGCCGGCTCGTACTGGATGATCTCGCAGACCTCGGACCTGGCCACCACGGCTCCGGGCGTCACCGCGAGGTCCTGGCCCACCTCGAAGGCATCCGGCGCCACCATCGTCGGGGTGCGGGGGGGTGCGGCCAGGTCGGAGAGCAGGGCCCGGATACCCCGGATGGCGCTGAGGCCGCCGGTGTCAATGAGCGCCTTCCAGGCGACCGGGCTGATGACCGGGTTATTGCTCGGGGCAGCGGCGGCGATCAGGTTCCCGAGCAGGAATTTCAGCCGCTCGTTGTCCCGCCAGTTCAGCCCGGCGTCGGCCAGCAGTGCCTCGGCGGCCTGCCCGGCGGCCAGGTAGGCCTGAACGGCGCGGTGGAGCAGCGGATTGTCGTGCCATGCCGGATCCGCGAACCGGCGGTCGCGTGGCGCGGCGGCGATGGTCGAATTCCCGGTGGCGATCTGGCCGAGTTCTGCGGCCAGCAGCCGTGCCTGGCGGGCTACGGTCTGTGGGCGGCGTGCCAGCCGCGCGGCCAGGCGCAGCGAGGCGGCGTCCGGCCGGAACCTGCGCGCCACGCCGAGGGCCGCGTCAGCCAGGAGCAGATCAAGCGCGCCTGCGGCCTCGGCGGCCTCGCTCTCCGCTGACTCATCCGCCGCGCTGGCGGGCTTCGCGGTCACTGGGGGTCCTGCGGCGGCGTCACTTCGCGGCGGAGGATCTTGCCGGTGGGGCCCTTCGGCAGCTCGGGCACGAGCCAGACGTGACGCGGGTACTTGTACGCCGCCACCCGTTCCCTGGCGAACGCGCGCAGCTCGGCCGGCGTGGCGGCCGCTCCCGGCTTGAGCGCCACGGCGGCGCCGACCTCCTCGCCCAGCTCGTCATGCGGGATTCCGATCACGGCCGCTTCGGCGACCGCCGGATGCTCGTACAGGACCTCCTCTATTTCGCGCGGATACACGTTGTACCCGCCCCGGATGATCAGGTCCTTCTTGCGGTCCACGATGTAGAAGTAGCCGTCCGCGTCGACCTTGGCCAGGTCGCCGGTCAGGAACCAGCCGCCGCGCATTACCTCGGCGGTCTCTTCGGGCTTGCCCCAGTACCCCTTCATGACGTTGTGGCCCCTGATGGCGATCTCGCCGACCTCCCCGGCGGGCGCCGCGTGACCGTCAGCGTCCACGAGGCGCATCTCGACGCCCTCGACCGGCGTGCCTATCGAGCCCGGCTTGCGCACCCGGTCCGGGTGGTTGAAGGAGGCGACCGGGGAAGTCTCCGAGAGCCCGTAGCCCTCCAGGATGACGCAGCCGAAAGCCTGCTCGAACCCGCGCATGATCTCGGCCGGCATCGCTGCGCCACCTGAGACGCAGGTCCGCAGGGACGAGACGTCGGCCTCGGCGCGCGCCGGGTGATGCAACATCGCCGCGTACATCGTCGGCACCCCCTCGAAGATCGTCACCCCGTCGCGCCCGATGACGTCGAGGGCCTTGCCTGGGTCGAACCTGGGCAGCAGGGTGAGGGTGCCGCCGCCGATGATCGTCGCGTTCAGGCCGCAGGTCAGGCCGAAGACGTGGAACAACGGCAGGCAGCCCATGACCACATCGTCGGGGCCCGCGTTCAGCAGGGTGGCCGCCGTGAGCCCGGCGTTGCGGGTCAGGCCCGCGTGAGTCAGCTCGGCGCCCTTGGGCCGGCCGGTGGTCCCCGAGGTATAGAGGATCACCGCGTCGTCGTCGTCGGCCTGATCCGTGCGCGCGGGCGCCGGAGCGAGGTCGGCCAGCAGGGCGGAAAGGCCGGGCTCGGCAACCTCGACGACCCGCGCGCCCGTCTCCGCGGCGCCCTTGGCCGCTTCGCTCGCCGCGGCGTGCCAGGCGAACAGGACCTTCGCGCCGGAATCCCCCAGGTAGTAGGCGACCTCACGGCTCTTCAGCAGCGGGTTCATCGGCACGACCACGGCCCCGGCGCCCAGCGCCCCGTAGAAGACGATCGGGAAGGCGGGCACGTTGGGCAGCATGACGGCGACCCGGTCGCCGGGCGCTATCCCGAAAGACGACAGCAGGGACGTCAGCCGGCCCGCGGCGTCCCGCAGTTCCTGGTAGCTCAGCACGAGGTCATCCATGCGCACGGCGGCCCGCCCAGCGTGATCGGCCGCCGCCTGCTCGAGCATGGAACCCAGATTTGCCATCACGCCCTCCAGCAGGCCAACACGCCCTTCAGCGGGCCATGACGCCCTCCAGCAAGGCAGTGCGCCGATGCCGCCCATTCGCATCATGCCCCCAGATCGGCGCGACCGACAGGCCCGTCCGGTCTGCGGGGCCCGCCCAGGCGATTTTTCGCCGGGCTGGCGCCGCGACCGCGGGCGCCGCACAGCGCGGGCGGGGGCAGCGCCCGGCGGCCCCAGAGGGGGATCGTCATCCATTCCCCCCCCGGAAAGACACGTCCCGGGCGGCGAGATGGTTCAACGTGCTGGTGAGCCTGGCCGCGCCGCAGGAAACGGCCGGCCGGCCGGCGGTTTGGGCGGGTTGCCCCGTTTCCGGCCCTCGGGACACTCCCGCGAGAGTCCGCTGCACCGGACTTGAGCAGGCCCGATGTGGCCAACTCGGCATGGCGAGGAACATGAGGCCGCTCGATGGTGTTCAATGGTTCTGGTTGTCGTCGAAGTTCGTGAACGTGTCACAGCGCCTGCGAAATTTTGACAGTCGGCGTCGTGGATCACCTAGAGTCCGGCCTTCGAAGGGCAGACTGTCGCAAACAACCCGGGGCACACATCCGTGGATCCCGAAGATCGTCCCAGTAGGAGAGAGCACGTGGCTCAGGGCACCGTGAAGTGGTTCAACGCTGACAAGGGTTATGGGTTCATCGCCCCAGACGACGGCACCGCCGACGTCTTCGTTCACCACTCCGCCATCCAGGTTGACGGTTTCCGCAGTCTGCAGGAGAACCAGCGGGTCGAGTTCACCGCCGGCCAGGGCCCCAAGGGGCCGCAGGCCGAGCAGGTCCGACCGGTCTGACCGCACGCCGCCTCGGCGGCGTCCTGCCTGCCCTTCCGGGCAGGTAGGCCAGAGGGTGTCCGGAAGGCACGCACACGTATGTGCGGCCATCCGGGCACCCTTTGGCGTGTCATCGTGGCGGCGAGGGCCGTACGTTTTTCCAGCAACTGCCGCGGGACGGTCGGCACCCGTCGCTGTCTCCCGCAGGCCGGGAACCAGCGGTTGTACGCACGCGAAGACGCACGAGATCTTGACACTATCGAATACATATTCGATAGTGTTTATTATGCAGGCAGGGATCTCGCAGGTCGTCGTGGCGTCTGCGGCCCAAGCCCAGGACCGCGTGCTCCCAGTGCTCTCAGTGCTACGGGATCTATTTCCACAAGGAGGGCTCCAGCGCGGCTCAGTCGTGGCCGTGCCGGGTGGCGGGCTGCTGAGCCTGGCCATCGCGGCGGGCGCATCGGCGGCCGGCGCGTGGTGCGCGGTGGTGGGGCAGCCTGAGCTTGGGGTGCGGGCGGCGGCCGGTGTCGGCCTGGATCCCGGCCGCATGCTCCTGGTCGGTGCGCCGGGGGAGCGCTGGCCGCAGGTGACGGCCGCCTTGCTGGATGGCTGCGAACTCGTGCTCATCTGCCCGCCTGCCCAGCCGGCACCGCACGTGAAGCGGCACGTCGAGGCCACGCTGCGGCGAGCCGGGGGAGTGCTGGTGGTGGCCGGGGACTGGGCGGGTGCGCAGGCCCGGCTGTGGGTGGCCAGCCAGCAATGGGCCGGGATGGGCCAGGGCCACGGGCGGCTTATGGGCCGGCGGGTGCATGTGCTGGCCACCGGGCGCGGCGCGGCGACGCGGCCGGCGCAGCGGTGGCTGTGGCTGCCCGGCCTGGACGGTGGCGTGGCCGCCGCGGATCCGGGCATCGGCGGACTGGCCGCGCCCGCACTGGATGACACCGAGCAGGCGATGGCGGTGATAGCCGGGTGAGCGTCGCCGACCGTCGCCCACCGCGGGTGCTGGTCGTCTGGTGCCCGGACTGGCCGGTAGTGGCGGCGCGCGCGGACGTGGCAGCGGGCCGGGCGGACGTGGCGTTGGGCGCGGACGTGGCGGCCGGCACCGGGGGACAGGCGGGCGCGAACGGGACCGTGCCGCTCGCTGTGCTGGCCGCTGGCCGGGTGGTGGCCTGCTCGGAGTCCGCCCGTGAGGACGGCGTGCGCCGGGGCCAGCGGGTCCGCGAGGCTCAGTATCACTGCCCGGACCTGGTTGCCGTGCCCAGGGACGAGGGCCGGGAAGCACGGGTGTTCGAGCAGGTGCTGGCCGTGGTGGAGGAGTTCTGCCCACGGGTGGAGGTGCCACGGCCGGGACTGTGCGCTCTCGGCGCCCGTGGCCCGGCCCGGTACTTCGGCGGGGAGGACGCGCTGGCCGGCCAGCTCGCTGCCGCCATGGCGGAGCACGGCTTCGCCTGCCGGATAGGGATCGCGGATGGGCTGTTCGCCGCGGAATTGGCCGCCCGGGCCGGCCACTCGGGGATAGTGGTTCCGCCGGGCGGTACACCGCGGTTCCTGGCCGCTCAGCCGGTCACCGCTCTCGAGTCGGCGGAGATGGCGGACCTGCTGACCAGGCTTGGCCTCCGGACGCTGGGGGAGTTCGCCGCGCTGCCGGCGGCCAGCGCGGCGGACCGGTTCGGTGCCGCAGGTGCGGTCGCGCACCGGCTGGCGCGCGGGCTCGAACCACGCCCGCTGGCGACCCGCGTTCCGCCCGCGGCGCTCAGCGTGGCGATGGAGTTCGATCCGCCTGCGCCGCAGGCCGAGCCGGTGATCTTCGCCGCCAAGGGGCTCGCCGAGCAGATGCACGCGGGCCTGCGCGACCGCGGGCTGGCGTGCGTGCGGGTGGAGGTGGCCGTGACCGGCTCCGACGGCGGGGAGAGCGTGCGGTTGTGGCGGCACGACGGGCTGCTCTCGGCACTGGCCGTGGCCGAGCGGGTGCGCTGGCAGCTTGATGGCTGGCGCGGCGGCCGGACCGGCGACGCCACCAGTGAGGCCTGCGACGCTGCGGGCGAGGCCAGCGACGCCACCGGGGAGGTCGGTGAGACCACCGGGGACGCTGGGGGGATCACCATGTTGCGGCTCGTCCCTGACCAGTTGGTCCGCGACCACGGCCGCCAACTCGGCCTGTGGGGGGAGGACCAGGCCGAAGATCGTGTCGCCCGGGCCGCGATACGGGTGCAGGCCATGCTCGGGCACGAGGAGGTCACCCACCCGGTGATCTCCGGCGGCCGCAGCCCCGCCGAGCAGGTGACACTGGTGCCGTTCGGCGATGCCCGGCCCCCCCGGCTCCCCCCGGACCGGCCGTGGCCAGGGAGTATCCCGGTGCCCGCCCCGGCCACGGTCTACCCGGACCCGCTCCCGGCCCGCGTCACCGATGCGTCGGATACGCCGGTCACGGTCACGGGCCGGGCCTGCGTATCCGCTGCCCCGGCGCGGCTCGCCGCTGGGCCGGGACCGCCGCTGCCTGTCATCGCCTGGGCCGGCCCCTGGCCGGTCACCGAATGGTGGTGGGAGCCCGAGAAGGCGCGCCGCCGAGCCCGGTTCCAGATGGTCACCGACGACGAGAACGCCTGGCTGGTGACCCTGGAGGATGGCCGCTGGTTCATAGAAGCCAGTTACGACTAGAAACGGGCAGGCGACAGGCGATGGGGTGGAACAACCCACCGGTTCCGTGGCGGGAGTTCGAGCAGCGGC
>DASWFT010000171.1:0-2001 GCA_036394075.1 Streptosporangiaceae bacterium
TCGACCATCTGGGTCGCAAGCAGGAAGCCGTCGGCGACGTTGTCAGGCCGGTGGGCGTCGCTGCCGAACTGCACCGCCTGCCCCCCCACCTCGCGCCACCAGCGCACCACAGTGATGCCCGGGCAGAGCGTGTGGCCGCGGGTGGTGTTCACCTCCAGCACGCGCCCTGTGCGCGCGGCCGCGGTGAGGATGGCGCGGATCTCCACCTCGTAGTCCTGCTCGCGGTATGGCGCCAGCCCGTCGAGCCAGTAGCGCTTCGGGTAATCGAGGTGCGCGAGCGTCTCGAATGGCTGGCCGCTGTCGACCATGGCCAGGGTCTCGCGAAAGTACTCGCGGACCGCGGCCGGAAAGTCGAGGCCCGGGCGCTGGCGGAACTGGCTGGCGTCGAGCAAGCCGCCGTCGAGACGGATGCAGTGGATGGATCCGTGCACCCGGTCGAGGGGGCCGGCGGCCAGCATATCTGCGGTCTCCTTCGGGAACCAGTGCGGCTCCCCGAGCTCGATTCCGGTGAGGATGCGCAGCCCCTTGAACTTCGCGCGGCAGCGTTCGACCGCTTCGAAATAGCCGGCGATGTCGACCGCGTGCTGGCCTTCGTGCACCAGGGCCCAATCGGCGTGCTCGGTGAACGCGATGGCGGGCAGGCCGATCTCCAGGGCCCGCTCGCAGGAACGGTCCATGTGCCCGCGGGGGGCGTCCCAAGACCATTCGGTGTGCACGTGGAGATCGGGCGGCAGGGGCACGATGACAAAGGCTACCGGGAGTCGCCGGTCAGGGCGGGATGGCTACAATGCCCGGCCGTGGGCAACGCCTTCCTGGTGATCACGTATGTATTCGGGGTGGCCATGTTCGCCATGGGCCTGTTCCTGATCGGGCGCAGGGATTTTCCGGCCTGGATGAAGGGCGTCTGGCTGTGGCCGCTGGCCCGGGTGACCCCGAGGGTCACCCACCTCCAGGGCTGGGCCGCGCTCGCGGTCGGCACGTCAGTGATGGCGATGGGGCTCGGGGCGCTGTTGCAGAACACCACCGGAGGCATCCTGGTCGCTGTCGGGATCGCCTGTTACCTGCTCGGCGCTGTGCTGTTCGTGTACAGCACGTTCCTGTCCCGCCGCGCCGCGGGCTAGCAGCCGGCCCTGACCGCCTCTGGGCACACCGCGACGACATGGGCCGACGCGTCGACCAGCACGCGCCCGCCGAGCGGGCCCGCGAGCTGGATCGTCACCGTTCGTAGGTAGCCGATCGCCGGACATGCGTTCCCGCCGCCCACCACTCGTCCGGGCGAAGATTGCACTGCGACCGCCACCGCATGGTTGGACTCAGCGACCACCCCTGTGTAGTCGGCGCCGCACGGCTGATCGGGCGGCGCGGCACCGACGAAGGTGTACGTGATCACACGCCCATCCGGGCTCACGGTGGCGGTGTCGCTAATCCAGGCATCGGTAACGCCGCCGCCCCAGATCGAAGTCTTTGGCACGGCAGGCTGCGCCAGCTCGACCCGTGCACCGGTGGCCTTGAAGAGCCAGGCCGAAATCTGGGCCTTACCGCGATCGGTGGTGAAAGCGGCGGGGCCAAAACGCGCAGCCGTGAGCGGCAGGGGCGCCACCGTTGAGCAGTCGGGCGACGCGGCGCCTGGACCGCCCTGCATGCCGGCAAAGGCATCGCCGGCGGAGACTGCGGGGTAGGTGTAACCGGTGCCATCCGGCCAGCTCGCCTCGGCCTGATGGGGCACCTCAGCGGGAAAGGGCACGCTCATCGCGAACTTGCCACACACTGCAGCGAGCTTGGCTTCGCCGGTATCGAAGGCCTGACCAGCAAGGAAATCGTCGAGCAGCACGATCGGGCGTGGCACCCGGTCGGCGGGGAAGTCCTTCCAGCGCGCAAGCGCATCGGTTGGAGGACTGATCGTGCCGGTGCGCGGGCCCTCGAGAGTGCCGCACCCGAGGACGAGGGCGATCGCGACCAGCGCCAAACCCAGGCACTTCACCTACATAGAGTGCCCCAGAA
>DASWFT010000172.1:0-6381 GCA_036394075.1 Streptosporangiaceae bacterium
TGACCAGGCCGGACAGCTTGCACATCACGTTCGGCCTGCGGGCCAGCTCTGCGACCAGGCCGGACCACGGCTCGAGATGGCCGGACGCGATGTCCGGCTTCGCCCCATGATCGAGGACGAAGCGCACGTCGCCGAGGTCGCTGGCCACGTGGATCGCGGCGGGCAACTGCTCCGGGCGGACCAGCAGGTCGTATGCGAGGCCAGCCTGGCCGACCGCGCGCAGGCCGCGCCGCACGTCGTGCCGGTCGAGCCAGCCCGGATCCGGCTCGTCCTGGACCAGGTGGCGGATTCCGACGAGCCGGCCGCCCCCGGGCACCTGCCGCAGCCGCGCGATCTCGGCCGCCACGTCGGGGGCGGTCAGGTCGGCCCACCCCACCACGCCCGCGACCACGCCGGGCTCGGCCGCCAAGGCGAGGAACTCCTCGGTTTCCGCCGCGCTGGCCAGCACCTGAACCAGGACGCTGGCACTCACCCCGTGTTCCGCGCTGATCCGGGTGAAGTCCGCGAAGCTGAACCGGCGGCGCAACGCGGGGAGCCCGTCGAGCCAGCCGTGCGCCCGGGCATCGGGATCCCATACATGATGGTGCGCGTCGATAATCATGTTCCTGGACGCCACGCGGGCCCGCCGGGGAACGAGAACTCCGTCAGCGACTCGGGCCTGAACTCCGCGGACGCCCCGGGCTCGGTCGGCGCCACGTAGCGCCCCCGGTCCACCCGGGCCGGCGCCGTGAAGTGCTCGTGCAGGTGGTCGATCCACTCGATCTGGCGGCCGTCCATCGTCCCCGACAGCGCGACGTAATCGAACATCGACAGATGCTGGACCATCTCGCACAGGCCGACCCCGCCCGCATGCGGGCAGACCGGGACGCCGAACTTGGCCGCGAGGAGCAGGTTCGCGATGTTCTCGTTCACCCCGGCCACCCGGCAGGCGTCGATCTGCATGATGTCGATGGCCTCCGCCTGGAGGAGCTGCTTGAAGATCACCCGGTTGGCGACATGCTCGCCGGTAGCCACCCGGACCGGCTTCACGCCCTGCCGGATCACGGCAGTGCCGAGGATATCGTCCGGGCTGGTCGGCTCCTCGATCCAGGTGGGCCGGACAGGGGCTAGCTCGCGCATCCAGGCGATCGCGTCCGGGACGTCCCAGACCTGGTTCGCGTCCAGCGCAATGGCGACGTCTTCACCGACGACGTCCCGGGCGATCCCGCAGCGCCGCTGGTCATCGTCCAGGTTCGCGCCCACCTTGAGCTTGACCTGGGTGAAGCCGTCCTGGACGGACTCCGCGCACAGCTCGGCGAGCCGTTCGTCGGAATAGCCGAGCCAGCCGGGGGCGGTGGTGTAGGCCGGGTAGCCGTCACGCTCCAGCACCTGGCGGCGCCCGGCTCTCCCAGACGTGCCCCGTTCGAGCAGCTCAAAGGCATCATCGGGGGTGAGCGCATCGGTGAGATACCTGAAATCGACCAGGGAGACGATCTCCTCGGCGGACATGTCCGCGAGGAAGTGCCAAAGCGGCTTGCCCGCGCGCCGGGCGGCCAGGTCCCAGCATGCGTTCAGCACCGCCCCGATGGCCATGTGAACAACCCCGCGTTCGGGACCCAGCCAGCGCAGCGGGCTGTCGCCCACCAGCCGCCGGGACAGCGCGCCGAGGTCGGACAGGACCTCGTCCACGTCGCGGTTGGCCAGGAGTGGCTCGAGTGCCCGGACCGCCGCGAGCTGGATGTCGTTGCCCCGCCCGATCGTGAAGACGTGGGAGTGCCCGGCCAGCCCGTCCGCCGCATCGGTCCGCAGCACCAGGGCAGCGGCCGAATAGTCGGGGCTCTGGTTCATCGCGTCCGACCCATCCAGCGTCCGCGAGGTCGGGAAACGCACGTCGAAGGTGTCGAAGCCAACAATCGTGGTCATGCGTCGCATCCCCCGTCAGGGCACAGCCCTGGCCTGTCGCTTGATCGGCTGCGGGTCCCTGGGCTGCGGATCACTCGGCCGTCGCCTCGCCACCGATCACCCTGGCCAGGATGAGCGCGATGAGAATGACCACGCCGTCAATTGCCTCGATCCAGTAGTTGGGGGTGTTGGCCAGGTCCAGGATGTTCTGCACCACGCCGAGCAGGAGGACACCGGACGCCGCGCCCACCATGTTCCCCCGCCCCCCTCTCAGGCTCACTCCGCCGATCACCGCGGCGGCGAAGACCGGGAAGATGATGCCCTCCTGGAAGCCCTGCTGGCCGGTGACGGCGCTGACCCGGCCCGCTTCCATCAGCCCGCCGATCGCCGCGAGGATGCTGCCGGCGATGTATACGCCGATCCTGATCCGGTCGACTTTGATACCCGCGGCACGCGCCGCCGACAGGTTGCCGCCTACCGCGTAGATCGCCCGGCCCGTGCGGTGGTAGCGCAGGAAGAGCCCGACAGCGACGAAGACGATCGCCGCGAAGATGAACGAGACGGGGACGGCGCCGAAGCTGGCGGAGCCTAGGTAGAGGAACGCGGAGGGAAGGTTGAACAGCGTGTTGCCGTGCACGATGCCCAGTTGCAGCCCGGCCAGGATGATCGTCATGGCGAGCGTCACGATGAACCCGTTCAGCCGTCCCTTGACGATCATCAGGCCATTCAGCAGGCCGACGGTGGCGCCCACCGCGAGCAGGACAACGATCGCCAGATAGGGGCTCAGCTTCGTGCCAGAACCGAACTCGGCGACGGGCACCATCAGCCACGCCGCGACCATCGGTGCGAGCCCGTAGGTTCCCTCCAGAGAGAGGTCCATCCCACCGATGAGCAGGATGAGGCTCTCACCGACCACCGTGACGCCGAGGGCTGCGATCTGCTCCCCGATGCCGGAGAAGTTGGAGACGGTGAGGAACGCGCTGCTGACCAGGCTGCCGACGACGATCAGCAGGACAAGGACCGGCAGCAGCGCGGCCTCGCGGATCAGCGAGACCGCGGCAGTGCGCCGGCTGCGTCCCTGGAGGACGGCTTCTACCTCGGCCCGGCCGCGGTCGGCGACTGCTGTGGCGCCGGAGTCCACTGGCTCGGTCATGGTGGCCCCTGTCGGTCGGAGTCGGGTGGGCTGTCGGCCTGGCTGGCGGGCGGGGCGCCGGCCGGCCGGCCGCTGGTACTGGCATTCCCTTGGCCGGCGCCGCTGCCCGCGGCCGCGTCCCGGGCCATGCCCTCGGTCGCCGCGATGAGAGCCTCACGGTCGAAGGGTGGCTCGGTGAACTCGGTGAAACGCTCACCGCGGACCAGCACGATGACGCGATCACAGATGGCCAGGTCGTCAAGCTCATCAGTGGCGAGCAGGAGCGCCGCTCCGGTCTCCGCGGTCACCCGGGCGAGCTCGGCCAGGAGCAGGGTCTTGGACGCCACGTCCACGCCGCGGGTCGGGGTGATGGCGACGATGAGCCGGGGCTTGCGGGCCAAAGCGCGGGCCGCGGTGACCTTCTGCTGGTTCCCGCCAGAAAGCTCACCCACCGGCTGGTCCGGCCCCGCCGACATGATGGACAGTGCCCGGGTCAGCGGCGCCGCGGCCGCCGCCCTGGTCTGGGGACGCAGGAAGCCCGCCAGCCGGGCCAGCCAGTCGGTGATGGTCATGGTGCTGTTCTCGGCGACGCCGAGAGCGGACACGAAGCCGTCGGCCTGCCGGTCCTCGGGGAGATAGCCCACACCCGCCCGCAGGGCCAGGTCACGCCGTCCCGGGGGGAGGTCCTTGCCGTCGAGGAGCACGCGGCCCGACTCATAGGGTGCGGCACCCGCGACGATCCGGGCCAGCGTGCTGACACCGGCGCTGAGCAGGCCCGTCATGCCCACCCGCTCACCGGGCCGCACCTGGAGCGAGGTGTCCCTGACCCGGCCGCCCGGCGACTCTGCGGACACGTGATCGATCACCAGAAGGGGCGCGCCCCGGTCGGCTGCCGGTGCCGCCGCGGACCTCCCGGCTCCGGCCCGCGTCAGGTCGGCTCGCGTGGCGGCCGCGTCCGGGCCGACCATCGCGGTCACCAGGTCGTCTTTGGACAGGCCGGAGGCTGGTCCGGTGAGCACCAGCTCACCGTCCCGGATGACCGCAGCGTCCTGGCAGATCTCGAAGACTTCCTCAAGGTGGTGCGAGATGTAGAGGACCGCGACACCGCTCGCGGTGAGCTGCCTGACCCGCGCGAACAGCCGCTCGATGGCGCCACGCTCCAGCGCCGCCGTAGGTTCGTCGAGCAGCAGGCAGCGGGTCCCCGCGGCGAGCGCCCTGGCTATCTCGACGATCTGCCGCTGCTCCACGGTGAGATCCGCGCAAGGCTGGTTCACATCGATCTGGAAGCCCCACTCGGCCATGACCTGGCGGGTCTGCTCGCGCATCCGGCGCCAGTCGATCAGCCCCGCACGCCGGGGCTGACGGCCGAGGAACACGTTCTCGGCGACGGTGAGCCCGGGGACCACCATCGAGTGCTGGAAGACGGTGGCGATCCGGTCGCGCCAGGCGCTGACGTTACCCAGCGGGGGCGCGGGAACGCCGTCGAAACGGACCTCGCCGCTGTCGGCCGGATAGATGCCGCTCAGGATCGACACCAGCGTGGACTTGCCCGCGCCGTTCCGGCCGACCAGGCCCAGGCAGCGGCCGGGGTACAGGGTGAGATCCACCCCGCGCAGCGCCTGTGTGCTGCCGAACTGCTTGTGGATGCCTGCTGCCTCGGCTGCCGGTGCGGCAGCCGAGGCAGCAAACGCGATCTGCTCGCTCATCCAGTTGCGGATGCGCTGCAGACGCCGCCGTGCGCGGCGCCGTAGACGTTGCCCCAGAGCTTGGCGTCGGTAACCGGGGTGGTCGTCACGGTTCCGGGCAGCCCGCTGGTCGGCTTGACCGTAAAGGTCGTGGCGGTCTTCGTGACGAACGGGGCGACGATCGGGTCGGCGAGGTTGGAATCTCCCTGATAGCTGACCATCTGCAGGGTGGGTGCGCCACCGCCCGGCTGGCCGGACTGCAGCTTGACTCCGTTAGCGGCATCGACCGCGTACTTGAGCGCCCAGTACGCGTACAGGTTGGCCGGCTGTGACTGGGACGCGCTGACCGTGCCCTTGCCGATGTAGCACATCTCGAAGGGGACACCGTCGTCGCTGATCAGCGCGACCTTTCCGGTCAGGCCCTTGGCCTTGAGCAGCGGGATGATTCCGGTGTCCGGGCTGCTCCACGCCGAGTAGATGGCCTTGAGCTGGCTGCCGTACGCGTTGACCGCGTTCTGCGCGTCGGTTACCGCGGTCGCGTCCGTCCAGACGGTGGGCTTCTTGAGGATCTTGACTCCGGGGTCGTTGGCGGCCATGCAGGCCTCGAAGCCGGTGGCCCGGTCGGCGCCGTTCGAGGAGGCCAGGTCGCCCTGCAGTTCGAGGACGTAGCCGGACTTCGCGATGGAGCTGACGTAGGCGCACGCGTTCTGGCCGTAGATCAGGTTGGATGCCCGCACGACCATGTACACCTTGCCGACTCCGACGATCGTGTCGACGGAGATCAGTTGCACGTGGTGGTTGGCCGCATAGGTGATGGCCGGGCCGAGGCTGGTAGCGGTCTCGGGGTTCACGATGATCGCCTTGGCCCCCTGGTTGACAAGCTCCACGATCTGCTGGTTTTGCAGGCTGGCGCTGGCCGCGGAGAGAAGCGGGCCGAGCAGCTTGATGTTCAGTTGCTTCGCGTACTGGGTCTCATAATTGATGTACGCGGACCAGAACGCCGTGTTGTTGTAGGTGAGGTCCACGCCGATCTTGACCGGCCCGGAGCTGGATGAGTTGCTGCCGGAGCCACTAGAGCTACTGGAGCTACCAGAGCTGCATGCAGCAAGCAGTGCCGCGACCGCGATCGCGGCCGAGACGGACACGCCGAAACGTCTGCGAATTGCCATCGGTCCTCCTGTGTCCACTCCCTCGGGCCTGCGGTCCGCGCCCTCGCGTCCGCCAGTGAACAGAACCCCGGTCGTGTGCCTGGAAAATAGATCCGATGTATCCGGCATGTCAACGCCGATATGCACGCAAGGCGCAGACCGTCACCGAAACGATATGTGGTGGCTGTCAAGCCTTTGGGAGCCGCTCTCCACCTCAGCGATGTGCCAGCGCTTGAATAGAGTCATCCGATCTATCGTCACCGTGTCACTCTCCGCTTCGTCTCAGCCGTAAGCGTGACGATCCCGGGTTCGCTACGGTTCTAATCGTGTCGAACTGGGGTCGCCACGGAGGCCCGTTCAGCGGAGGGCCTGGCCGGGAGGCCGCAGGCGCAGCCCGGACATGCCGCCGTCCACGGCCAGGGCAATGCCGGTGGTCGCCCCGGACAGCGGGCTGGCGAGGTAGGCGATGGCCGCGGCCACCTCGGCCGCGGAGACCAGGCGGCCCATCGGCTGGCGCGCCGCCAGGGCGGCGCGC
>DASWFT010000173.1:0-3645 GCA_036394075.1 Streptosporangiaceae bacterium
GCCGAGGGCCGCGCGCAGGTCGGCGCCGTTGCCCAGCGACAGCGGCGGGCCGGCCAGGCCGTGGCCGGGCAGGATGAACTGCGCGGCCAGCACCGACCCGGCCGCGGCGACGGTCCCGGCCGCCAGCACCAGGCCCGTTACGACGGCGGCCTTGGCGGCGAGAACGGAGACCCGGCGGGGCATCGCGGCGAACGTAACGCGGATCATCCCGGTGCCGTACTCGCCGCCAATCGCCAGCACGGCGAGGATCGCGGCCACCGCCTGCCCGAGATAGACCCCGGTGAGGGAGAGCTTCGCGGGATCCTGGCCGCACCCGCCGGCGACGTGGCAGGTCACCGACCCCGCCGCGGCCGGGCCGACGGCCGCGGTGAGGACGATGACGGCGAGCAGCAGCCAGCCGGTGCCGCCGGCCGTGCGCAGCTTCGTCCACTCCGCGCCAAAGGCGCGCGCCGCCGACTGGACTGAGGAGCGAGGAACGAGCGACGAGGGAAGGAGGCGGGTCCAAGCGCGCCGGAGGCGCAAAGCAAGCAGGGTCCGGCTCATGCGTCCCTCCGATGCAGCAGGAAAGCGGCAAGCGCCAAGGCGGCTACGGTCCAGGCGCACAGCACCGCGAACCCGGCCCACGGCGCGAGCGGGAAGTAACCGTACATTGGCGTATAGGCGCTGGTGACCTGCGGATACGCCGGGATGCTCTGCTCGACGGCGATGGCGGCGGCCGGGGTGATCCGCAGCATCCAGTCTCCGACGCCGGGGGGCAGGGCGGTGATCGCGAGCAGGTACGGCAGCACGATCCCGACGATCACGACGGTGACCGTGAGCGCGCCGCGCCGCAGCACCGCGCCGACGGCCAGGGCCAGGACGGAGCCAACGGCGATGAGGGCGGCGGCCCCGGCGATGACGCGCACCTCGGTGAGCGCTGTCACGGGCAGGATCGGGTTGCCGTCGCCGCGGAGCTTCCCCAGGCCGACCGGGAGCGCGATCGCTATTCCGGCGATCCCGGCGGCGAACGTGACCGCGCCGATCACGATGGCCTTCGCCGCGAGGACCCGGCCGCGGCGCGGGGACGCGGCCAGCGTGAGGCGGATGAGACCGCGCCGGTACTCGGCGGTGATGAACAGCGCACCCAGGACGGCCGCCGCGATCAGTGCGGCGAACGAGCCGACACTGATGGCGTACTCGATCTGCATGCCGCCCCCCATCTGGCCGGGCAAGACCGGAGCGATGTCGCCGCTGCCGCTGACGGTGAACCCGGCGCCGGCCTGGCGGAACTCGTTCAGCCCGTTGGGGCCAGAGGTGTCCCCGACGTCGTCGCCGGTCCACGCTCCGCCTGGCCAGGTGCCGCCGAGGCTGAGGTGATCGAAGGCGCCGGTGTCCTGGGTGGTGACTGACAGAGGTTGCGGACCCGCCGATAGCGGACTGGCTGATCACCATGTTGCGGGCAGGAGATGTCGCGAACAGCCCGGCCTGGGCGGTGGCCGGCAAGCCGGTGAGGGTGACGGTGGCGACCTTGGTCCAGCTGGTGCCGTCGGCGGAGTCGTAGCCGGTGATGGTGTCGCCGTGCCGGACCAGGCGCAGCCAGCGCGGGGATGCCGCGGTGACGTTCCCGGCCAGGCCCGCGGTGTCTCCGGTGTAGTTCCACTGCATCCGCACCCCGTGGCTGCCGGTGACCATCATCGCCGCGTACGCCGACGCCGGCTTGGTGGACGCCTTGATGATGATCCCGGTCTTGGACCACGGCTCGATGTCCGGCGTCCAGCCGGCGGTCGGGTTTCCCGCCAACGGGCCGCCGACGGCTGACGAGCCGCCGCCGGAGCTTGAGTACAGGCCGGTCAGGGAGGTGACCCGGACAGTGATGCTGCCGTCTCCGGCCAGCGTCCGGTGCACGAAGGAGAACTGGTCGGTTACCGCCTCGCCGCCCGGTCCCGTCAGCGGGGCGAGGCACCCAGTGCATTGGCCCATGTTGAGCAGCGCGAACCCCGTGGGCAGCGCCGCCGCGACGAGGATGGTGATGACCCAGCCGCGGACCGTCCGGAACTTCGTCCACTCCGCGCGCAGCAGCCGTGCGAACCCGTCGCGCCGCCCGGCGCTCCGATCCGGCCGGCGCGTGCCAAGCGCTACCATGATGCCGCCTCCGCCTCTGCCGCCCTGAACTCGACGGCCTCCCGGGTGAGTTCCAGGTAGGCCTCCTCCAGCGTCGCCCGGTGGGCGGATACCTCGCTGAACGGGACCGCGTGCTCGGACAGGAGCACTACGGCTCGTTCGGCATCAATCCCGGTGATGGTGAGCACGTCGGGACCTGCGGCGGCGACGGTGGCCCCCGCGTGTGCCAGCACTCTCGTCGCCTCGGTCCGCGCGGTCGCGTGTCACTGGATGTCGCCGTGGCCAAGCCCGGGCCGGTGCCGCCCGAGACGATCACGCTGGCCGGCCAGGTCCGCGCCGAGCTCGACAAGGCCGACCAGCTGCTGGAAGGGCTGCTCGTGCTCGCCCGCGCCCAGCACGGCGCGCTGCCCGGCCGGGCCGTGCTCCCGCTGGACTACGTCGTGTCGGCGGCCCTAGCCGCGTATGAGGATGCCATCACCGCCAGGAACCTGGCCGTGCAGCACCTCGCCGGCAGCGAGGGCATCTGGGTCGAGGGCAGCCAGCCGCTGCTGCGCCGGATGGCCGACAACGTGATCGGCAACGCCGTCAGCCACAACCGCGACGGCGGCTGGATCCGCATCACCACCACGGCTGGCGATGGCGCGGCGCGGCTGATCATCGAGAACGGCGGCGACATCCTGGACCCGGCCCAGGTCGCCGGGCTGGCCCAGCCATTCCGGCGGCTCGGCGCCGACCGCACCGGCTCAGATGACGGCGCCGGGCTCGGCCTGTCGATCGTCGCGGCGATCACCGAAGCGCACCGCGGCTCCCTGCAGCTGCAGGCCAGGCCGGGCGGCGGCCTCACGGTCACGATCACGCTGCCGCTGGCACCGCGCGCCGCCGCCATCACCGCCAGCCAGGCAGTAGTGCCGGTATGAGGGTCCTGGTGGCCGAGGACGCCCGCTCCCTCGCCGACCGGGTAGCCGAGGGCCTGCGAGACCAGGGCATGGCCGTGGACATCGCCCGCGACGGGCTGGAAGCCGCGGCCAGACTCGACGTCAACGCCTACGACGTGGTCATCCTGGACCGCGATCTGCCCGGCATCCACAGCGACGCCCTCTGCCAGATGATCACCTCCCGCGACCAGCGGGCCATGGTGCTGATGCTGACCGCGGCCGGCTCGCCGCAGGACCGGGTCAGCGGCCTGGGCCTGGGCGCCGACGACTACCTCGCCAAGCCGTTCCACTTCCCCGAGCTCGTGCTGCGCATCCGCGCCCTCGCCCGCCGCCAGCCCGCCGCGCGAGCCCGCATCCTGCGCCAGGCCGGGATCGAACTCGACCCCGTTGCGCGGATCGCGACCCGCGACGGACGGCCGCTGGACCTGTCGGTCAAGGAGTTCGCCGTCCTGGAGGCCCTGCTGCACGCCAGCCCTGCGTTCCTGTCCGCGGAGGATCTCCTCGAGACAGCATGGGACGAGCACGCCGACCCGTTCACCACCACCGTCACCGTCACCATCAGCCGCCTGCGGCGCAAACTCGGCGACCCGCCCGTCATCACCACCACCCC
>DASWFT010000174.1:0-1832 GCA_036394075.1 Streptosporangiaceae bacterium
TGATTCCGGGAGCGGGCTGGGAGCGAATGGAGAGTGGTGAATCGGCCGCCAGGCAAGGTCAGACGCGTGATCGCTCCCTGCTAGCTCGTTTGACCTGCGGATACACCCGCTAGCAGCGCCAATAACTATGCGCACACTTGGTTCGTGAGGAAGAGGCCGCCCCTTCACCGGCGCCCGCCGCGCGCAACAAGGTGCCCGCTCAGAACAGTCCGGTCGCTCGCTGTCAGGCTCGCGCCGACAAGGCCGCGCGCGTACGGCTCGATCTGTAGTGCGTCCTGAAAGGAGAGTGGTGGCGATGTAGAAGAATCGCCAGCATGAACCGTGCTGTGCCAGTGATGGAGGATTTTGGCCCTCCGGGTTCGCCAATGCAGGTGGGGGACCCAAACCACCGTGAGCTGCGCCGGTTAAGAGCCGGGGTGGTGAGCGTTACGGAAAAGGCCCGCGTTGACGGGTCAGGTGTGCGGCGAGAAGACGAACGTGAGTGAACCACTGATGACGCATCGAAAGAGCCTACGGTGACATCAAAACCGGAGAGTTACAGAGTTTCCGGGATAAAGGCATCCTGTTACGGGGTGTCCTGGGTCAGGGGGCTGCCTGCGTGCTGCCCTGGCGGTGTCCGGTGTAGAGGTGGCGTGAGCTCGTCGCGGGCGCTGGCATGGAACAGGAGAACCTGTCGCCCCGATAGCGGTGGCCGGGACCATGGTGCCTGGTCACGAGAGGGAGGACCGCGAGCGGCGGACACTGCGAGCGGCAGAGTACCGAGGCGGGGCACAGGGGCGGGACGGCTCGTAGTAGCGGTGAAGGTCCTGTAATGGGGCTGGAGCGAAGGAGCCGTGCAGACCAGGATCAGCCTGAGGCCAACCCGTCAGGGGATGAGCCGCGGGCCGGATCCGAACCGGTAGTGAAGTCGTTTGAGATCGATAAGCGCCTGATTTACCGGGCGTGGGAGAAGGTCCGGGCCAACAAGGGCGCGCCGGGCGTGGACGCGGTCAGCATCGGGACGTTCGAAGAGCAGCTGAGAGCCAATTTGTACAAGCTGTGGAACCGGATGTCGTCGGGGAGTTATTTCCCCGATCCGGTGCGGGGCGTGGAGATACCGAAGGATCATGGGGCGGGTGTGCGTTTGCTCGGGGTGCCGAATGTGGCCGACCGGGTGGCGCAGACGGCGGCGGCGATGTTGCTGGAGCGGGAGCTGGAACCGGTTTTCCACTCCGATAGTTATGGGTATCGTCCGGGCCGCAGCGCGCATGACGCGCTGGCCCGGTGCCGTCAGCGGTGCTGGAAGAAGGACTGGGCGCTGGATCTGGATGTCCGCGCCTTTTTCGATTCCGTTCCGCACGACCTGATGATGAAGGCGGTGGCTCACCACACCAGCGAGCGGTGGGTCCTGCTGTGCATCTCGCGGTGGCTTGTCGCCCCGGTGCAGATGCCGGACGGGACCATTACGCCAAGGGATAAGGGAACCCCGCAGGGATCTCCGATCTCGCCGTTGCTGGCTAATCTGTTCATGCACTATGCGTTCGACATGTGGATGAGCCAGGAGTTTCCCGGCTGCCCGTTTGAACGCTACGCGGATGATGTGATCGTGCACTGCGATTCTGAGGATCAGGCCTGGCAGCTGCGGTCGGCTATCGCCGACCGGCTCGGCTCGCTGGGCCTGGAGCTGCATCCGGTGAAGACGAAGATCGTGTACTGCAAGGACGCGAACCGCCGGGGAGATTACGAGCACACCAGCTTCGATTTCCTTGGCTATACCTTCCGGACGCGCAAGGCCCTGGGCAAGCGCGGATATTTCGCCAGCTTCAACCCGGCCATCAGCGCCAGCGCGAAGA
>DASWFT010000175.1:0-1535 GCA_036394075.1 Streptosporangiaceae bacterium
CGAGCTGCTGTTCCACCGGCAAAAGGCGCTCGAGGACGGCGACCTGCGCAGGTACGCCGCCCAGCTCAGCCTGGACGTGGCGGCGTTCGACCGGGACCGGGCCAGCATCGCGGTGGCGGACCGGATCCGCCGGGATCGCCCACGCCACCTTCCTGCATCGCGATGACTTCACCAGCCGGTTCACCAGCACAGGCGCCAGCATCCCCGACGGCACCCCATGGCCTGGATCAGCTGGGACGACGCCATCACCGCCCTGGCCTCCGGGCAGATCCCCGCCAGCAGCGGCGAGGCCGCGGGGGCACTGGCCATGGGAGCGGCACCTTCTCGTAGCGAAACGGACGCGCCCGACGGTCGTGGCCGTCACGGTGAGCGGTGGTGACCTGTTTCTGGTGATTCGCGGTCCGGGGTGAGCTTTCGGAGCTCGAGCAGGTCCAGGCCGAGCGCCTCGACCTCGGCCAGGACGCCGTATAGTGCCGACTGGTCCAGGAGCCCGGTGAGCACGGTGTGTGCGCCGTGGTGCCGCGGGGCCAGTGCCGGGAACGCCGACAGCATGGTGGCGCCGAGGTGCCCGTTGATCCGGATCATGTAGCGGGCGGGTGCCGGGTCCATGCGGCCATGGTCGAGGGCGGGCAGGTGACCCCGCATCACCAGGATCCGGTTACCGCCGGGCTAGCGCTTCCGGCCGGCCGCCGCCAGCAGCCGCAGCTCCCGGGCGCGCCGCACGGCCGAGGACCGGTCACGGACCTGGAGCTTGGCGTAGATGCTGCGGATGTGCGCGCTGATGGTGTTCGGCGAGACGGATAGTTCGCCGGCGATCTCGGGCCGGGACAGGTTCGTCGGGAGATATCGCAGCACCCTGAGCTCGCCGGGGCTGAGCTCCTCGGCCGGCGGCGATGCGGACCGGTCTTTGGCCGCCGGGGATGCGCCGTGCAGGATGTCGAGGATGTCGGCGAGCAGCGCGGCGTGTGCTGTCTCATGCCGGGGCAGCGCCTCGAGCAGCTGTGCTGAGCCGGTCATCGCGAACGGCAGGACCAGCCGGTCAGGCTCGGCCAGGGCCAGCGCGCGTTCCGCCGCCTGGTTCGCCGCGCGCAGGTCACCAAGCTCACGGTAGGCGAGCCCGGCGAGCAGGTCCGCCTCAACAACCGTTGTGTAACCGAGGACCGGGGCCGTGCCATCCAGCACATCGCGCACCGCGCCCAGGGCCCCGGCCGGATCGCCTTCCGCGAGGCAGATCACCGCGCGGGCATTACGTAGCTCACCGGAGCCGGCCCGCTCGTCATCGAGCGCCGCGAGCAAGGCGCGGGCTTCGCCGGGCCGCCCGAGGCGGGCTTGGGTGGCGAGCAGCCAGCCGGTCACCTGGCTCGCCAGCGCCTGCGATCCCTCCAGCTGCGATGCCAGGTGCTCGGCCGCGCTGAACTCCTCGAGCGCCTCGTGGCGGCGGCCGCGGCCGGCGTGCAGTATCCCGGCCGTCTGGTGCAGCAGCAGCCTGATGTCCGGCCCGGTGTCTGTTTGCAGAGCCCGTTCGGTGCGCCGCA
>DASWFT010000176.1:0-7020 GCA_036394075.1 Streptosporangiaceae bacterium
CTGCGGGCAGTGGCCGTGCTGTCCTGATATTCAGGAAGTCCAGGCTGTCCTGGAACTCGTGGCGCATCGTCTGCCACGTCGCGACGCACGACCGTTCCGGCGTGTCCTGGAGGGAGCTGGCAAGAGCTGGTGGGCTGGCCAGCCCAAGCGGGCGGCCGGGGACTGCTGGCTTCCCCCGGATAGGTGCCAGTCAACGCCGGTGCCGCGGCGGGGGTCAACGTGGAGCGCCCGCAGCGCGCAGCGCGAGGACGAACGACGTTGAGGCCCGCAAGGCCCGGCGTAGTCTTGGCTGGCCGGGCAGGTTCAGGAGGGGCACTCCCAGCTCAACATGGGATGGCCCGCGAGGTAGTACGCGGCGACGGGTCAGGGCGGTCTGACGATCGGCCAGCTCGCAGCGGGACCTGGTCAGCTGCCTGGGCCCCGCAGCTTGACGACGAGCCTGGCTCGGGTGCCCAGTTCTGCGCGCACGTCCGCGGCCAGATCCTCGGCCTGGCTGGCCCACCGGTCCCCGATCTCGTCGGATTCCCAGCCGTGGTCCCAGTGGTAGTGGGTGTCGAATTCGTACTGCCAGGCGATGTTCCCGAAGCCGTCACCCCAGAGCGGGAGCTGGGCGCCATAGTCGGGTGCGAGGGTGATGACGTCAGGTAGCGGCTCATCCAGCCTTGGCCGGCTTCGGCCGGCCGCTACCAGGGGTTGTGGTCCACGGCTGGCTATTGTCTCACTGGCTATGGCGGTGGCTGCCCGAAGAGGGGCTCGCCGTCGCTGCCGCCGAGCAGGAACACGAACTTGTCCAGGTCGGCGCGCAGCTGGGCGAGGCCGTAGGCGGGATGACCGACGAACTCTTCCAGCGAGGCACCGAGGCGGCCAGGGTCGCGGGCCAGCCAGTCGCTGAGGAATTGCAGCATCTCCGCCAGCTCGGCCGCGTCAGCGACGTCCAGGGTTATCCGGGGCATGGGTCACCGCCTTCCGGGGTGGGTCGCGTGAGCCTTGTAACGGCCGATCTCGTGACGGGTGGTGCGGGGCACGACGCCGACGGCTTCCCCGTCGATGACCAGCCGGAAGCTGTCGCCGTCGGGGATGACGGTGACGATCTTGCCTGCGTGGGTCATGCCGACCTGGATGCGCTGGCGGGCGACCTGGATGCCGCCCCGGCCAGAGACCCGCCGCTGCACGGCCAGGCCCGGATCTGGCAGCGGGTCTGGCCCGGCGAGGCGGACGCCTTGCAGCCGGTGGCGCTGGCCGGGCGGGATGGGACACGGCAGGGTCCGCCACAGGACCCCGTCTTGGGTGAGGACGTGCATGACGCTGCCGTCGAGGCGGAGGCGGGCGCGCTGCCCGGCCAGCGGGGAGCCGACCTGGATGACCTGGCTGCCGAGAGTGATGATCCCGGCGGAGTTGACCAGCCGGTCGACTTCCACGCACCAGCTCGCGGCCAGGGCACCCGGGGACGGCCCCGACAGCGGGGGGCCTGCCAGGCGGGCACCGGCGCGGCGCAGCCTGGCCAGGTCCACCTCGGACAGGCGGGAGGGCACGGTCTTGATCCGCCACCCGCCGGTGCTCAGGTGCACGGTGGTGGTGTCGATCCAGAAGGTGACCGTCTGCCCGGCGCGGGCCGTGCCGAGCCAGAACTGCTGCGAACCCACCATCATGTTCCCGCTGGCCGGGACGACACGGTCGACCTCGACCGCATCCGCCCAGCTGGCAGGCTCCGGGGCGGCGGCAGGGTCCTCGGCTGCCGCTGGCGGGCTGGTGACGGGCTTGAGGTCAGCAGGCGCCCACAGCCTCAGCGGATCATCCGCCTCGGGTGGCGAGGACCGGAACCGGCTGGCCGGGGTGGCCATGTCCAGCGACTGGTGGGGCCGGTCCTGGTTGTATTCCTGGCGCCAGGCATCCACCGCGGCCTGAGCGGCCTCGATCGTGGCGAACGGACAGGCGTCGTTGAGAAAGTCGGTTTGCAGGGTCTGGTGCCAGCGCTCGACCTTCCCGATCGTGGTCGGCGAGTATGGCCGGGTCAGCAGCTGGCGGATGCCGTTCTTGCGGCAGATCCGCTCGAACAGCACCTCGGCCGGGCGGGGCTTGCCGAACCGGCCGGTGAACTGCTTGCCATTGTCGGTCAGCACCTCATCGGGAATGCCATAGAGGGTCATCGCGGCGAGAAAGGCGCGGCAGATGGCCCGGGCGGTGGCGCGGCGGACCACGGTGGCGATCACGCAGAACCGGGAATGGTCGTCGATCCCGGAGATCAGCTTGCACTCGGTCCCGTCGGCCAGGAACACCGACGCGGTGACGTCAATCTGCCACAACTGCATCGGCTGGTCGCGTTCCCAGCGCTTGTAGTCCTGGCGGCGCCGCTTGCGCTTGCGAGCCGCGACCAGGCCATGGCGGACCAGGACCCGGTAGATGGTCGACCGGGACGGCAGCGGGCTCACCCTCGCCTTGCCCAGCTCGAACAGCAGCCTGCGCGGACCCCACCGCGGATGCGCCCGGCGGAGCTGGCAGATCAGCGCCTCAATCCCGGCATCCAGCTGCCGGGGCTGATGATGCGGGCGGTGGGAATGGTCAGCCAGCCCCGGTAACCCGTCCTGCTCATAGCGGCCCAGCCAGCCATGCACCGCCTGGCGGGACACCCCATACCGGCGGGCCACCTCGGTCACCGGCGCGCCGGAGATGACCTCCATAACGGCGTGATAGCGCTGCTTCATGACACTCAACTCCACGAGCATGGCCCGGCTACCCCCTGCCACGAACGACGTCACGACAGGGCATGCCCGGACGGGCGGTGTCAAGCATCAGATGAAGCCGCTATGTCAACCATCAGTCGGAGTCGGACACACCCCCCGTGCCCCGACCGGTGAGAACTTTCTGTACGACTTCAAGGGCGCGCGGAGCGCGCCGGGACCGGTCGGAAGCTGAGGCTAAGACGGCTCGACGCGCGGCGACGCTGACGTCGGCCGCTGCACGGCACCGGGAGCCGTCGGCCATCCACGTCGCGCCCAGTGCCGCTACCAGCCCGTGGGCTGGGCTGGTCAGGCGGGATCGGGTCCGACATTCTGATCAAGCCAATGGTGCAGCGGCGCCGCGGTGCGCAGGAAGCCGGCCACCTTGTCCTTGGCCTTTGCCGTATGCAGCCAGGGCGCCACCGGCCAGTGCCGCCAGCAGATCAGGCCCTTGCAGCGCAGCAGTTCGCTCCTGGGATGGTCCCTGGGGTACCCGCGCGGAGCGCTCTTCAGGGCCTGGCCGCCACCGACCTCGAGTCCTTCTGCCCGCAGCCGCTCCACCACCCCGACGAGCTGGGTGCCTGTGGTTTCGTCGTCGACCGCCTGCCGGTACCGCTCCAGCTGGGCGGCGGAAATCATGAAGTAGCCGACGGCGGCCGTCAGCCCGTCCGCGCTGAACTTCACATACCCGCCGCGGTCCAAGGTCGCGTAGATCTCGGTCTTGTACGGCGACTTATCGGCCCGGAACCGCACGTCCCGGTAAGGGCGGGAGATCCGCCCAGGACCGAACTCCCCGCTCAGCTCGCCGAGCAGTCCGGCCATCGGCTCGCGCACCGACGCCTCGTAGAACGCCCTGCGTGCGCTCCAGTACCCCTTGGAGTTGTTGACCTGAAGGCCCTTGAAGAACTCCACGGCCTCCGTGGACCATCCCGAGAACCCCACGCCCACAGCCTAACGGTGAGTCACCAGGGGATTCGGGAGCGCCCTCGCACCCCTGAGTCGTCTACCACGCTCCGTCACGAACGTTCGTCACATTCGACGCGCCGCACCGCCGCTATGCGCGCCCACCTTGTCGGCTGGCTGGCCCGTCAGTGCCGCGCCCGCACGGGTGACCTGTGCGCGACAAGACGCTGGTTCGTGACCAGATGAGCCCGCCCAACCGCCCTCACTGAGCCGCAGGCCAATGAGTGAACCCCGCTGCGGGTCTGCCCGTAGTAGAGGCGATGCCGTCCACGCCGCCCGAGGGAGGCCGGTAATGCGGATACGTGTGGTGCTTATCGGCGTGATCACCGTTTTAGCCGCAGCCGCGTGCGGGCTCGGCTCGGGCATTGGGCCGATCAACGCCAGGTGGGCCTCCTGTGAGGGCGGCGGCTGCGGCACCGCTGAGGTGCAGCCGGATCCCTCGCTGGTGAACGTGGACATCGCGCGTCACTATTGCGCGGCGCTGGACAGGTTCGACGGTGACATCGCCCGCGACCTGAGGCAGGCACGCGGTGCGGTGAAAGTCGGGTTCAGGTACGCGGCCGGCTCTGCTGGGCCCAATGTTCCCATCGACCAGCTGGCCTATGTCACCGAGATCATCATCCCGGTCAGCAGCGCCACCGCGCAGCAGGCACAAACCGACGCCAAGCGCGTGCCCGGCGCCTGCCGGAAAAGCCTGAGCGCCACGATAGTCGCTATCAACCAGCCAGCGTCCGACCTGTCCGTCTACACCTTCAGCGTCCAGCCCGTTTACCACAACACCGACCTCAAAGAGAACTTCTCGCTCACCTACTTCGGGAATGACCTGATCGTGGCCAGAGACACCGGCGGCGGTGCACCGAGGGGGCCACCATCAGCCATGACGCCGTGGAATGCTCGGCTTCAGGCGGCGCCGATGAGCGAGGAGCGTCATCATGCTAGCCAGAACGTGCTCGCTGGGCGACTGCCGCCGCGCGTCCTCGGCTATGTCGTCGAGTGGGCCGCGCTGCACCAAGAGGAGTTGCTTGCCGACTGGGCGCTCGTGGCAGCCAATCAGCCCCCGAAGCCGATTCCACCGCTGAGGTAAGGTGCAGACATGCCTACGGCGCTCCATGACGTCACCGACGTGCAGATTCTCGGCCACTACCGGCTGCGGCTCACGTTCTCAGACGGCTTGGTCGGCGACGTCGACCTCTCCCACCTCCGCAGCCGTGGCGGAGTATTCGAGTCATTGCGCGATCCCGAGTACTTTGCCCAAGTGCGCATCGATCCAGAGATCGGCACGATCACCTGGCCCAGCGGAGCCGACCTCGCACCGGAAGTCCTCGACGAAAGGGCATCGGCCCGACCGGTGACCGCCTCTCGCCAAGCGGCCGGCTAAGCCAGGCAGGCAGGCAGGCAGGCAGGCAGGCAGGCAGGCAGGTGGCTAACCTAGCTGCGACTTGATCTCGTCCGCGCGGGGCAAAGATTCCGCAGGCCGGTCGCCTGTTCGATGATCACGGCACGATCTACCTTGGCTGCACTGCCTATGACGCAGCTAGCTACGTGGTGGAGCGCCTCGCGGCCCTCAGCGGCGAACTACGCTCATACACGATTCAGGCAGATGGTTCGCAAGGGTGAACGCACCCGGGCTTTAACCCTGATAGGTCCCACCTTGGGCCGACGGCTTTACAGACGGCGACCTCTGCGGACCTGTTGCTGGTTGTGACCTGCGTCTTCCTCCGTCCCTGCCGCCTTATGCTCAGGCCTGATCCCGCGTATGTCCCACATCTGCGCCATACCAGCGGGATAGCCCGCGTTCATGCTGACCGTGTCCGACATCTACCTGAGCGAAGCAACCGGGCTCCATGCGGTGCGCGTGCAGCCGGCCAGGCCTTCGCGCCTTGTACCTGCGCCCTCGACCCGGGTGTCCCGTGGGTAGTCGTGGAGGATCCACAGCGCTCGGCCTCACGTGGACCGATGCCATAGTGCCACTGTCCGAGCATGACCCGACGGCCGGCGAGCGTTGCCGCGTCCGCAAGATGGGGCTTGACGTCCTCATGACTACCGAGGAGTTCGCGAGCGCAGCTGGGGAGTTCGACCTGCGCTCGGGCAAGCTCGGTTGCTGGCAGCTGCGAAGTCCGCCGTCAGATCGCCCGGCATCCTGGTCCTCCCCCGTCCTCGTAGCTGCGATCCCTTAGCCGAGCCCGACGTGTCAAGGCTCGCGGAGCGACCGTGTGGCGGCTCAGATCGCTTCCCGCGGCGGGAGTAGCCGACCGGCGGGCAGCAGCGTTGAGGCGATATTCGAGTCGGACAACTTTAGCCGCTTTACTCCCTGCTCGCAGCCTGGATAGAATTCGGCATGCGTCCATTTTGGCAGCAGTTAATCCTCAGTCTCTTGGGGCCTCTATCTACGGCAGTGATCGGCACGTTTCTGCTCGGCCTCTGGGCCGCCTGGGTAACGCAAAGATGGCAAGCACGAAAGGAGGATGCAGCGCTTCGGGAATCTCTCATCCGCGAACTTCTTGAGGCCTCAAGCGCACTATCCCTTGCCCTACGCCACTACGAGCACCTTGTGGATTACCCAGAGTCATGGCGAGATATGCCTCGTGAGCGCAAGGCCTTGGATGACGTCTACGTGCGTACCCGGACAGCCGGCGATGCTATTCAATACCGACTCATGGCGCACTTTGCGTCGGAAGATCCGGCCAGAAAATGGCATTCGATGATGGATCTCTTGACGGCAAGGTATTTTCAGTTGGTGGGATCTCCGCCCGACAGTTACTTGAAGGTCCTGGAGGGATCTCGGCACACGACCCTATCCTCAGCAGAGCTAGCCTCACCAGAACGTATCTTTGAGCGCTACAAAGAGTTTGCGCAACAGCTTCCCCGTTTGATATTGAGCACGCCACGGCGCGTTAGGTAAAGTAGCGCACCACGATGCCGTAGGGGGCTTTGAAACGGCAGCCGTGAGCGGGAAAATCGGGAGCGAGGAAGACGAACAACCGCGTCGTCTACCCAAAGTCCCCCGACTTGACCCCTGCCGAACGAGAACAAGACGAATGATCCGGACATGCTGGCATGGTCACCCGCTTCAAGCGGCAGGACCTGCACGCTGATGTTCGGCCGCTTCGTGAGATCGGCCAGGTGTTCGAGCTGGGCTTTCTGTATGGAGGTGTCACCGACCGTGGTGAGCAACGCCGCCTCCCACACCACAGCATCAAGCCGGACGCCGGTTCCATCTTCAAGCCGGCTCTGGCGCTCACGCCTGACGCTGAGGAAGTTGTCGAGCTTGCCGGGAGAGATCATGGCTGGGTTGGCCAGCATGACAGCGCGTGCATACTCGGGGCGTCTGCAAGAGGCC
>DASWFT010000177.1:0-5646 GCA_036394075.1 Streptosporangiaceae bacterium
ACACCCGGCTGCTCGGGGGGATGGGCCGCCCGGCGGCCCCGCTTAGAATTCATTCGAACATAGATTCGTTTCAAAGTCCACTCGTTTGGACCTGAGTTCGAAGCTACTCCGGGGGTCTGACAGAAACGACCGTGCGCCCCCGTCGGGGGGTGCACGTCAATTTTGTAGGTAGGCAAGATCTTCTTCGCGGGGTGCCTGTTCAGGCGGTGCGCGTCTGAGTGCGGGGCATGTTGCAGATGGCTTCCCGGGGGCTGCTGGCCTCTTTGCAGCGGAGGGCGATGATGGCGTCGGCTCCGCTGACGGTCCAGTGCATGCCGGACTGCTTGAGCCGCTGGCCGATGACGGTCTTGCAGCTGGCCTCGACGACGCCGGAGCCGACGAACAGGCCGCACTGGCGGAACCAGTGGTAGCGCATGCGGGGGGCGTTGTTCTCGAAGTAGCCCAGGGCGGTGTCCATCTCGTCCTTCTTTACCCCGACCAGCGGGAACTCGCGGGCGGCGGCGGTGATGCCGTCGATGTGGCCGTAGTCGAGGTCTTCGAGGCGGGCGGCGAGCCATTCGCCTTTCCGGTCGCCGAGCATGAACTCCAGTGACCGGGCCAGGTCGTGGAGGTGCTCGCGGGCGTGGAACAGGTCCACGATCTGGGTGGCCTCCGGGAACCTGGCGGTGGCGATGTTCCAGATCTAATCCCGGTGCCGCGGTTATCCCGTGGTTCATGTGACGGTACTGAATGCAATGCCGATCTTGCCAAGGATGCCGGGATAATTTCGGCTGTCCTGGCTCTGGGAGCCGACCTTCCGCGCGGTGATCCTGAGGGTGATCTATCACGGAAGGTGGTTAGTTATGCACAGTAAGTCGCGAGTGTGGTTATCCGGGCCGCTGGAGCCGTTCACTGCCGGGTTCGACGCGGAGCTGGCCCGGCTGGGCTATACCCCGGCGGGGACCAGGCGCAAGCTTGAGGCCGTGGCGCACCTGAGCCACTGGCTCGCCGGACGCGGCATGACCGCCGGCGATATCGAGGCCAAGACGATCGGTGAGTTCGTGGCGGCACGGCGGGCTGCCGGACACTCCAGCCAGCTGACCGAGCAGTCGCTGGCCTGGATGCTCGGCTACCTGCGCGGCGTCGGCGCCGTCCGGCCAGCGGCGGTTTCCAGGCCGGCGGCCGGCACCGAGCTGATGCTGGAGCGGTTCGGGTCGTTCCTTGCGGACGAGCGCGGGCTGGCAGGCAAGACGCGCAGCGCTCACCTGGACTCGGCGCGCCGGTTCCTGGCGGCAGTCATTCCGGACGGCGAGCCACTGAGCGCCCTCACGGCCCCGGACGTCACCGGGTTCCTGGCCGGCCGGGCACGGGTCCAGGCCCCGGGGACAACGCAGAACACCGCGAGCATGCTGCGCACGTTCCTGACCTGGCTGTATGCCGAAGGGCGGATCGCGGGTCCGCTTGCCGGGACGGTGCCGGGAGCGTACCGCAGGAGGCGGATCCGGATGCCCGCGCTCGTGACCGAAGCGGAAGCTGCCGCGCTGCTGGCCGCGTGCGACCGCACGACCGCCCAGGGGCTGCGCGACTACGCGATCGTGCTGATCCTGAAGCGGATGGGCCTGCGGGCCGGCGAGATCGCCGCGCTGACGCTTGAGGATGTGGACTGGCGCCCGGGGATCGTGGTGATCACCGGGAAAGGCGGCAGGCGTGACCAGCTTCCGCTTCCCCGTGACGTCGCCGAGGCGATCATCGCCTACCTGCGGGGCGGCCGGCCAGCAGCCGCGCTTGACCGCAAGCTGTTCGTCCGCAGCGTCGCGCCGCACCGCGGCCTGACCGGTTACGCCGTCGGGCATGCGGTGGCCAGGGCCGCCCGTCACGCCGGCCTGGACAAGGTTCGGCCCCATCAGCTGCGCTATCTCGCCGCGACGGCAATGCAGGCCGCCGGCGCGCCCCTGGCCGAGATCGGCCAGGTCCTGCGGCATGAAGACGAGCGCACCACGTCGCTGTATGCCAAAGTCGATGTCGCCGCCCTGCGGCCACTGGCCCCTCCCTGGCCCGCCGCGCCGTCCGCGCCCGCGCTTCCGGCCGGTGCGTCATGAGCCCGCCGGCCCGCACGCTCGCCGGTCACCTCGACGACTACCTCACCCTGCGCCGCGCGCTCGGCTGCGAGCTCTTAAGGCCCGAGCGGTATCTGCGG
The DNA here is from genome assembly GCA_036394075.1 of Streptosporangiaceae bacterium. GTDB lineage: Bacteria > Actinomycetota > Actinomycetes > Streptosporangiales > Streptosporangiaceae > JAWWPY01. The sequence continues at coordinate 2,177 of DASWFT010000177.1, forward strand.
CAGTTCCTGGACTACCTCGGCGAGCGGCAGCAGGACACGCTCACCGTCAAGGCGGCAGCGGGCTGGGTGGGCCAGTCCCGGCACGGGTCGGTGGCTCCAGGCCTGTGCATGGAAGCAATCCGCGGCTTCGCCACCTTCCTGCACGCCCATGACCCGGCTCACGAGATCCCGCCGCCAGGCTTGTTCCCCCGGCGGCGGCAGCGGCCCGTGCCCTACCTGTTCTCGCCTGCCGATATCGCCGCGCTTCAGGCCGCGGCCGGACGGCTGCGAGGCCCGTTGCGTGCTGAGACCTACACCGTCCTCATCGCGCTGCTGTCAGTCACCGGGCTGAGAATCAGCGAGGCGCTCGCACTCGACGACGGCGACATCGACGCCGGGGAAGCCATGCTGATCGTCCGCAAGGACAAGGCGCAGAGCTTCCGCCTGGTCCCTGTCCACCCGACTACCCTCGCCGCGCTCGCCGGCTACCGGCACTGCCGCGACCAGGTTCTGCCCGAACGGGCCGCACCCGCGATGCTGGTCTCCCGCACCGGGAGCCGCCTCGCCTACAACGCCGTTCACAAGACCTTCACCAGCCTGGTCGCCGCGGCCGGGCTCGGGCCGAGGACCCGACGGTGCCGTCCTACCATCCACGGGCTGCGTCACTCCTTCGCCGTGAACATGCTGGCAGGCTGGTACCGCGACGGCGCCGACGTGCCCGCCCGCCTGCCGTGGCTGTCCGCCATCATGGGCCATTCGGGGCCAGCGTCGACGTACTGGTACGTGTCAGCGTCGACGGAACTGATGGCGCTCGCAGCGCAGCGGCTGCAGGCCCACATCGACCGGGCCGGCCAGTCCGCTGCCAGCGCTTCCCGGACTGGGCAGTCATGACGCTCCTCGCGCCTTCCCTGCAGGCGTTCTTCACCGACAGGCTGATGCGGCAGCTCCACGCCAGCGAACACACCATCCGCTCCTACCGGGCCACGTGGCGGCTCCTGCTGCTCTTCGCCGCCGCCCGGAAGGCCAAGGCGCCCTCGGAACTCGACTTCGCCGATCTCAGCACGCCGCTGATCACCAGTTTCCTCGACCATCTCGAGCACGAGCGGGGCAACACTGCCCGGACCCGGAATCTGCGGCTCGCCGCCATCCACTCGATGTTCGCCTACGCCGCGCCGCAGCATCCCGAGCACGCCGACGACATCGCCCGTGTCCTGGCCGTCCCCGGCAAGCGATTCCGGACCACTGTCGTCACCCACCTGAGCGAGGAGGAAATCGCTGCTCTCCTGCAGGCACCCGATCCCGGCACCTGGACAGGCCGCCGCGACCACGCCCTGATGCTGGTCGCCGTCACCACGGGCCTGCGCGCCAGCGAACTGACCGGCCTTACCCGCGCCGGCACGCACCTGGGCGACGGCCCCCACCTGGAATGTCACGGCAAGGGCAGGAAAGACCGGGTGACACCGCTGCTCCGCGACACCGTCGCCGTCCTGGCCGCATGGCTCGGAGAAAACCCCGGCGGGCCGGGCAGCCCGGTGTTCCCGACCCGGCGCGGCACGCCGATGAGCCTGGACGCCATTGAAGACTGCGTCAAACGCCACGCCGCCACCGCCGCGCTCACCTGCCGCTCCCTGACCAGCAAGAACATCACGCCCCATGTCCTGAGGCATTCTTGCGCGGTCAGGATGCTCCGCTCAGGCATCGACGTCGCCGTCATTGCATTGTGGATGGGACACGAATCAACCCGCACCACAATGATCTATCTGAAAGCCGACCTTGAACTCAAGCAGCGCGCCCTCGACCGCACCGTCCCCATCGACGGCGAGCCCGGCCGCTATTGCCCGCCCGACGACATCATCGACTTCCTCGACCGCCTCTGATTATCCCGGCCCGCATCCCTCAAGCCGCCCAGCACCGCGCCAGGAGCGAAGACTGCCGGGATAACCGCGGCACCGGGATTAGATCTGCTATCCGGACATCGGGATAGCAGATCCAGGCGGCCCCGTCGCCGAGGATGGTGAGCTGGCGGACGTGGTCCGCGCCGCGGCGGATCCCTTCCGCTTTCACCAGGTCCGCGAACGCTCCGGCGGGCTCGAAGGTCGCGATCACGCTGCCGGAGTCCCGGTCGCGGACCGGGTAGCCGTCCTTGTCCAGCCTGTCCTGGGTGAAGAAGACGGCGAGCTTGACCTCGCGGGTGCGGGCGCGGCCGTCCGCGCCCTTCCCCTCCCGCCCGGCGGTCTCCTTCGAGGTCACGGGGACGCCGGTGCCGTCGATGACGGCATAGAGCTTGTCCGGCAGCGGCGAGGGCGGCAGCGGCACGAGCCTGCGGGCGGCGATGAGCCGGGCGCGGTCCCGGCCGGCCTTCGCGGCGGCGGCGCCGCTGGCCTCGGCCGCCCGCCCGGCGCGCTTGGCGGTGAGCCGGATCCCGGCCAGTTCCTCCAGCAGGCTCGCGGCCCTGGCGAACGGCACGGCCGCTGCGGCCTTGTCGTTCATCGCGGCCAGGCCCGGCGACATCGACGCGCCGGCGACGCCGAGCTCCGCGTCGCGCGGCGCGAGGCCGTGCCCGCACTCCGCGCAGTGGTACCAGGCCCGGGTGAGGGTGACCAGGCCGAGCACCGTGTCGAAGGACTTGTCCCGGTAGCCTTCGAGCACGGCCTCATGCCCCCGGCCGCACGGGACGCGCGGGCCGCGGTGGCCCCGGTCGGCGGCCAGCGCCTGCTCCAGCATGCTGCCGCCCAGCCGCAGCAGCCCGGCCCGGATCACCGCCTCCGCGGCCTCCATGCCGGCATCGCCGCAGCCCAGTGACCGGGCGGCCTCCGCGGCGAGCCGTCCTAGCCCGGCGGCCTTCTCCTGCGCGAGGGCCGCCCGGAGCCCCCTTTTTCCCCTCCCGTCCCAGAAGGGAAATCGCCGCCGGCCTCTCCCTGCACCGCCGGGCGGACCTGGCAGATCGCCTCGTTCACCTCCGTGACCTGTCCGACCAGGTCCCGGAACCGCTCGTACCCGGCCACCTCCCGGCGGGCCTTCTCCAGCTCCGGGCCGGGTCTCAGGTGCACCGCCCGCGTCCGGCCCTCCACGGTCCGGGTCAGGTTCCACTGCGGCCCGTGGCCCGGGTGGTCCGGGGCGGCGCACGCGCAGTTCGGCTTCCCGCACTTGCGCCGCACCTCGTTCAGCGACCCCCGCCGGAAGTCCCCGACCTGCCCCAGCTCCTGGTAAAGCTCCTCCCGCCGGCGCTCAAGTTCCGCCACCTCATCAGGCACGTCAGGCACGCCGCCTCCTAGTCTGAGTGTTTAACAACACTCAGACTAGGCCCGCAGCCAGCCGCAATCCAGAACCCCTACGAATCTGACGTGCACCCGATCACTCCAGAGGGGGCGCAGCCTGGTAGCTGTCAGGAAGCGGTGTCCCCGTCTCCGGCGACTCGACCTCGACGATGTCATCGCGCATCGGCATTATCAGGGCGACCAGCTCGTCCTGCTCCGTCTTCGGGACATTGA
>DASWFT010000178.1:0-11634 GCA_036394075.1 Streptosporangiaceae bacterium
TATGCGGCGAGGGCACCGCCCTGACCAGCGGCGGGACCGCCGCGAACCGCGAACATCGGCATAACCGCAGCATCGGGATAATTATCATTATCCGGATGTCGGAATAATGATAACAATATCGCCGAACGGCTCCGTGCGCCCATGCTCATCCAGGTACTTCTGGGCCGTGGCGATGATCTCCAGGGAGCCCTCTTCGCATTCATCACTGGTATCGCCCCAGGCCGTGATCCCGTGCCCGCCGAGAATGACCCCGATGGCGCGGGGGTTGCCGCGGGAGAACTCGGCGATGTCCAGGCCGAGCTGGAAGCCCGGGCGCCGCCAGGGAATCCAGCCGACCCGGTCTCCGAAGCAGTCATTGGTCAGCGCCGGCCCATCGGCGGCGGTCGCGAAGGCGATCCCGGAGTCGGGGTGCAGATGGTCGACGTGCGCCGCGCCGACGAGCCCGTGCATGGCCGTGTCGATCGACGGCGCCGCCCCGCGCTCTGCTAGTTCTGACCCCACCGCCCCGCCCAGGCCATGCAGGCAGTAGTCGAAGGCGGCGACCATCTCGTCCTCGCGCTCGACGCCGGGGTAGACGCCGGTCAGCGCGCGGAGCCGGTCGAGCCGCAGCACGGCCAGCCCATCCTCGGTGAGCGTGCCCAGGTCACCGCCGGATCCCTTCACCCACAGCACCCCGGCGGGCCGGCCCGTCACCGGGTCGGTGACCTCGCCCTTCGCTGAGGTGTTACCGCCGGCGTAGTTGGTGTTGCGCGGATCCGACCCGAGCCGGTTGCTGCGGGCCAGCAGCGCGGCGACCTCGGGTGGTGCCTGCGGGGTCATGGCGTACTCCTTATGTCCCTAGCTGCCCCAGCTGGCCGGGGTGCCGCCGATGCGGTCGGCGGTGATCTTCTCCCCGTAACCGGAGCGGTGGTAGGCGGCGATGGGGTCGGGTTCCAGGCCCATGTCTTCGCGCAGTTGCGCGAGGAGCGGCCGCACGTCGGTGTTGTAGGCGTCCATCAGGACCGCGTTCGCGCCCAGCACGTCCCCGTTTTGCTGGGCGGTGGCCAGGGCCTCGGTGTCGATGAGGAGTGCTTTGGCCGTGGCTTCCTGGACGTTCATGACCGACCGGATTTGCGCGGGGATCTTGGGTTCGATGTTGTGGCACTGATCGAGCATGAACGCGATCCCGGCCTCGGGCCCGAGGGCGCCGGCGGCGGTGACTTCGTACAGGATGCGGAACAGCTGGAACGGGTCGGCGGCGCCGACCATGAGGTCGTCGTCGGCGTAGAAGCGGCTGTTGAAGTCGAACCCGCCGAGCCGCCCGGCGCGCAGCAAGATGGCGACGATGAACTCGATGTTGGTGCCGGGAGCGTGGTGGCCGGTGTCGACGACGACCGCGGCCTGCGGGCCCAGTGCGAGGCAGTGCAGCAGGGAGGTACCCCAGTCGGGCACGTCGGTGGTGTAGAAGGACGGTTCGAACAGCTTGTACTCCAGCAGCATCCGCTGGTCGGGGCCCAGCCGCTGGTACACGGTGTGCAGCGCTTCGGCGAGCCGGTCCTGGCGGGCCCGGATGTCGTCCTGGCCGGGGTAATTGGTGCCATCAGCGAACCACAGCTTCAGATCCCGCGATCCGGTGGCGTCCATGATGTCGACGCAATCCAGCAGGTGATCGAGGGCCTTGCGGCGCACGGCCGGGTCGGGGTTGGCGACGCTGCCCAGCTTGTAGTCATTGTCCTGGAACACGTTCGCGTTGACCGTGCCGATCGCGGTCCCCGCGTCCACCGCGAACGCGGCCAGCTCACGGTAGTCATCGACCTTGTCCCACGGGATGTGCACCGCCACGCTGGGGGCGACCCCGGTGTACTTGTGCACCTGCGCCGCGTCCGCGATCTTTTCCTGCGGCGTGCGGGGCACCCCCGGCTGGGCGAACACCTTGAACCGGGTCCCGGTATTGCCGAACGCCCACGAAGGCAGCTCGATCTTCTGTGCGCGGAGGGCCTGCTTGACGGCCTCACGATCGGCCATGATGGGACTCGCTTTCGATGTGGTGGTGACCAGAGCGAAGTGGCGGCGGCACGGTCAGGGATTCACCTCGACCAGATCGACGCCGAGAAGCTCGGCGGTCGCGCGTAGCTCGGCCATAAGGTGGCCGGTGCCGAGGGCCCAGTGGTGTGAGACGCCGGTGGCGCTCCAGGCGTCGGCCCACTCACCCGGATCGCAGCCGAAGCTCACCCGGGAGGTAGTGTTTCCGATCTTGAGCAGCGGGCCGGGGACGACCTGGCCCTGCGAGGCGACGAAGCGGAAGCTGCCGTCACGCTGCTGGGAGATGCCGAACGTGGTGACCGGGCCGTGGGTGACGTCGAACTCGACGGAGATGCCCCAGCCGCGTTTCCCGTGGTAAATGCCGAGGCCGCGCAGGAGCGGGCGCCGTTGGCTGATCGCCAGGTGCGCCGGGCCGTCGTGGCCCATCTCGACCACATCGTCACGGAAGTTCAGCGCTTGCAGTTCGGTGAACGAGCCGCCGCCGCCGAGCCGGTCGACGATCAGCATGGCCAGCGAGGTGCGCAGCTCGTACTCGCCTGCGGCGGGAATGCCGCGGGCGGTCAGCAGTGAGGCGCCGAGAATCATGCCGGCGCCGAGGCGCTCGTGCTGCTCGCCCTCCAGGCCGCGGTGGTAGTAGGCCAGGCTGTCCAGGGCGAAGTCCTCGGCCAGGCGGTCCAGGCCGACCGACACCTGGGCCGCCCAGGCGAAGTCCTCGTCCTGGACGGACGGGTCGATCTCGAACACCTCGCGGGCCAGCGCGACCCGCGCCGCGACCTGCGCGTCGGTGACGGCGTTGGCCCGCACCCGCAGGTCGTCGAACTCGATGACCTCCATGTGCCCGCCGAAGTTGGCTGGCACGAGGGTGAGGTCGGTGGAGACGTCGAGCATGCCCGGATACAGGTGGCCCATCAGCCCGTGCCGGCCGTGCCGCAGCGCGCTCCGCACACCGGCGGCCTTGATCCAGCGGCCGATCTTCGCCCAGGCCCGCTCGTCCTCGACGTAGCCCGACACCGAGCGGAACGGGATGCCGCAGCGCAGGAAGGCGTTGGCCATCTCCGGCAGTGGGCAGGCACCGCAGTAGGCGAGCCACTGACCGGTGTCGAAGCTGGCGTGGTCCATCGCCTCGGTCGGCTGGAGGTTGATCAGCAGCACCGGCGCGCCGCTGCGCTGCGCGACCGGCACCAGCATGGAGGCGGTCATGTAGGTGGTGAGGAAGCCCACGATGAGGTCGCAGCCAGCGACCCGCAACTGCTCCGCGGCGCGCGCGCCGTCCTCGGCATCGGAGATGAAGCCCACGTCGACCACGTCGCAGTCGAGCGCGCTCATCCGCTCGCTGACGCGAGCCGCCGAGCGCTGCAACTGCGGCAGCAGGTCCGGGAACTGCGGCCAGTACGCGCCGAGCCCACCGGATACGAGGCCGACCCTGACCCGGCGTGGAGCGATGTGCGTGACGCCTGTGCCCAGACCAGCGGGCGTCGGGGCGGTCGTGGTCATCGCCTCTCTCCTTGTCCTGGCTGTTGTCCTTGTCCTGGCTGTTGTCCTGGCTGCGGATCGGCCAGCCGCCGTAGCTGGTCGTCCAGGTTGAAGATCTCCTTGAGCAGCAGCAGGCCCTCGTCGGGACGCTGCCCCTGGAGGCCGACGAAGTACCGGCTCATCTCCGCCTGCCATCGCGCGTTGACTTCGGTGGCGGCCATCGCGGCTTGCGCCCGGGCCAGGTCGTCTGCTTCGACGTAACCGATGAGCAGGCCATCAGGACGGGCGAAGATCGAGTAGCGGTGCCATCCGCTCTCATCCAGGGCCCGCAGCATGTCGGGCCACACCGCGGCGTGGCGCTCGGAGTACTCGTCCAGTAGCTCCGGGCGGACCTGCAGCAGGAAGCAGTACCGATTCATGACTCCTCGTTTACCGGCCAGCGTGCTTGGTGGTCGGTGCCCGGCCGGCGCGGGTATCACGCCGGCCGGGCACCGGGTCTGCGATCAGAACTTGAACTGATCGATGTTCGACACGTCGAATACCGTCGGCGGGCCCAGCACGACCGACGGCCCGGTCGCGCCGGCCGGCGCGAGAACGGTGTAGGTGCCGAGCTTGCCGCCCTTGAACGTGGATCCGGTGGTCAGGCTCGTGGTGCCCGAGGCGAGTCCCGCTGCCGCGTAGCCGGCCAGATAGCCCAGGTTGTTCGGGTTCCACAGCTCGAATTCCTTGACCGTGCCATCGTGCACGTAGGTCTTCATCTGCGACGGCAGGCCAAGCCCGGTCAACGTCAGGTGTGTGAGCAGGCTCTTGTGCGTGTCCAGGTACTGCGCCGCGGTCGAGATGCCGACGGTGGTCGGCGAGATGATGCCGCGCAGGTTCGGGTAGGCCGACAGCAGACCCTGCAGCACGGTGAGCGAGGTCGCCGGGTCGTCGTTGCCGTAGACCGTGGTGACCAGCTTCATGTTCGGGTACTTCTTCAACTCCTGCTTCATGTACACGATCCAGGCGTTCTGGTTCGTGGCGCTGGCCGCGGCCGACAGGATGGCGATCTGGCCCTTGCTGCCGATCTCCTTGGCCAGCAGGTCGACCTCAGAGGTGCCGATCTGCTGGGTGTTGGCCTGGTTGATGAACAGATGGCTCGGGCTGGTGCCGCAGTTGACGTCCGAGTCGAATGCGACGATCTTTATCCCGGCCGCGGCGGCCTGATTCAGCGACGGGCACAGCGCCGACGGGTCGTTGCCGGCGATGACGATCGCGCTGGCGTGGGCCTGAATGGCCGCCTGTATCGACGGGATCTGCGCCGCGGCGGTGTCCGCCGTGCCGCTGCTGACGACGACCTTGCCGCCGAGTTCCTTCAGCGCCGTCTGGCCACCCTGGTCGGCGATGACCTCGTACGGGTTCTGGGTGTCCTTCGGGATGTAGTAGACCGTCAACCCCTTCTTAGCGGAGCTCGCGATGGCGGACGCGCCTGAGGTGGCCGTGGTCCCTGATGAGCCGCAGGCCGCAGCGATCGTGCCGACGAGCGTGGCCGCGAGGGCGGCTGTCACCGTGCGGCGCGCGGTCCATAGTCTGTGCATGCCGTTGCCTTTCTGAGGATGGTTGAGCTTGCGGGTTCGGTAGATGGGGTGTGGGGTGTTCAGGCGCGCCGTCTGGCTCGGTCGCGGATCCGCCGGATGGCTTCACCGCCGTTGGGGATGACCACGCTGATCAGCAGCAGGACGCCGAGGATGATGTTCTGCACTTCGGGCTGGACGTTCCGCTGGGTGAGGGCCTGCTGCAGGCAGCCGACGATCGCGACCGAGAGCACGACGCCGACGACTGTGCCGCGGCCGCCGAAGATCGACACCCCGCCGAACAGGACGATCGCGACGACGTTCAGCTCGAGCCCGGTGCCGGCGTCGTAACTGACCGACGCGTTCTTCAGCGTGAACAAGATCCCGGCAAACGCGCACATCACGCCGGAGAGGACGAACAGCCAGAACTTGATCCGGTTCACCCGGATGCCCGCAAACTGCGCGGCCTCCCGCTGCAGGCCGATGGCGACCAGCGCGCGGCCCAGCGGCGCGGCGTGCAGGACTACGCCGGCGACGACGGCCAGGATCAGGAAGATCGCCGCAGAGTAGGCGACCTGCGTTCCCGGGACCGGGGCGACCCCGATCTTCGTCAGCGACGGCGGGAACCCGGTGATCGTGCGCGGCGCCAGCAGGATCTCTGCGATGCCGCGGAACAGGGTAAGCGTGCCAATGGTGACCGCGATCGACGGCAGGCCGAGCTTGGCGACCAGTACCCCGTTGAGCGTGCCGCCGAGCGCCCCGACGACGAGCGCCGCGACCATCGCCAGCCAGACCGGCCATCCGTGGCTGAACAGGACGCCCATGACGGTGCCGGACAGGCCGAGCATCGAGGCCACCGACAGGTCGATCTCGCCGGTAATGATGATCAGCGTGAGCGGCAGCGCCATGATGGCGATCTCACCCATGTTGAGACCGATGTAGAAAAGGTTCGTCGAGCTCAGGAAGGTCGACGACGTGGACGAGCCGAAGATCAGGGTGGCGATCAAGACTCCGGCGAGCGCGGTCTCCCACCGGAGCAGGCCACGCAGTGCGGCACGCCCCCGGCTGCCGTCGACGCTGTCCCTGCGGCTGCCCGGAGTCCTGGTCGCGACGTCAGAGGTCACGGTGCGCTCCTTCGGCTGACCGCAGATTCCGCGCGACTCGCAGGCTCAGCCACCGGTCGAACGCGATGGCGGCCAGCAGCAGGGCGCCGGCGATCGCCTCGTTCCAGAACGAGGAGATCTTGGTCGCGACGAGCGCCTGGTTGATGGTGTTCAGCAGCAGCGCGCCGAGCGCGGCGCCGAGCACGGTGCCGCTGCCGCCGAAGATGGCCACGCCGCCGACCACCACGGCCGCGATCACGCTCAGCTCGTAGCCGATGCCTCCGGTGACATCGACCTGCGCGTGTATCGCGAGGAACAGCGCGCCGGCCAGCCCCGCCAGCGCGCCGCTGACCAGGAAGGCGGTGAAAACCCGGCGTCCGGACGGGATCCCGGCCAGCGCGGCTGCGTCCGGGTTGGACCCGATCGCGTACAGGTCACGGCCCCAGCGGAATGACCGCATGGCGTAGCCGGCCGCCGCCACGACGACCGCGACGATAATCGCCAGCCACGGGATGCCGACCAGGCTCCGGTAGCCGAACGTGATGAAGGCCTGCGGAATGCTGGCGGGGTCGATCGTCTTGCCGTTAACGATCACGCCGTCGATGCCGCGGACGATGTAGAGCATCGCCAGGGTCACCACCAGGCTCGGAACGCGGGCCACGGTAGTGACGAGCCCGTTGATCGCGCCGATGGCCGCGCCCAGCCCGATGGCGACGGCGAAGCCCGCCACCACCGGCATCTGGTGGTGGTGCTTGAAGAGGTCCCCGACGATGTAGGCCGACAGGCCGACGACCGAGCCGACCGACAGGTCCACATTGCGGGTGACGATCACCATGGTCTCGCCGACCCCGAGCAGGGCGATGAGCGCCGCGCCGGTCAGCAACTGCTGGATGCTGGCGGCGTGCGCGAAAGCGTGGTTGTTCAGTGTCGTGAGCCCGAAGACGACGATGATCGCGAGGGCGATGCCGAGTTCGCGGGCCCGCAGCAGTGACTCCAACCGCCGCGGGCGCGCGGTGGGGGTGGGCGTGATGACAGCCGTGCTCATGCTCTGTCTCCCGCTCGCCTGCGGGGCGCTTTGGGGCGCCGCCTTCCCTCGTCGCTCGTGCCCCGCTCCTCAGTCCAGACGGCACCGCGCCCCTTCAGTTCGCTCATGCTGCCGCCGCCGGGTTCTGCCCGGTCGCCGCGCGCATGATGGAGTTCTCCTCCGCCTCGGCGCGGGTGAACTCGGCGGTGATGCGGCCTTCGCGCAGCACCAGCACCCGGTCGGCCATGCCGAGGACTTCGGGCAGTTCGGAGGAGATCATCAGGACGGCCAGGCCCTCGGCCACCAGCCCGTCGAGGAGCCGGTGCACCTCAGCCTTGGTGCCGACGTCGATGCCGCGGGTGGGCTCGTCGATGATGAGCAGCGACGGGCTGCGCGCCAGCCACTTGCCCAGCACGACCTTCTGCTGGTTGCCGCCGGAGAGCGTCGAGACCGCGTTGCGCATTCGCGCGAATTTCAGCTGCAGGCGAGCGGCCCACGTCATGGCCAGCTCTCGTTCCTTCGATCGCCGGATCAGGCCGAATCGGCTCAGCCGGCCCAGCGAGGCGAGCGCGACGTTCTGGTCGATGCTCAGGTCCATGACCAGCCCCTGCTGCCGCCGGTCCTCCGGGACGAGCGCGACCCCGGCCTTCATCGCCGCCAGTGGCCTCCCGTTGGGCAGCTCCAAGCCCCGGACCCGGACCCGGCCCGATGTCCGCTTGTCGATGCCGAAGATGGCGCGGGCGACCTCGCTGCGGCCCGCGCCGACCAGACCCGCCAGGGCGACGATCTCGCCCCGCCGGACCTCGAATGAGATGTCGTTGAAGACACCCTCGCGGCAGAGGTGCGCGACATCGAGGACGACCTCTCCTGGCACGGTCGCGGTCTTGGGGAACATCGCGTCGAGATCGCGGCCGACCATGGACCGGATGATGTCGTCGACGGTCACGTCCTCGATCAGCGCGCTGCGGGTGAAGCGGCCGTCGCGCATGACCGTGACCCGCTGGCAGCTCGCGAAGGCCTCCTCCAGCCGGTGCGAGATGAACAGCACGGCGGCGCCCTGGGTGCGAAGCGCCCGGATCACCTCGAACAGCCGCTCCACCTCGACGGTGGTCAGGGCTGCGGTCGGCTCGTCCATCACCAGCACGCGGGCGTTGAACGACAGCGCCTTGGCGATCTCCGCGATCTGCTGGTCCGCGACCGACAGCCCTCGCGCGATCCGGTCCGGGTCGAGCTGAACCCCCAGCCGGGCGAACAGTTCGTTGGCGCGGCGGTTCATCGAGGCGCGATCGATTCGCCGGCCGGCGCGCAGCGGCTGCCGGCCCATGAAGATGTTCTCCGCTACGGTCAGGTCGGGGAACAGTGTCGGCTCTTGGTATATGACCGAAATCCCCGCCGCGCGTGAGGCTGTGGGCCCGTTGAAGGCCACTGGCTCGCCGTCGATCAGCAGCTGTCCGCTATCCGCGCCGTGCACCCCAGCCAGGATCTTCACCAGCGTCGACTTGCCGGCACCGTTCTCGCCGAGCAGGGCGTGTGCCTCGCCCGGGTACAGGGTGATGGATCCGTCCTCCAGGGCACGGACCTCCCCGAATCTCTTGGTCGCGTGCTCAAGCACCAGCACCGGGGCCGGGTCGCGCTCATCAGCGTCGCGCTCATCAGTCAGGTGTTGATTCATCCGATATGAAACCTTTCACCGATCCTGGGCCGGAAAGGTGGGCTTTGGCCTACGGCGGTCGGCTGGCCCTCGGCGGCCGGCTTGGCCCTCGGTTGTCGATTGGCCTACGGCGGCCGGCTTGGCCCTCGGTTGTCGTTCGCCTACGGCTGCAGGTTGCCTATGGCTGTCGCTGGTGTCGGTCGGCGTGCGGGTCCGGTTGGCCTACGGGCGTCGGCCTGTGGGGTGCGCTTGTGATCTCGTGGAACGTTTCAAATATGTGAAGTAGTGTCGGACCATGTCACGGGCCTGTCAATAGGTGCCGGGCCATGATGCTTGAATCGTTACAGACAGGTTTCACGGCTGTTGCGAGTCCACGTAGAGGGTGCCGTCGCGGGTACGCACGCTACGCGGGCAAGTCGGTTTGACACGTTCCAATAGACCCATGACACTGACACCACAGGAGGACGCCGTGGCCGATGCGCCGGTCAGCATCAGGGAGGTCGCCGCCCTTGCCGGCGTCTCGGTGGGTACCGTATCCAACGTGCTCAACCGGCCCGATGCCGTCGCGGAGTCCACCCGCAGCCGGGTCCAGGCGGCGATCAAGTCGCTGGGATTCATCAGGAACGAGTCGGCGCGTCAGCTCCGCGCCGGGCGGAGCCGCACCATCGGGCTCGTCGTCCTCGACGTGGCGAACCCGTTCTTCACCGACGTGGCCCGCGGTGTCGAGGATGCAGCCAGCGAATCCGGGCTGGCCGTCATCCTGTGCAACAGCGACGACCAGCAGGCGAAGGAATCCCGCTACCTTGAGCTGCTCGAAGAGCACCGGGTGCAGGGCATCCTGATCACGCCGGTGTACGGCGCCGACGAGCGCCTGGCCCGGCTGCAGCGCCGGGGCACCCCGGTGGTGCTGGTCGACAGCAGGTCACCGTCGCGTGGTCAGTGCTCGGTATCGGTTGATGACGTGCTCGGCGGTGACCTCGCCGTGTCACATCTGCTGGCGGTGGGCCACGAGCGGATCGCGTTCGTCGGGGGGCCGATGAGCATCCGGCAGGTGGCCGACCGCCGCGATGGCGCCGTCCGGGCGCTGGAACGGGCCGACGGCACTGCGAGTGACCTGTACGTTATTGAAACTCCGGCGCTTAATGTCTCGGCCGGGCAGCAGGCGGGCGCGGCTCTCGCGGAACTCCCGGCGGAGACCAGGCCAACCGCCGTCTTCTGCGCGAATGACCTGCTCGCGCTCGGTGTGCTCCAGGAAATGACCGCTCACCGGATCCGGGTCCCGGAGAACGTTGCCCTCGTTGGTTACGACGACATCGACTTCGCCGCCGCGGCGGCGGTGCCGCTCTCCTCGGTACGCCAGCCCCGCCATCAGCTCGGCCGGTCGGCGGCCCAGCTGCTCATAGACGAGACGCTCGGTGAGCAGGCCCACCAGCACCGCCAGGTTGTCTTCGAGCCGGAACTGGTGATACGCCGGTCCAGCCAGGCCCAGCGGCGCCGCCCCCGCCGGCCGAAGCGATCCGCGCTGGCTGCGGGTGCCCTAGCTGCGGGCGCCTCCGAGGCTGTCGGATGATTCCATGATCACGGAACATTCGCGGCCACATAGGGCGGTGTGCCAAAGGGGAAACGAAAACGGACACTGCGCGCCCGGCCGCACACCTGACCATCGAATGGACAGCCCAACTCTGACCCATCAGCCAAGCACACCACCCCTACCAGGCTAGCGACAAGAGACCGTCACCAGGCCGCGCGGGCAGTCCCACGTCGCACCCGCGCGGCCCCCACCCGAGGAACCGCACCCGCTGAGCAGGTCGGCCCACCCACCCCCTGCCTTGCGCCGCCCCCGGCCGCGCCGACCGTTTCCCGCCGCTACCCAGGCAGGCTCAGCGCCGCCATCCGGGCGCTCATCACCAACGCCCGGCGGCCGCGCTTCGGCTTGACCACCTCGATGCGAACTATCCGCATGGTGGCCGGTCGCGGTCGTTGATGCAGGTCAAAGGCTTATCATGATCGGATGGAATCGGTGCTGGCACCACGGGCCGCCCCTGGCCACACACAGCAAACCCCGGCACACCCCCGCACAGGCCCGCGACACGGTGTATGACCACTGTGCGCACCGAAATCCGCCCGGCACCCCCTCCTGCCAGCATCGGCCCTCCGGGCCGAGCGGGGGAAACCACAGGGGAACCCTTCCCCTGAAGCCCCAGGCCGACAGGGCCTACTCAGCAAACGCCGACTAAAATCAAGTTCAGCGTCCGACGCACACGCGGTTGTGCTCACTGCAACTGGGCGGTCGTGGGCTGGCAGCACGCCTGCCAGGAGCCCGGTTCGCCGACGCGTTAGCCGGGCCGGGCGGCAGCCACGCCGTTACTGAGGACGCGGTAAAGCTGGCCGCGCGAGCTGATGCCGAGCTTGGTGAAGACGTTGCGCAGGTGGGATTGGACGGTGCGCGGGCTGAGGAACAGCCGGGTGCCGATCTCCGGGTTGGACAGCCCGTCGCGGGCCAGCCGGGCGATCTGGGCCTCCCGTGCAGTCAGCTCAACCGTGGTGGCGATGGTGCGCTTGCGGGCGGTCTCGCCGGTGGCCCGCAGCTCGCGCCTGGCCCGTTCGGCGAACGCCTCCATGCCTATCGCCTCCAGCATGCGGTGGGCGGTACGCAGCTGCTCCCGGGCGTCAGCACGACGGCGCGCCCGGCGCAGCCATTCGCCGTACAGCAGGTGGGCGCGGGCCAGCTCGGTACGGGCACGGGTCCGGCCGAGGCGGGCTATCGCCTGGCGGTATAGGCCCTCGGCCTCCTCGCCATCGCTCAGC
>DASWFT010000179.1:0-7715 GCA_036394075.1 Streptosporangiaceae bacterium
TGTCACCGTCAGCCCGATAAAGGCGAACAAGAACAGCACGATGAATCCGCCATAATAGGTGAGAAAAGCGGCCGCCAGCGCGGGGGACACAATGATCACAACTGCGCCCCACGCGACTACCTTCTTGTTAATCGGTTTCCAGGTGCGTACCTGGGCGGGCTCCGGCGGCAGCTGGGCGTCGGTCAGGGTGGCGGGAATGTCGGCGGTGATTGCGCTCAGCTCCGCATAGGTCCGCGACGCGAGCACCTGGCCCGCTCGCACGCTGAGCTCGTCCTTGGTCAGCCAACCCTGCACGAACGCGGCCTTGAGGGTGTCGATCACCTGCTCGCGGTCGGCGTCGGACGCCCGGAGGCGGCCGCGGCCCGCCGCGCCCGCCGCCATCTGCTCCTCCGGCCCTGTCACCACCGGCGCCTCCCACCAGCACAACGCACAGAAAGCCTAACGCGGCTGCTCTCTGGCGGTCATCCTCGGACAGATCCGTAGGAGTGGGCGGACTGTGGTCGCTACCGCCCGATATGCCGCTGGCGTCACCGTCACCCGTTCAGGATCCGGGCCTTCTCTTGCTCGAACTCAGCCTGGGTCAGCACGCCCGCCTGAAGCAACTCGCCAAGCTGCTTCAGCTGGGCGAGCCGGTCACTATGTCGGCTGGCTGCGCCGGGGCGGCTGGTGCCTGTGGCGACGGGACGGGCTCGGCGTAGGCCTGCTGCGGCGGTGCCGGGGCCGCATACTGCGGTGGCGGTGGCGGTGGCGGTGGCGGGGCGGCCGCGCCCGGCAAGGCCTGGTCCTGCGCAGCCCACCGGGCTTGCTGCCGACGCTGAACCCGGCCGTGCACGGAGCTGGCGACCGCGACAGTAGCGGCGGTCTTCAATAGGCCCACGATGCCCTCCTCGTCTATGGCTTCGTCGCTGGGTCAGTCAGGGAGTATTGCGGGGGTCAGGAGGAGTCGGTCGCATCAAGGGCAGCGACAACGTCGTCCGCAGACAATCCACCATCGGCGATCAGCCGCGCGCCGTCGCGCCGCCAGGCGTCCACCAGGCCGAGAACCCACCGATTCTCGTAGATCACAACAACGGCGACACTGCCAGGCTGCATCGCCGCGGAGATCTCGCCAACGTCTGAGTCATCCAGCAAGCCCGACGACGCCCCGGCCCAGGTAGCCAGGTCGACACCGTCGGGAACGGCGAACTCCCAGACGTCAACCTTCTTGCTCCTGCCGTCGACGTCCTTGGCGATGAACTCCATGTCCAGGATTTCGACGACGCCCTGGTCGGCCAGAGAAAGCAGCTTCTCAAAGCCCGGAGCGGTGAGCCGACCGCCCGGAAACTCAATCGCGAGGAAATCGACCGGCCCCAGTTCATCGTCGCCCGGATCAGGTTGGCTTGGCGCTGACATAGGCTCTCCTGCTGGAATGCTGCCTGCTACATGCAGCGGCGCGGACCAAGCCGACCGACGTCGACGGGGCCGTATCCATTTCCGCAAGTCGGGGATCCGTCGTGCAACTTCAACCTAGCAGGCCACCTGCGTCTTGCCATCGCCCAGAGGCCCGGCGGCGCACGGATCTGGAGCAGACCGTCAGGTCATCCGCGCGCGGGCAGTCCGGCGTCCTCGGCCGCCTCAAGTGCAGATCCGGCGGGCCCGGCCGGGCCAGTCGGCGGCTAGAGCTGGCTGATGACACGCGCCAGTATGTCTACACCCTCGGCAATCGCCTGTTCGCTGGCGGTGGCGTAGCCGAAGATGAGACCGCCTGGACCTGGACTGGCTATGCGATACGGCCCGACTGCGTCGATGCCCACCCCTGCGCACCGGGCCGCTTCGACAACCGTGGCCTCGTCGAGGTGCGGCGGCAGCCAGGTGACCAGGTGGAGGCCGGCGGAGATGCCGGACGGCTCGAGCCAGGGCAGCTGCCGCGACAGTGCCGCCAGCAGCGAGTCGCGGCGCCGCCTGTAAACCGGGCGCATGCGCCGCAGGTGGCGGTCGAACTCTCCGCGGGTGATGAGATCGGCGAGCGCCAGCTGCTCCAGCGCTGGAGAGCCCCGGTCGGCGGCGATCTTCGCGGTGGCCATAGGGCCGGCAAGGTGGCTCGGCAGCACGAACCACCCGAGCCGCAGCCCGGGTGCGAGAGTCTTGCTGGCCGATCCGGCGTAGACGACGTGATCCGGGGCAAGGCCCTGCATGGCGCCGACCGGCGTCCGGTCATAGCGATACTCGGCGTCGTAGTCGTCCTCGATCACTACTGCGCCGCGCCGGCTGGCCCAGCGGAGCACAGCAGCCCGGTTCTGGGCCGACAGAACCGAGCCGGTGGGCCACTGATGCGAAGGCGTCAGGACGACGGCGTCGGCATCAGTTTCCCGCAGCACGTCGACCCGGATACCGTCACGGTCGACGGGCACTCCGACTGCCTCGAGCCCGGCGGCTCGCGCTGCCGGGAGGGCGTCGTCACCGGACGAGGGGTCCTCTAGCGCAAGTCGCTTCGCGCCAGCGGCCGCCAGCACCTGGATAAGCAGAGCTATGCCCTGCGCGTATCCGGTGGAGATCACGATGTTATCCGGCTGGGCGAGAGCACCGCGGACCCGGTTCAGGTAGTCGGCGACCGCCGTCCGCAGCTGCGGCACGCCGCTTCCGGCCAGGTAGCCGAAGACGTCGTTCGGCGCGGCGGCGAGCGCGCCGCGGATCGCCCGCAGCCAGGCGGCCCGGGGAAAGCTGGACACGTCAGCGCGGCCGTAGCTCAGGTCGATTCGCGGCGGCTGGGGGCGGGCCAGGCGCAGCGCCGTCGCCGGCGGGGCCGGGCCAGCCGCCACCTGCGTGTACCCGCCGCCCTGGCTGGCCAGATAGCCCTCGGCCACCAGCTGCTGGTAGGCCTCGACCACAACGCCACGCGAGACGCCAAGGTCGGCAGCGAGGACGCGCGAGGGCGGCAGCGACGAGCCGCGCGGCAGCCGCCCGGCGCGAATCGAATCACGGATCGACGTGGCGACCTGCCGGTGCAGGGGAACCTGCTCGCCCCGCTGGAGCACGACCAGCAGGGCAGAATTGGTCCTGGATCTATGCATCGGATTGGACCTTACCAACAGGACCGGTTCCTGTCAGGGTCGAGGTGTATCCCTGACCTATAGCTCATGCGCCCTGATCTTGGGCGCGGCCAGCAAAGCCGACGACACGAAGGATTCCGATGAGCGAGTTCACCGTCACCCGTATCCTGAAGGGCCCGCGTGAGCGGGTCTGGCAGGTCCTCACGCAGCCCAGCCAATTCGAAGGCTGGCTGCCCGCCAAGCCGGGGACGGCGGTGCTGGACGTGCGGACCGGAGGGTCCTGGCAGGCGACCGTCATCTCCTCCCAGGGTGACGAGATTGCGCTGACCGGCCGCTACGACGAGGTGTCCGAGCCGGGCCGCCTGGTGATGACGATCCCCGGCGATGCGGTCACCGCGATCACGCTGACTCCCGCCCCGGACGACACCACGCAGATCGCCTACGCCTTCGACGTCGATGAGTCCATGCACACCATGGTCACAGAGAGTGTCGATGCGGTTCTCGGCCGGGTTTCCACGGTCCTGGCCGGGATCGCGTAGGAGGGCAGGCCGTGTACGCCGACGTCAACGGCCTGAAGATGTTCTACGAGATCCGTGGCACATCAGACCCCGCCAAGGTCCCCGTGGTGCTGCTGCACGGCGCGATCTCCGCGACTGGAACCTCATTCGGGCCTCTGCCGGACCTGCTGGCCCAAACCCGTCAGGTCATCGCCGTGGAGCAGCAAGGCCATGGCCGGACCGCCGACATCGACCGGCGCATGTCGGTCCAGACGATGGCCGATGACACACTGGCCCTGCTGGCCAACCTGGGCATCGGCCAGGCCGACCTGTTCGGCTACAGCCTGGGCGCGGGCATCACGCTGAACCTCATCACCAACCACCCCACCGTGGTCCGCAAGGCCGTGCTCGCCTCGGTGACCTACGACAAAACCGGCCTCCACCCTGAAATGTTCGGCGGGCCAGAATCCGGGGAGTCCGCCGATCCGCCCGGACACGACCTGCAGATTCCCTTCGAGCGGGAATACCGGGCTCTGGCCCCCGACCCGGGTAACTGGCCGGCTCTGCTCGCCAAGGTCCAGGCGATGGAACTGCCCGAGATCACCCCGCAGGCCATCTCCGCGATCGACGTCCCCATCCTGCTGATCATCGGCGACAGCGACATCGTCACGCCCGAGCACGCGGTGGCGATGTTCCGGCTGCTCGGAGGAGGAGTGCTGGGTGACCTGGCGCCCATGCCCTCCACCCAGTTCGCCGTCCTGCCGGGCACCTCGCATATCGGGGTCACCGGCCGCGCCGACATGCTAATGACGATGATCCCACCTTTCCTAGACGCACCGTGAGCCGCCCGGCTCGGCTGGGAGCTGCCGATGACCTCACCGCACGCCAGGCGACGCCCTCGCTGGCTGAAGATCCTTCTGTCTCAGCATCACGAACGGGGATCGGTCGACTTCTCGAGGATGGCGGCGATCTCACTGACTGAGTCAAGCTCCCCGGCAGCCACCCGCATGATGAGGTCATAGGCAGCATCGTTGGTGAGCGTGAGGCGGCGTCCGTTAATGCCATAGAACGCGATGAGAGCACCCAGCGCCAGCCGTTTGTCCCCGTCTACCAGGGCATGGTTCCTGGCCAGCGAATGGAGTAGCGCTGCTGCCTTAGCGTGCAGCTCTGGGTAGGCATCTGAGCCGAAGGCCGTGGCCCGCGGCCTAGCCGCCGCGGACTCCAGCAAGCCGATGTCGCGGATGACGATCTCGCCGCCGGTGGCGCGCTCGGCGATGTACACGAGCTCGGGCAGCGTCAGGTAGATCACTTACCGAGCCGCTCCAGCGCTTCGGCGTAACGGGGAAGCTCCTCATCGAGCACCCGCTCCAGCAGCTCAGCGCGGCTATGCACCTCGATGTACTCTCGGATCGCCTGCCTGGCCACTTCTTGCATCGACCGCTGTTCCCGCTCCGCGCGCCGACGCAGAGCCTCAACCTCAGAATCGGCCAGCCGCAACGTCATAGCCATCGACTCATGGTATCACCACTGATACCACATGATCAGAGGATCAAGCGTTTGCTGACGATATCCGATCGCTCCTCGTCAGCTCCTTTGCTGGGCAGGCCGGTGCCGAAGTCGCCGCGGAAGAAGACCGGGCGCAGGCCGGGCCGGCCCAAGGGGCAGCCGGGATCTTCCTACAAGATCAACAAGGAGGCGTATTACACCAGCCCGGGCCACGCGCGTCCGGTTGGCCATCACCCCGGGGCTTGTTAACTGGCCTTGGCGGTGAGCTGGGAGACCCGCTGAGGGCTGACTCCTAGCAGCGCGGCTGCGTCCCGGACTGATAGCCCTCCGGCCACAAGCTTGGCAGCGGCCTGCCCAGTGCGGGCTGTAGCAGTAGCGGCGAGTTCGCCAGCCTGTTGTCGCAGGCGCCGCACCTCCAGCGCAGTGATGTCCAGCTCAGGGTCACCGGTGTGATAGTCGTAATCGAGGATCAACTCCGGCATAGCCTCATCGGGCAAGTCAGCGGCAAGAACGATCACCTCACGCACGGCCTGGTCCAGGGTTGGCAGGCTCCGAGCGTAGGTGTGGGCACCCTGCAACTCAGGAACGTCTGCCAACCAGTGACTGTCCTCCCGGGTGACGACCACCCGGTAAGCGTGGTCGCTCATCGCAGCCATCCCTTGCCGAATGCGGGCTCCATGTCGCGCTCGATCGCCCGAAGCGTCCCAGCCGGGATGTCTCCGGCATGCTGTGCCACGGTGGTCCTCACAGTCGCCTGCCTCCCCGCAGCATCGGTGTAGGTAACTACGTAGCGGCGGTGCGAACCGACCTGACGGGCCATCACGCCACCCCGTCGCTCAATGCGCCGGTTGACCTCACGCGCTCTCACCATCGTATATCTAGCCGCTAGACAGAACAACTGTCAAGCTGATAGACAGATGCCGTCCTTCACCAAGAGGAAACGGTACCCCGACGCCCAGCGGGAGTTCCTGGCGCGCGTTGAGCACTACCAGCGTGAAGGGTCGCCACCGCGCGAAAGATCGTATGGCCTGGCAGGAGATCCGCGCCCGGTACGGCGTATAAAGCGTGTACCGGTGGGAACAAGTGTGTCTTGTTAGCCTCGGGAAAGCGATCCCTTGCGGCTGTCCGGGTAGTACCTCGTTCCTTGCCAGATGTAGCCGCAGCGCTTGTTCTGGTTCAGGTCGTTGAGCCGCCGGACCTCGTTCGTCGCCTGGTCGGCTGTAGGCAGCACTTCCTTGACGGTGACGTCGAATAGAAATGGTCAGCTTGTGGCGGCCGCGAGATCCGCCAGCTCCTGCGGGAGGCGGACCTCAAGCCCGGTCGGCTGGGAGAAGAGCACGCGCCCGATCCTGGCGAGAACTGCCGCATCGGCGGCGTAGCGTACCCTGTCCGGTACTGCAGCGTGTCGCCGCGGAACTGGTCTCGCATTACCTTGACCTGGTTTTCTGGGTAACGTCGCCAGAAGTAGTCCCGCCAGCTCATCCAACCCGGTCGACGCGCTCCACCGTGATTAGGTCAATCTCGACTACGTACACAACCCTGAATCGGCCGACGCGCAAACAGTGATAGTCACCCCGGTGAAAAGCCTCTGGCGGAAAGGGATCTAAGGCCAGTGCCGCTACCGCTGCACCGATCGCACGCATCCCGTCCTGATCCTCCATATGACGCCGCGCTGAAGCCCGCGCCGCAGGAGACCACTCAATCCTCACTGCTCGCCGAGCAGCTCGGCCATCGCCTCCTCATGCGAGACCGCACCAGGCCGACCGGCCGCTACCCAGTCACGGTGAGCCGCCAGCGTCGCTTCAATTTCGGCTTCCTCCAGAAGCTCCGCCGGAGCATGACGCTGCACCGCCTGGAGCCGCCGCAGGTCCGATAGTGGGACGATCGCGGCCGCCTCTCCGCCCAGATGAATCACCTCGTAGGGGGCTGGGTCACTGGCTGGGGATGCGGTCATGGCAACACCGTACCGGGATCCTGTGACATTCACGGCCAGCAAGTCACGGCCCCACACAAAGTCGTTCCCTGAGCGTCCAAAACCGCGTTTGCCTGGTAGCGCTCCGAGCAAGATCCGAACTTGCGACCTGCTGCTTAAGAGGCACAGCCTCCCCAGCGCTGTGCTGACCTGCGAAAGCACAGGCCAGCCAGGAGCGAAGGCCCAAATGGCAGTCGTTTCCTTAGACGATCTTCAAACGTGGTCAACAGGGCGTGTCAGGCGCGAGAGCACTCTGCGCGCATCCCCTATCCTGTCGGCCGACGCGCCTATGCTGGGCTCTGACTCCAGATCCGACAGGAGTGACCAATGACTTCACCGCATGCCAGGCATCCCCTGGTCATGGCCCGTCCCGCCTGCACTCCGGCAGCGATCCGCGCCGTGCTGGCCGCCAACGCCGACGCTGCGGTGCTGCAGCGCTACGACAATGAACTGGATGCGGCGTTCGAGGAGGCCCGCGAGCACGGTGACCTCACACCCTTGGTGCGGACGGTCCGGCGCTGGTGGTTCGAGGCCGACGCCTGGCGCGATCCCGACGCCCAGCGCGAGTTCCTGGCTCGCGTTGAGCGCTATCAGAGGGAAGGGCCACCACCCCCCGAAGACCGCATGAGCAGAGAAGAGATCCGCGCACAGTACGGCGTCTGAAGCATGTACCGATGGGAGCTGGACGGTTCAGCTCAGCCAACGTTTGAA
>DASWFT010000180.1:0-30213 GCA_036394075.1 Streptosporangiaceae bacterium
CCGGCGTCTCAAGCTCGATACGCCCGCCGTGGGCGGCCACGATTCCCCTGGCTATGGATAGCCCGAGCCCAGCGCCGGCACTCGGCGTGCGCCGACGCCGCATCGGCTCGAAAGGCGCGAGCGCGACGTCGGGGGGCATCCCGGCACCATCGTCGACGACGCTCACCAGCACTTCGGCCGGGCCGTCCATGCTCGCGCTGATCCGCACGCTGGTGCCCGGCGGATTGTGGCCGAGCGCGTTGGTCAGCAGGTTCACGAAGACCTGCTCAAGGCGATCGTGGTCGGCCCAGACGACCGGCAGGCCAGCATCGCATTCCGTCTCCACGGCCGGCGCCTTCGCTGGCGGCAGGCACGCGACGGCCGCGTCGAGCACCAGCGGGATGTCGCACCAGTCGCGCTGCAGGCGGAGGATCCCTGACTCGATCGCGGAGAAGTCCAGCAGATCGTCGACCAGGCGTCCGAGCCGCGCCGACTCGGCCGCGATCCGGGCGATGAACCGGTGCTGCGACTCCCCGTCCCAGGTCACATCCGGCTGCAGCAGGCTGGAGGCGTATCCCCTGATCGCGGTGAGTGGCGTCCGGAGTTCATGGCTCAGCCGGGACAGGAAGCCGCGCTGCAGCTCCTGGGACCGGCGCAAAGTCATGGCCTCCTGGTGGGCAAACCAGGCCTCCTCGCGCTCCAGCGCCAGCCGGAGCGAATGGGCGGCATCCTCAAGCAGCGCGGTCGCATCGGCGGAGGGTGGCCCGCTACGCCAGTTTGCCACCAGCGCCGTCTGGCCGCCGGGCGCTGTGAACGTCACCGATAGCAGCCGCTCGCCGTTGGCTCCGGTCCGGTGCATGGCCGCGCCGTCGCGGTCGGCGAAGGCCAGGGCAGACTCGGCCGCGTCAAGCGCACTCTGCGTCGCGGCCGCGGGCCGCCGCTCGCCGGCCTCGCCGGAGAAAGCACGGCAGCTGGGCGGGCCGTCAGGCGGCTGGCTGACCAGTGCCACCTCATCGGCCTGGAGGCCGTGGCGCAGCGCCTGGAGGGCAATGCCGAGCCCATCGGCGACCGGGATGGGACCGGCCAGGGTTTCCAGCATCTCCCTGATTGTTTCCAGCACCCGGTTGCGGGCGGTGACTTCGTCGAGCAGCCGGTCCCGCTCGATCGCGCTCGCGGCGTAGCCCGCGTAGAGGGTCGCGAGGTCGAGGTCATCCCGCTGCGGTTTGCCGGTTATCGCCCGGAACACGGTGATGATGCCGAGCAGCCCGCCAGGTCCCATCACGGGGACTGACCAGGAACTCGCCACCTTGGCCGCCCGGGCCAGGTCCCGGAATGGCGCCCAGGCGGTGCCGACCCGCACGTTTTCCTCGACGACCGGCTGGTCCGCCACGGCGGCCAGCCCGACCGGGCCGCCGGCCGGGCCGTGGGGTAGCCGGGACCACGCCGATACCAGCAGCGGGGAGAGGCCGAGCGAGGCGGCGCAGACGAGCGAGGAGTCTTCCAGCAGGTGGATGCACAGGCGCTCATTGCCAAGCGCGGCGCCCAGCGCCGAGAGGATCAGCGACAGGCTGGATGACGGGTCCGCGGACACCAGGCGGTCGGTGAGCCCGTGCAGGCGGGTCAGCTGGCGGCGGGCGGAGGAGTCCACCTCCTGGCCGGACAGCAGCGCCACCACATCATCCGGGTGCACCTCGCTGGGGGACACCTCGGCGACGACCCGTCCGTGCCGGAGCACGACGATGCGGTCGGCCAGCCGGAACATCTGGCTGATGTCGTGGCACGCCAGCACGATCGTCGTGCCCTGCTCGCGCAGCCGCAGGATCAGCTCTTCCACCAGGGCTGACTCCCGCACGCCCACCGAGGCCGTGGGCTCATCGAGCAGCAGCAGCCGCGGGTTGTGGGCCATCGCCCTGGCCACTGCCACCAGCTGACGCTGGCCGCCGGACAGGGACCGGACGCTGCGGGTCGTGTCCCGCAGCGGGATACCAAGGCGCTTAAGCAGGCCTGCCGCGTCGGAATGCATGCGAATGTCCGACAGCAGCTGGCGACGGCGCTCACGGCCCAGCAGCAGGTTCGAGGCGACGTCCAGGTTGTCGCAGAGCGCCAGGTCCTGCCAGACAACGGAGACGCCCCGGCGCTTCGCGGCGAGCGGGTCCGCGGGCACCTGCCTGCCGTCCAGCACGACCACGCCCGAGGTCGGCGCGATGTCCCCGGCGATGCAGCGCACCAGGGTGGTCTTGCCGGCGCCGTTCTCGCCCGCCAGGGCCACCAGCTCGCCGGCCCGCACCCCCAGGTCGACGCCGTGCAGCGCCGTCAGCGGGCCGAAGCGCACGCCGAGGCCAGACACAGCCAGCAGCGGCAGCTCGGCCTCGTACTGGCGATCGTCGACGGCGGCGGTCATCTGCACATTGTGGTCCGAACTGCCTGGTAACCGCCACCAGGCCTGGTAACGCCCGTGCGGCGCGGGAAAACGAGATGACCGGCGGAACCCGGCGTTGTAGGCTTCTGGCTCTTGTGCCTGCACCCCCATGCCATCGAGGTGATGACTCATGCCCTCGGCCAGCGGGACACAGAGCGACCCGGAGCCTGCCTCCCGTGCCACGCCGAACTCTTCTCCCGGTGCCACACCGCAGCCTGGGGGTCCCCAGGCTGGCGCCGGGCCTCACCCCGTCCTGAGCGGCGAGCGAGCTCACCTGCAGCGGTCGCGCGAGTTCCTCCGGCTCATGCGTGAAGACGTGCTCTCGCTCCGGGCGCTCGGCGGCGACCCGGTCTCCGAGGAGTACCTCAAGGCGGACCTCTACCGCCGGGCGGAGGCCCTCCGCGACCTGCCCGACACCCCGCTGTTCTTCGGACGGCTCGACTACGCGCCGCAGGCCGGCGGCGCGGGCGATGGGGTCGCCGGGCACCGCTTCCATGTGGGCAGGCGGCACATCCACGACCCCGACGGGCGCCCCGTGGTGATCGACTGGCGGGCTCCGGTCTCCCGGCCGTTCTACCGGGCGAGCCCGGCGGAGCCGATGGGACTGGCGCTGCGCCGCCGGTTCGGGTTCTCCGGGGGAGAGCTCACCGCATACGAGGATGAGACCTTTCCTCAGAACGGAACAACCGGGCTGGTCCCCGACGCCCCGGTCAGCCGGATTCTGCTGGACGAGATCGAGCGGCCCAGGTCCGGCCCGATGCGCGACATCGTGGCGACGATCCAGCCCGACCAGGACGACATCGTGCGCGCGGACCCGGGCGTGACGCTGTGCGTGCAAGGTGCCCCGGGGACCGGCAAGACCGCGGTCGGCCTGCACCGTGTCGCGTACCTGCTGTATGCGCACCAGGCCCGGATGAACCGGGGCGGCGTGCTGGTGATCGGGCCGAACCAGGCCTTCCTCGGCTACATCCGCAACGTGCTGCCCGCGCTCGGCGAGATCAACGTCGCGCAGGTGACCGTGGCGGATCTGGTGGCCGCGGTGCCGGTCCGGGGCGCCGACGCAGGGCCCGCCGCGCGGATCAAGGGGGATGCCCGGATGGCGGCGGTGCTGCGCCGGGCGCTCTGGGCCTCGGTGGCCGAGCCTGCCGAGGCGGTCGTGCTGCCCCGCGGGTCACGGCGCTGGCGGGTGCCCGCTCACGAGATCGCCGGGCTGCTCAGTGAGTTGCGTGAGCGCGGCGTCCGGTACGGCGCCGGCCGTGACATGCTCGGCCACCGGATCGCGCACGTGATCCTGACCCGGATGGAGGAAGCGGGGGAGGCGTGCGACGACCGGACGCACGAGGCCGTGCGGCGGGCCAGGCCGGTGCGCTCGGCCGTGGACGCCATCTGGCCACGGGCGGATCCGGTCCGGCTGGTCATGCGCCTGCTGTCCGATCCCGGCTTGCTCGCCCGCGCGGCGCACGGCGTGCTCGATCCGGCCGAGCAGCGGGCGATCGGCTGGGAAACGCCGGCCCGCCGGCCCGCGTCCGCGCCCTGGAGCGCGGCCGACGCGGTGCTGGTGGACGAGGCGAGCGACCTGATCGAGCGGATCCCGAGCCTGGCCCACGTGGTGGTGGACGAGGCGCAGGACCTGTCGCCGATGGAGTGCCGTGCGGTCGGCCGGCGGTGTGCCACCGGCTCCGCCACCCTGCTCGGCGATCTGGCCCAGGGTACCTCGCCAGCGGCGGCTACCAGCTGGCCCCAGCTGCTGGCCGACCTGGGCAAGGCCGACGCCGGGCTTCGCGTGCTTGACACGGGTTACCGCGTGCCGCGGCAGATACTGGACTACGCCAGCCGGCTGCTGGCCCATATCGCCCCGGGCCTCGCGCCCGCCCGGTCGCTGCGGCAGGACCCGGGCGCGCTGGCGATCATCGAGGCCACCGCCGGCTCACTGCCCGCCGACCTGTCCCGGGCGTGCGCCGCGGCCATGAGCCGGCCGGGGTCCGCCGCGGTGATCGCCGCGGACGAGCAGGTAGCAGCGGTTTCGCTGCTGCTGCGCCAGGCGGGCATCCGGCATGAAGTCCTCGACCGGGTGAGCGGCAGCGGGCTGACACTGGTACCAGTGACCCTGGCCAAGGGCTTGGAGTTCGATGACGTCATCGTCGTCGAGCCGGCCCGCATCGCCGCCGCCGAGTCGCGGGGCCTGCACCGGCTCTACGTCGCCCTGACCCGTGCGGTGTCCCGGCTGACCGTGCTGCACGCCGAGCCGCTTCCTGAGCCTCTGCGCTGACCGCGCGGGCCGAGCCTGTGCGCTGACTGCGGGCCGAGCGTCAGCGCGGCCCTATTGCTCCTTGATGACCGACATGATGCGCGCCGCGGAGTCCTCGAAGGACAGGGCCGTGGCCCGCAGGTGGTTGAAAAACATGTTGTAGCGGTCCACCTCATCGACGTCCTCCACGTACAGGGCGCTGGTGAGGTCCTCCAGGTACACCACGTCCGGATCGGCGCGCTCGGGGAAGGCAAGGATGACGAACGGCCGGCCCATCGCCGGGTGGGCGCCGGCGCCGAACGGGATCACCTGGATCGCGACGTTCGGCAGCCGCGCGAGGTCGAGCAGGTGGTCAAGCTGGAGCCGCATCAGGCCGGCCCCGCCCACCGTGCGGCGCAGTGCGGCCTCGTCCAGCACGGCCCACAATCGCGGCGGATCGTCGCCGGTGAGCAGCGGCTGGCGGGCCATCAGCAATGCCACGTTGCGTTCTGTGCCCTCGTGGTCGCCGCCCACGGTCCCGGCGGCGATGACCGTGCGCGCGTACTCTTCCGTCTGGAGCAGCCCCGGGATGAGGGTGACCTCGTAGATCCGGATCTCCGATGCCGCGCTCTCCAGGCCGATATAGGTGGCGAACTGGGGCTGGATCGTGTCGCTATACGCATGCCACCAGCCTTTCTGGCGCGAGTCCCGGGCCAGCTGGACCAGGCTTGCCCCCTGCTGCGCCGACACGCCGTAGAGATCCAGCATGTCGCGGACGTCCCGGGGGGAGACGGAAACCCGGCCCGTCTCGATCCGGCTGACCTTTGACGTGGAGCACTCAAGGTGTTCGGCTACTTCCTCGCAGGTGAGCCGGGCAGCTTCGCGCAGCCTGCGCAATTCGAGCGCTAGCCGGCGGCGCCGGACCGTCGGGCTGTGCTCCGCGGCCATGTGTCACCTCCCGTCCCAGCCGTCGCGTATGACTCCTCCGCCGCGCGCCTGGTGCGTGGCCCGCGCGGGGGGAGGAGCGTTGTGCCAGTGGTCTGCAGGGTCCTTTGAGCGGACGGCGTCCAGGTGGGTGCATCGCAAGGCGGAGGAGGAGCCGATAGCGGTGCTATCGGCGACGACGACAGCGCCGCGAGGTGCCCGCCTAGGCGACGTGCAGCCAAGAAAGACTCCTCTTACAGACCACTAGTGTGGCGACCCGCTTGTCCGCCGTCCAGCGCGTCTCGGAGCCCCGTCATCGGCAACCTGTATTGCCCATGCCGACGGGCTAATTGTGCGAATCACTCTATGCATGTTGCAAGCAGCAACACGGGACGGCATCCTGAACCTTGAACGAACTCTACGCATCTATTCCGTTACTAGAGGTGAGCAATATGGCGATGGGCACCGAGCAGCGGACCGGCCTATCTCCGCCTGACCAGGCGTACATGGACCGGCTCGACCGGCTCGCCCAGACGCTCGTCCGGCACGGGCTGCATGTGAGCCTGCTGGCACCGCCCGGGCGCGTGCCCAGCCTGCACGTCGTGAATCCCGCCGTCCTGGCCCTGGCCGAGGACATTTACGCGGGACGCTGCGAGGACGGCAGATGGTGGTTCTGGTGGTCGTGGGCGGAGCGGATAGCCGCCGACGATGACCTGGAGGGCGTGGCAGCACGCATTGGGCACGTCCTCGCCGCGCAGCGCGAGCCTGAGCACGGGCCCTGAGCACGGGCCCTGAGCACGGGCCTGAGCACGGGGCAGCGGCCGAGGTCAGGAAGCCGCCGGCCGCGGCGCGGATGTGGTGGCACCGGTACTGGCGGGAAGCCCGGGAAAGGCGGCCGCGCGGCCACTCCAGGACGTGGCGCGCAACGCCGATGCGCGCACCTGCCGCGCCCCCCAGGCTCGCAGCCCGGGATCAGCGAGCGCGACAAGCCGCAGGTAGGCAGTGGCCACGCCGTCCTCGAGGAATGCCGCGAGCGTGGCCGCCGCGCCGCTGCCGTGTACCGGGAAGGGCAGCTGATAGGCATCCTGGGCGGCCACCGGCTGCGTGCCAAGGGATGAAAGCCTGGCCTCCAGCGCGTCCCTGGCGAGCTGATGCGCGACCCAGTCCCGCTGCGCGGCTTGCTGGCGTGCTCCCTTCAGGTGCGCGCCGGCCACTCCGTAGCCATAGATCGCCGCGTGCTCGGCGGCCAGCGCCGACTGCAGGGCGCTCCGCGTCGCCGGGTCGCTCCGTGATCCGTCGCTCCGGGTCATCACGGCCCTCCGTGATCGGCCGCTCCGCGTCATCAGGCCCCTCCCCGCGAGCGCAGCAGCAGGGCGTGACTGGCCTCGGAAGCCGCGATGCTGGCCAGCAACTGGGCGAACGAGGGGGTGACCTCCGCCAGGTGGCGGACCAGCGCGCTGGCCGCATCCTGTTCGGCGGCCTGCAGCGCGGCGAGGGTGACGGCCGGGCCGGATGTCGCCAACGAGCCCGGCGATGCGGTCACGCCGGCGGAGGCTGAGCTGGCCTGGCTGGTCGCCCGGGGATCGATCAGGCGCGACCCGAGCCTGGCCAGATGCGCCCGGTGCTGGGCGAGCAGCGGGGCGAGGAAGGCCGATTGAGAAGGAGAGCCGGAGATGGCGGCGTGGTACCGGGCAATCATCAGCTTCTCGGCGGTGATCGCGTGGTCAAGCACAGCGACATCAGGCAACGGCAGCGGCGGGGTGCCGAGCGCTCCGACGCCCTTGCAGCCGGCCGCGAGCAGCGGGAACGTCATCGCCGCCGCCGCGAGAACGCTCCGCCGCCCAAGATCTGCCGGCACCGGTCCTCCTGCTATGTCCGTTAGTGCTCCCGCTGAGCGTAGGGGGAGCGCGGAGTGGCCGTGCGCGGGCGTCCAGGATGTCACGGCGCGCCGGCCCGATGGCACCCGGTGATCACCGTCTGTGCGCAGGTCGGCCACCGCCTGAGTTACCCCCCGCGACCGGCGGGCGCGTTCATCGGCCGCCGCCGCCGCCTGCTCCGGTTAGGCTAGACCAGGCTGGACAACAGCACAGGTGGCGGACGAGGAGGTCGTGATGCGCGGTAGTTCCCGTCACGGACCGTCACGTCCGGACCGGGCCAGGCGGCCTGCGTCAGATGGCGGCGCGCCGCGCCATGAGGGCCGCCCCGGACGCCGCCAGCCCGATACCCGGGCCGCCGGGAGCCAGCCCGCTGGCGCCGCGGCGTCGGATCGCCCGCGGGCCGTCCGGCCCGTAGAGCCCGAGCGCCTCACCAGCCTGCTGGGGCCGGTGGTCAGGTCCGCGGGCCTCGACCTTGAGTCGGTGCGGATCAGCGCCGCTGGCCGGCGCTGGCTGCTCCGGGTCGTCGTGGACGCCGACAACGGACCCGGCCTGGACGAGATCGCGCTGGTCAGCCGCTCCGTATCGGCTGAGCTCGATGCCTCAGGGGTGATGGGCCAGGCCGCCTACACCCTGGAGGTTTCCTCGCCCGGGGTGGACCGGCCGCTGACTGAGCCGAGGCACTGGCGCCGCGCGGTTGGCCGGCTGGTTTACGCCCCGCTCTCCCGCCCGGCGCCGGCCCCGTTGGGAACGACCACCCCCTCCAGCCAAACGGAACCCGCCAGGTATCTGACCGCCGTGCAGGGCAGAGTCGTGGCGGCGGGAGCGGACGCGGTGACGCTCGAAATAGATGGCGAGCGGCGCGAGTTCGGCTATCGGGACCTGGGACCAGGCCGGGTACAGGTGGAATTCAGCAAGGCGGGGGCCGCGGGGGCGGCTTCCGGGGAACCCGGGGACGAGGGGGAGCGGGATGGACATTGACCTGAGCGTCCTGCGCAGCCTGGAGAGCGAGAAGGATATCTCGATGGACCTGGCCATCAAGGCCATCGAGGACGCGCTGCTGGTCGCGTATCACCGCAGCGAGGGCGTGGCCGCCACGGCCCGGGTCGAGGTCGACCGCGGCAGTGGGCACGTCACCGTCTGGGCGGCCGAGACGGCCGAGGACGGCACGGTGCTGCGGGAGTATGACGACACGCCGAGCGGGTTCGGGCGGATAGCGGCGACCACGGCGCGCCAGGTTATCCTGCAGCGGCTCCGTGACGCCGAAGACGAGCTGACCTTCGGGGAGTACGCGGGCCGTGAGGGGGACATCGTGGCCGGCGTGATCCAGCAGGGCAGGGATCCCAGGGCGGTCCTGGTTGACCTAGGCAAGATCGAGGCCGTCCTGCCCCCCTCCGAGCAGGTCCCCGGCGAGCGGTACGCGCACGGCGAACGGCTGCGCTGCTACGTGCTGCATGTCCGCAAGGGTTACCGGGGGCCGTCGGTGACCCTGTCCCGGACCCATCCGAACCTGGTGAAGAAGCTGTTCTCGCTGGAGGTGCCGGAGATTGCCAGCGGGGCGGTGGACATCGTCGCCCTCGCCCGCGAGGCGGGCCACCGAACAAAGATCGCGGTGATCTCGCGCCAGGCCGGGGTGAACGCCAAGGGCGCCTGCATCGGGCCCATGGGCAGCAGGGTGCGTAACGTCATGGCCGAATTGCACGGAGAGAAGATCGACATAGTGGACTTCTCCGACGATTCCGCCCAGTTCGTGGCCAACGCGCTGTCCCCGGCCCGGGTCTCCCGGGTGATCGTCGTGGACCCCCAGGCCAGGATGGCGCAGGTGATTGTGCCCGACTACCAGCTGTCCCTGGCGATCGGCAAGGAGGGGCAGAACGCACGCCTCGCCGCGCGGCTCACCGGCTGGAAGATCGACATCAGGCCGGACACCGCGGCCGGCGGGCCGGCTGCCCCCGCGGCCGGCCCGCCGGCCGCCCCGGGCACCGCCGCGGAGGCGCCCGGGGAACCCGCGGACGGCGGAATCCACCCTGCGGGCGCAGCGGGCGCTGGGCACGGTGCCGCCGACGCGCCGGCGAGGTAAGCTTGCGTCGACAATGACCAGACGGTCCTTGCGGCCTGTGCGGGTCGCGCCTGCGATCCGGACATGTGTAGGTTGCAAGGGCCGTGCGGCCAAGTCTGACTTGCTGCGCTTGGTGGCGGAAGGGGACGACATCGTTCCCGACCCTCAAGCGCGGTTGCCCGGCCGGGGCGCGTACCTGCATCCCCGCCAGGATTGCTTCGAGCTAGCGCAACGCCGAAGGGCGTTCCCGCGGGCGCTACGCCTGCCGGGACCGTTCGGTGCCAGCAGGCTCGCGGAGTACCTGGCGGCGCAGTGCGAAGGACCTTCGCAGGTTCGCCCGGGCTGAGCGGCCGGGGCTGAGGCGGAAACGGCAGTACTGCCGGGAAAGCGGGATCAGTTGTGATGAGCGCGCGATGAGAACGCGTCGATGAGCACCAGAAGCTGACGCCGGCCGGAGCACGCGCTGCCCCGGACCGGCCACGAGGGTCCGGATGAGCCGGACCGACCAGAGGGAGCGCAGTGGCGAAGGTCCGGGTGTACGAACTCGCGAAAGAGTTCGGAGTAGAGAGCAAGGCCGTGATGGCCAGGCTCCAGGAAATGGGCGAATTCGTCCGTTCCGCGTCGTCGACGATCGAGGCGCCGGTCGTCCGCAGACTCAAAGAGGAATTCTCAGCCCAGGCACCAAAGGCGGCCCAGGCCCGCAAGCCCAGGCCAGCGGCGGAGCCGTCAGGGGGCGCGCCCGGCGCGGCAGTGCCCGACGGGGCGGCGGACGGGCAGAACGGCGGCCGCAAGGTGGCCCGGCCGGCCCCGGGTCGGCCGCAGGCGCCTGTGCCGGGCGGCCCGGGTGCTGGTGCCGACCGCCCCGTCATCAGCCCGCAGGCCACCGGCCCGGCACCGGCGACGGCCACTGACCGGCCCGCCGCCGCCAGCCCGGCCGCGCCGAGCCCGGTCGCGCCGAGCCCGGCCACGGCAGGCCCGGCTCCGGCAGGCCCGGCTCCGGCAGGCCCGGCCCCGACGCGGCCGCAGGCACCGGTGCCGAGGGTTCCTATTGAGGACACGTCGCAGGTCACCGGTTCGCAGCCACCGGCGCGGGGAGTGCCTGCTCCGGGGCCCCGGCCGGTCGCACCGCGTTCCGGTCCCGGCGGTCCGCCGTCAGGCGCGCCACGGTCAGGATCTCCCCGGCCCGGCTCGCGCGGCGGCCCGCGCCCCGGCCCGCGGCCAGGAAACAACCCGTTCAGCTCAACGGCAACCGGGATGGGCTCGGCCCCGCGCGGGGCGCCCCGTCCCGGGCAGCCGCCGCAGCCCGGGCAGCTCGGGCCACCCAGCCCCGGCCAGGCCGGGGCCAGGCCGGCTGGCCCGCGGCCGCCGGCCGGCCGGCCTGGCCCATCGGACGGTCCGCGTCCGGGCGGTCCGCGTCCGGGCGGTCCGCGTCCCAGCCCCAGCAACATGCCACCCAGGCCCGCTCCAGGCCGTGGCGGTCCCGGCGGTCCGGGTCGTGGCGGTCCCGGCGGTCCCGGCGGTCCGGGTCGTGGCGGTCCCGGCGGCGGTCCGGGTGCTGGCGCGGGCGCCGGCGGGCGCCAGGGCGCTCGTGGCGGCCCCGGTGCAGGCGCTGGCCCGCGTGGCGGTGGCGGTGGTGGTGGCACCGGCCCGCGGCCAGGAGGCCTCGGCGGCGGTGGTGGTGGTGGGGCCAGGCCAGGCGGCGGCGGACGGGGCAGGAGCGGTACGCAGGGCGCCTTCGGGCGTCCGGGTGGGCGGCCCTCCCGCGGCCGGAAGTCGCGAAAGCAGCGGCGCCAGGAATTCGACAACATGCAAGCGCCTGCGATCGGCGGCGTGCAGATCCCACGCGGGAACGGCCAGGTCATCCGGCTGTCGCGGGGCGCGTCGCTGAGCGACTTCGCCGACAAGATCGGGGTGAACCCGGCCTCGCTCGTCCAGGTGCTTTTCCACCTGGGCGAGATGGTCACCGCGACCCAGTCGGTGAATGACGAGACGCTGCAGCTGCTCGGCGCGGAACTCAGCTACAACGTGCAGGTGGTCTCCCCGGAGGAAGAGGACCGGGAGCTGCTGGAGTCGTTCGACATCGAGTTCGGCGAGGACGAGGGCGACGAGGGAGACCTCGCGGCGCGGCCGCCGGTGGTCACCGTCATGGGCCATGTCGACCATGGCAAGACCAAGCTGCTCGATGCGATCAGGCACACGAACGTGGCCGCCCGCGAAGCCGGGGGCATCACCCAGCACATCGGTGCCTATCAGGTCACCACCGCGGTGGACGGCCAGGAACGCAAGATCACCTTCATCGACACCCCGGGCCACGAGGCGTTCACCGCCATGCGGGCCCGCGGTGCGGAGACCACCGACCTGGTCGTGCTGGTGGTGGCGGCGGACGACGGCGTCAAGCCGCAAACCACCGAGGCGCTCAACCACGCCCAGGCGGCGGGCGTGCCGATCGTGGTGGCGGTCAACAAGGTGGACAAAGAAGGCGCCGACCCGCAGCGGGTGCGCTCGCAGCTCACCGAGTACGGGCTGGTCGCCGAGGAGTTCGGCGGCACCACCCTGTTCGTGGATGTCTCCGCCAAGGCGGGCACGGGTATCGACACCCTGCTCGAGGCGGTCATCCTGACCGCGGACGCCGAGCTCGACCTGCGGGCCAACCCGCAGCAGCCTGGCCAGGGCGTCGCGATCGAGGCCCATCTGGACCGCGGCCGCGGCCCGGTGGCGACCGTGCTCGTGCAGCGCGGCACGCTGCACGTCGGCGACTCCATCGTCGCCGGTGAGGCGTTTGGCCGGGTGCGGGCGCTGCTCGACGAGAACGGCGCACCCGTTCCTGACGCCCCCCCGTCGCGCCCCGTGCAGGTGCTCGGCCTCACCGCCGTGCCCGGCGCTGGCGACAGCTTCCTCGTGGTCACCGACGACCGCGTGGCCAGGCAGATCGCAGAACGGCGTGAGGCGCGGGAACGCAACGCCATGTTCGCCCAGCGCCGGCCCAGGGTCACGCTGGAGGACCTGGAGTCCGCGCTCAAGTCGGGCGAGCGGGAAGAACTGCTGCTCATCATCAAGGGCGATGTGTCCGGGTCGGTCGAGGCCCTCGAAGACGCGCTGCTGAAGATCGATGTGGGCGAGGATGTGGTCCTGCGGGTCATCGGGCGGGGCGTCGGCGCCATCACCCAGGATGACGTCAACCTGGCCATCGCCTCGGAGGCCGTGATCGTAGGCTTCAACGTCCGCCCGGCCGGGCGGGCCGGGGAACTGGCCCAGCGCGAGGGCGTCGACATCCGCTACTACTCGGTCATCTACCAGGCGATCGAGGAGATCGAGGCCGCACTCAAGGGCATGCTCAAGCCCGAGTTCGAGGAGATCCAGCTCGGCACCGCCGAGGTCAGGGAGGTCTTCCGGGTGCCGCGGATCGGCAACGTGGCCGGCTGCATCGTGCGATCCGGCACGATCATCCGCAACAACAAGGCGCGCCTGGTGCGGGATGGCGTTGTGGTGTCCGACAACCTCACGGTGGAATCGCTGCGCAGGTTCAAGGACGACGTGACCGAGGTCCGCGAGGGCTACGAGTGCGGCATCGGCGTCGGCTACAGCGACATCAAGATCGGTGACGTCGTCGAGACATTCGAGATGCGGGAGAAGCCCAGGGCCTAGCGGCGTGCCCCGGGCGCTCCCCATGGAGCGTCCGGGGGCGGGCCCTGCCGCAGCCGGAGAGGCCGTCGTGTACGCCACGGGCCGGAGAGGCCGCCGTTGTATGTCGGTGCCCTGACACTGGACGTGCTGCTCGGCGACATACGCTCGCTCAAGCAGAAGCGTTCGGCGGTGGCCTCGCTCGTCGCCGAGGTCAGGCGCCGCCATCCCGGTGTGGCCGTGGCCGAAACGGGCCACCTGGACCGGCGTCGGCGGACGGAGATCGGGGTAGCCGTGGTGGCATCGACGGCGGCGCACGTGATCGAGGTGCTCGACGCGTGCGAGCGCCTGGTCGCGGCGCGTCCCGAGATCGAGTTGCTGTCCGCACGGCAACGGCTGCTGAATGAGGAGGAGTGACAAGCCATGGATGCAGCCCGGGCGCGCAAGCTGAGCGACCGGATCGCACGGATCGTCGCTGAGATGCTGGAACGGCGGGTCAAGGACCCCAGGCTGGGTTTCGTCACGGTCACCGCGGCCCGGCTCACCAACGACCTGCGCGAGGCCACCGTCTTCTACACGGTATACGGGTCGGCTGAGGAACGCGCGGAGACCGCGGCCGCCCTGGCCAGCGCGACCGGCCTGATCCGCTCCGAGGTGGGGCATCAGACCGGCCTGCGGCACACCCCGTCGCTGGCGTTCGTGGCCGACACCGTGCCCGAGGGGGCGCGGCGGATGGAGGACCTGGTGGCGCAGGCCCGGGCGGCGGACGCCCTGCTGGCCGCCGCGCGCGAGGGCGCGGTGTGGGCCGGTGACGCCGATCCCTACCGGCCTGCGCCGGGTTCGGCCGAGGACGGCCAGCCCGGAGCAGCCGAGGATGACCCGCGCGGGGCAGCCGGGGACGGCCAGCCCGGAGCGGCCGAGGCCAGAGCAGCCGGGGACGGCCGGCCCGGGTCGAGCGAGCCCGGCGGGCAGCGCGGATCCGGCGGCGGCGATCGTGTCGGCGGAGCCCCGGGTGGTGGCGATCTTCTCAGTGGAACCCCAGGCGGCGGCGATCACGGCGCGGGATACTCGCCAGCGTGAGCGTCGCGTCGCCCCAGGCAGCCGGCGGCCGGCCGGGAATCCAGCCCTATGACTGGGCCAAGGCCGTCACCCTGCTGGAAGGGGCCGACGAGGTCTGCCTCGCCTGCCACGTCCGCCCGGACGGGGACGCTCTTGGATCGATGCTCGCTGTCGCGCACGCGCTCCGCGCCCCGGCCCGGTCCCGGCCGCCACGCGTCATCGCCTCATTCGGCGACCAGCCTTTCGAGGTACCGGAGATCCTGCGGTTCCTGCCCGGCACTGACCTGCTCAGCCCGCCCGGCTACTACCCGGAGCGGCCGCGGCTCATGGTCACCTTCGACGTCGGCAGCATCGACCGGCTGGGCCTGCTCGCGCCCCACGCCTCACGCGCGGACGAGCTGATCGTGGTTGACCACCACGCCTCCAACACGCGGTTCGGCACGGTCCACCTGATCGACCCGGACGCGGCCGCCACGGCGGTGCTCGCGCGGGACCTCATCGGTGCCCTCGGGACCAAGCTGACCAGGGAGATCGCGTTCGGCCTCTATGCCGGGCTGGTCACAGACACGGGCTCATTCAAGTACTCCTCGACCTCGCCTGCGGTGCATGAGATGGCCGCCCGGCTGCTCGACACCGGAATCGAGCCCGGTGCGGTGGCACGAGAGCTGTGGGACCGGGCTCCGTTCGGCTATCTCAGCCTCCTGTCGGCCGCCCTCGGCCGGGCCGAGCTGGAACCTGGGCAGGCCGGCGGCCACGGCCTGGTATGGACGACCGTCACCCGCGCGGACCGGGCGGCGCTCGGGCTGCCCTTCGAGATGGCCGAATCCGTGATCGACGTGGTGCGCCGCACCGACGAGGCGGACGTCGCGGTGGTCCTCAAGGAGTCCGATGACGGGCTGTGGCAGGTGTCGGCGCGGTCCAAGGGCAAGGTGGACGTGGGCCGCGCGTGCACCACGCTCGGCGGCGGGGGCCACCGGTTCGCCGCTGGATTCACCGGCCGCGGCACCGCCGCCGAGACGATGGCGCGGCTGCGCCCGCTGCTGGGGGAAGGCGGCTAGGGAGTGTTTCGTGAATCCCGGCCGCCGCAGTCCTGGCCGTCGTGGGCGGCCGTCCGGAAAACCGCCCAGTGACCGCGCGGAGCGGGCTGATCATCGTTGACAAGCCCGGCGGATGGACTTCACATGACGTCGTGGCGCGGATCCGCCGCCTGGCGGGCACGAGGCGCGTCGGCCATGCCGGGACCCTGGATCCGATGGCGACCGGTGTCCTGGTCGTCGGCGTGGAGAAGGCCACCAGGCTGCTCGGCCATCTCATGCTCACCGAAAAGGAATATTCCGCAACGATAAGGCTCGGCCAGGCCACCGACACAGACGACGCCGACGGCCAGATCATCTCGGCTACGCCGGCCAACGGCGTTTCCGCGGAAACGCTCACCGCGGCCGTGACCGCGCTGACCGGCGAACTTCAGCAAGTTCCGCCCGGCATCAGCGCGATCAAG
Source organism: Streptosporangiaceae bacterium (assembly GCA_036394075.1). Classification (GTDB taxonomy): domain Bacteria; phylum Actinomycetota; class Actinomycetes; order Streptosporangiales; family Streptosporangiaceae; genus JAWWPY01. The sequence goes on from DASWFT010000180.1 coordinate 15,661, forward strand.
GTCGGCGGCCGGCGGGCCTACAAGCTGACCAGGGAGGGAGCGCCCCCGGAGCTACCGGCCCGCACGGTGACCGTGCGCTCCTTCGTCATCATGGGCGTGCGCCCCGTGGGTGAGCTGATGGACGTGGACGCGGTGGTGACCGCCTCAAGCGGCACCTACATCCGGGCCCTCGCCCGCGACCTGGGCCACGCGCTCGGCGTCGGCGGCCATCTGACCATGCTGCGCCGCACCAGGGTTGGCCCCTATGACCTCAGCGCCGCCCGGAGCCTCGACGAACTCGCGTCGGGTCTGGACCAGCCCGGAGCGGAGCTGGAGATGGTGTCGCTGGAGGACGCCGCGGCAGCAGCTTTTCCGTCCCGCGTCCTGACCGAGCCCGAGGCGCGCTCGCTGGCGCACGGCGCGAGCCTTCCCTGGACCGGACCGGCGCCGGGGCCGGTGGCGGCGTTTGGCCCGGAAGGCACCCTGATCGCGCTGGTCGCGGAGCGCGGCGGCACCGCCAGGCCGCTGGCCGTATTCGTGCCCTGACTAGGCTTGACTGGTGGGACGCCTCCGGCGTGCCGCGCCCGTCCGCCGGGGAGAAATGAAGGAGCCGAACCGTGCAGCGCTGGCAGGGCCTGGATGACGTGCCGGGGGACTGGGGCTCTTCCGTGGTGACCATCGGCGTGTTCGACGGCGTGCACCGTGGTCATCAGCGCATCGTGTCTGGCGCGGCGGACGCCGGCGCGGACCGGGGGATGCCCGTGGTGGTGATCACCTTTGACCCGCACCCGGCCGAGGTGATCCACCCCGGCTCGCACCCACCACTGCTATGCACGACCCGCCGCCGTGCTCAGTTGCTGGCCGGACTGGGCGCTGAGGCGGTGTGCGTTCTGCCGTTTACGCATGAATTTTCGCAACTAGGACCGGATGAGTTCGTGCGCACGGTGCTGATGGACCGGTTGCATGCGCGCCGGGTGGTGGTGGGGGAGAACTTCCGGTTCGGCCACCGCGCCGCCGGGGATGTCGCGTTGCTGGCGGAACTGGGGGAGAAATACGACTTCAGCACCGAGGGCGTGCCGCTGCTGGCGGATGGCGGGGTCACCATCTCCTCCAGCGGCATCAGGGCGCGGCTGGCCGCCGGGGATACCGTCGGCGCGCGCCGTGACCTGGGCCGCCCGCACCGGGTGGAGGGGGTCGTCGTCCGCGGTCACCAGCGCGGGCGCGCACTGGGGTTCCCGACCGCCAACCTGGAGACGCCCGCGCACACCGCGATCCCCGCGGATGGCGTGTACGCGGGCTGGCTCGCCCGCCTCGACGAGGAAGGGCATGAGCAGGAGCGCTGGCCCGCCGCGATCTCGGTCGGCACGAACCCGACCTTCGGCGGGCGGGAGCGGACCGTGGAGGCCTACGCGCTGGACCGCGACGATCTTGATCTGTACGGAGTTCACGCAGGAGTGGATTTCGCTGCGAGGCTGCGCGGCATGGTCCAGTTCGAGTCGGCCGCCGCGCTGGCCGTGCAGATGCGGCGCGACGTGGACGAGGCCCGCACGCTCATCGTCGGGTAGAGCCCGCACGCTCATCGTCGGGTAAGAGTCGCTGCGGTCCGGGCCCGGGCGGGTGCGTGGTACCGTGAATTGCGGTCGGCGTTTGTACGACCGGGCCAGCTGTACCCTCAGACGGCTGGCCGAGGGGGGCTCCCAGGCTGCGGCTTGCCGCAGCGAGCCCCCGGATACTAGTCACAAAGATAGGAATGACACGTGCCGCTGGACACAGCCGTGAAGCAGGAGATCATCGCCGGGCACGGCACCAGTGAGGGTGACACCGGTTCGCCGGAGGTCCAGGTCGCATTGCTCACCCGGCGGATCAATGACCTGACCGAGCACCTCAAGGTGCACAAGCACGATCACCACAGCCGCCGCGGCCTGCTGCTGCTCGTGGGCCGCCGCCGGCGGCTGCTGAAGTATCTGGCAGCCAAGGACATCACCCGGTACCGCGCGCTTATCGGGAAGCTGGGCCTGCGTAGGTAGGGCCAGGAACAACTCAACAAACAACTATCCCGCGGCCCCGATCCCGGAGCGCTCAGGGCGCCAGGACCGGTCCTCGGTAGTGGTTCTCGGGTAGAGGTGAGCGCACGCCCCCAAGCGGTGCGCGGCTCTGGGCCGAGGGCTTCGATCGAAGACCGGGCCGGCTGTCAGCCCGGCCTGCATGGCCGGAGCGCGCCACCGGCGGCGGGGAGGCGCGGGACCTCAATCAAGGAGGTCTCACCCGTGGAGGGTGTGCACACCGCCGAAGCCGTTATCGATAACGGTCCATTCGGCACTCATACGCTCAGATTCGAGACGGGCAAGCTTGCCCGTCTCGCCGCAGGCTCCGCCGTCGTCTATCTCGACGACGAGACAATGGTGCTGTCCGCGACGACCGCGTCCAAGCACCCCAAGGAGGGACTCGACTTTTTCCCCCTCACGGTGGATGTCGAGGAGAAGATGTACGCGATCGGCCGGATTCCCGGCTCGTTCTTCCGCCGGGAGGGCCGCCCGTCCGAGGACGCGATCCTCACCTGCCGGCTGATCGACCGGCCGTTGCGGCCGACGTTCGTGAAGGGCCTCCGCAACGAGGTCCAGATCGTTGAGACGATCATGGCCCTGCATCCTGAGCACCTGTACGACGTGGTGGCCATCAACGCCGCCTCGCTGTCCACCCAGCTCTCCGGGCTGCCGTTCTCCGGACCGATCGGCGGCGTCCGCGTCGCCCTGATCAAGGGCCAGTGGGTGGCGTTCCCCACGCATCCCCAGCTAGCGGAGGCCACGTTCGACATGGTCGTCGCGGGCCGCGTCCTCCCGGACGGCGATGTGGCGATCATGATGGTCGAGGCCGAGTCAACCCCGGGCACGCTCGGCCTGCTGGCCGACTCCGGCAGCGGTGCCGTCGCCCCCACCGAGGACACGATCCCGGATGGCCTGGAAGCGGCTAAGCCGTTCATCAAGCTGCTCTGCGAGGCGCAGCAGCAGGTCGCCGCCCAGGCCGCCAAGGAAACCGCTGAGTTCCCAGTCTTCCTGGACTACCAGCAGGACGTGTATGACGCCCTCGCCGAGGCGGTCTCCGACGAGCTGGCCGCCGCCCTCACGATCGCTGGCAAGCAGGCGCGCGACGCCGAGAGCGACCGGGTCAAGGCCGTGGCCACCGAGAAGCTGGCCAGCCAGTTCGAGGGCCGCGAGAAGGAGATCAGCGGCGCCTTCCGCGCGCTCACCAAGAAGCTGGTCCGGGAGCGGATCATCCGTGACGGTGTGCGCATTGACGGCCGCGGCCTCAGCGACATCCGGCAGCTGTCCGCCGAGGCACACGTCCTGCCCCGGGTCCATGGCTCCGCCCTGTTCGAGCGCGGCGAGACGCAGGTGCTCGGTGTCACCACGCTGAACATGCTCCGCATGGAGCAGATGATCGACACGCTCAACCCGGAGCGGACCAAGCGGTACATGCACAACTACAACATGCCGCCGTATTCCACCGGCGAGACCGGGCGGGTCGGCTCGCCCAAGCGGCGCGAGATCGGCCACGGCGCGCTGGCCGAGCGCGCGCTGATCCCGGTGCTTCCCCCGCGGGAAGAGTTCCCCTACGCGATCCGCCAGGTTTCTGAGGCCATCGCGTCCAACGGCTCAACCTCGATGGGCTCGGTCTGCGCGTCCACCATGGCGCTGCTCGACGCGGGCGTGCCGCTGAAGGACATGGTGTCCGGCATCGCCATGGGCCTGATCCACGAGGGTGGGCAGTACGTGACCCTCACCGACATCCTGGGCGCCGAGGATGCGTTCGGCGATATGGACTTCAAGGTGGCCGGCACCAAGGACGTGATCACGGCCCTGCAGCTGGACACCAAGCTGGACGGGATTCCCGCCTCCGTGCTCGCCGAGGCGCTGAAGCAGGCACGGGGGGCCAGGCTGACGATCCTCGACGTCATGCGCGAGGCCATCGACGCCCCGGGTGAGATGAGCCCGCAGGCGCCGCGGATCATCACGATCAAGGTCCCGGTGGACAAGATCGGCGAGGTCATCGGCCCCAAGGGGAAGATGATCAACTCGATCCAGGAGGACACCGGCGCCGAGATCACCATCGAGGACGACGGCACCATCTACATCGGTGCCACCGACGGCCCCTCCGCCGAGGCGGCCCGGGCCACGATCAACGCCATCGCCAACCCGCACATCCCCGAGGTCGGGGAGCGGTTCCTCGGCACGGTGGTCAAGACCACCACGTTCGGCGCCTTCATCTCGCTGCTGCCCGGCAAGGATGGGCTGCTGCACATCACCCAGATCCGCAAGCTGCACGGAGGGGCCCGGATCGAGAACGTCGACGATGTGGTCAAGGTCGGTGACAAGATCCAGGTCGAGATCCGCGAGGTGGACGACCGCGGCAAGCTGTCCCTGGTTCCCGTCGAAGTGGTCGAGCGTGAGGCCGCGGAGGGTACGCCGAGCGACGAGGGCAGCGGTCCCGGCCGGGACAGGGGCGAACGCAACGACCACCGCGGCGCCCCGGGCCAGGGGGGTGGTGACCGGGACGGTCACCGCACCCGTCACCGCGAGCGGAGGCACCGCGACTCGTGAGCACACAGCCGCTGGCGGGTGGCGACGAGGCCGTCACCCGCACGGTGCTTCCGGGCGGGCTCCGGGTCATCACGGAGTCGCTGCCCTCGGTGCGGTCGGCCGCGTTCGGGATCTGGGCGGGCGTCGGTTCCCGCGACGAGGACCTGGCGCATGCCGGCGCTACCCATTACCTGGAGCACCTGCTGTTCAAGGGCACCCGGAAGCGTACGGCACTGGAGATCTCCGCCACCATGGACGAGGTCGGCGGCGAGCTGAACGCCTTCACCGGCAAGGAGTACACCTGCTATTACGCGCGGGTGCTCGACGCCGACCTGCCGCTGGCGATCGACGTGCTGTCGGACATGGTGACCAGCTCGCTGATCGAGCCCAAGGACGTGGACGCCGAGCGTGGCGTGATCCTCGAAGAGATCGCCATGAACGACGACGATCCTTCAGACAGTGTGCACGAGGCCTTCGTCGCCCAGCTGTTTGGTGACACCCCACTCGGCCGCCCGATTCTCGGCACCGTGGATTCGATCAACTCGATTGCCCGGGAGCAGATCACGGAGCACTACCAGGCGCGGTATACCCCGCCGAACCTGGTGGTGGCGGCGGCGGGCAACCTCGAGCATGAGCGGGTTGCCGAAGCCGTGCGCCAGTCGTTCAGCCATGTCCTGCGCGGCGACCCGGCACCCGCCGGGCCGCGGCTGGGCGGGCCGCGGGTGGGCGGGCCGCAGGTGGGCGGGTCGGGCGACGGTGCGGCGGCAGGTACCGGGGTGCGGCTCATCTCGCGTGGCATCGAGCAGGCCAACCTGATACTCGGCTGCGAGGGGCTGGCCCGGACCGACGAGCGGAGGTTCGCGCTCGGCGTGCTGAACGCGGCGCTCGGCGGCGGCATGTCCTCGCGGCTGTTCCAGGAGGTGCGGGAGAAGCGCGGGCTCGCCTACTCCGTGTACAGCTTCTCCTCCCAGCACGCCGACACCGGCATCTGGGGCGTCTACGTCGGCTGCCTGCCGTCCAAGGCCGACGAGGTGCTTGCGATCTGCCGGGACGAGGTGGCCAAGGTGATCTCGGGCGGCCTGGACGACGCCGAGCTGGAGCGCGGCAAAGGCCAGCTGCGCGGGTCGATGGTGCTCGGCCTGGAAGACCCGTCGTCGCGGATGAGCCGCCTCGGCAAGGCCGAGCTGGCCTACCCGAGGCTCGAGCCGGTCGACGAGATCCTTGCCTCGATCAGCGCGGTGACCCACGATGACGTGCGCCGCGTCGCGACCGAGATACTCGCCCAGCCCAAGGTTCTCGCCGTGGTCGGCCCGTACGACGACGACGCTGCCTTCGCCGAGGCAGTGGGTTGAAATGGCCCTCGATTGAAATGGCCCAGTGTTGAAATGGCCTGTGCTGAAATGGCCAGTGCTGAAATGGCCCAGTGTTGAAGTGGCACCGGGCTGACGTGGCGCTGGGCTGACATCATGGTCAAGGTCGGGGTGCTGGGCGCTAAGGGGCGGATGGGCTCCGAGGTTTGCCGGGTGGTCGCTGCCAGTGACGATCTGGATGTGGTCGCGGCGGTCGACGTGGGAGACTCGCGCGACGCCTTGGCGGGATGCGACGTCGTGGTCGACTTCACCCATCCCGGCGTGGTCATGGACAACCTGCGCTGGTGCATCGGCCAGGGCCTGGACACGGTCGTCGGCACCTCGGGTTTCGACGAGTCCCGGACCGCGCAGGTCACGGAATGGCTGACGGACGCACCAGCGGTCCGCGCCCTCGTCGTGCCGAACTTCTCCGTCGGCGCCGTCCTCATGATGCGGTTCGCCACCCAGGCCGCACGGTTCTTCGACTCGGCCGAGATCATCGAACTCCACCACGCGGGAAAGGTGGACGCGCCATCCGGGACCGCGGCACGGACCGCGTCGCTGATCTCCGAGGCGCGGCGGGCCTCGGGCCTCGGGCCGTCGCCCGATGCCACTGTCTCCGCTGCCGATGGAGCGAGGGGCGCGGTCCTGGACGGGGTGCACGTGCATTCGGTGCGCCTGGCTGGCCTGGTGGCACATCAGGAAGTCCTGCTCGGCGGGCATGGTGAGACCCTGACCATCCGGCATGACTCGCTGGACCGGGCGTCGTTCATGCCCGGCGTGCTGCTCGGGGTGCGCGGCGTGGCCTCGCTGCCACCAGGGCTGACGTTCGGCCTGGAGTCGCTGCTCGGCCTCGAGTAGCCCGCCAGCCGGCTGGTAGCCCGCCAGCCGGCCGGTAGCCAGCCGGCCGGCGGCGCGCGCCGCTCGGGTAAGTTTCATTTCATGTGCCGCAGCATCAAGACCTTGCGCCCGCCATACGCCGACGCCGTGACGGAGGAGGATGTACGGGCCGCCGCGCTCCAGTACGTCAGGAAGGTCAGCGGTTTCCGGCTGCCGAGCCGCTCCAACGCGGCGGCGTTCGACCGGGCCGTCGACACCGTGGCGAACGCCACGAGTGCGCTGCTCGACGAACTGAACGTGCGCGCGGCCAGCTGACGCCCGGCGGGGCATGCGCCACGGTGCTCCGCGCCCCCGTTGGTAGGCTGGGGGCAGCTGGCCCGGGTGGTCGCCGGGTACCCGCGCACGGGGGCGTAGACATGCTGAGAACCATCCTGAACGTGATCTGGTTCGTGCTGTGCGGCCTGTGGATGGCGATCGCCTACGCGGTTGCCGGGCTGGCCTGCTTCATTCTGTTTTTCCTTGTCATCACGATCCCGTTCGGCATCGCGGCGTTCCGCATCGCCAACTATGTGCTCTGGCCGTTCGGGCGGACCATCCTGCCCCGCGGCGACGCTGGCGTGGGCTCGCTCGTGGGCAACATCATCTGGATTGTCCTCTTTGGCTGGTGGCTGGCACTGGGCCACTTGATCACCGGCTTCGCGCTCTGCGTGACGATCATCGGCATCCCGCTCGGCATCGCGAATTTCAAGATCATTCCTATCTCGCTCATGCCGCTGGGTGTTCGGATCGTTCCGTCCGGTGAGGCGTATCCCGCATCCGGCTGATTCCTCGTTACCCCTGGTCAGGCCGCATTGGCGGGCAGCAGAGCGTTACCGTGCGCGGACTCCTCGTGGCAGTTCACAATTGCGGTGTTTTCTGCTGCCATCAGGGGGGTGAGGTGGCGTAGTTTCGGCTCATGTGCCGCGACATCAAGATCTTGCGCGCTCCATACGCCTACGGCGTGACCGATGAGGACGTGCGGGCCGCCGCGCTCCAGTACGTGAGGACAGTGAGTGGTTTCCGGCGCTCAGTCCCGTCCGAGATCGAGGCGTTCGACCATGCCGTGGATGGGGTCGTCGCCGTGACCCGGGACCTGCTGGCGCAGCTTGAAATCCGCGCCGCGGAACTAGGCGCCTAAGCCCTCCGGGCTGGCCGCGGGCTGGCTACCGGGTAACCCCTGGGATCGCTGGATCGGCTCAGGGGAGTCCCATCGTGGCCGCATGCGTGATCAGCATCGAGTCAGGCGGTGTGACATCCACCCCGTCAGGGTTGTTCAGGTATCCGGGTGCGGTGCCCGGCACCCCCGTATGCCCGTACTGCCACACGATCCGGTCGGTGGTCGGGTCGATGACAATGACCCGGTGGTTGTAGTCGTCATTGACCAGCACGTCACCGTTCGGCAGGGGAAGGGCCAGGGACGGGTGGTTGAGCCCGCCGAACCGCCAGAGCAGGTGCCCGCGCGAATCGAACTCGACGACCTGCCCGGCACTGGAGTAGTCGGCGGTCAGGTACCGGCCCGGGTAGACCTCGTTGGTATCGGAGGGGTACGCGACGCCCGGCGGATGGGTGGACCAGTAGACATGCCCCTTCAGGCTCATCTCGTTCGCCCAGTCACCGTTGATCTCCGTGACCAGGTACCTGCCGTTTGTGGTGGGGAATGCCCCGTTCGGGCTGCCGAAGGTGAATGGGGGGTGGTGCCCGCAGCCGGCGGTGGACCCGATGATCCGCCTGGGGTGGTGCGACGGGGGCTGGACCAGCAGGATCCGGCAGTTCTCGATGTCCGCGGCGAGCAGGGTCCCCCCCGGCAGCAGCATCGCGTCATCGGGATTGGCGGCATGATTCGGGGCGCTGCCGGGTACCCCGGGAGTCCCGTACCGGTAAACGATTGTGTGTGTGGCGATGTCGATCACGCTGATGACGGAGTAGTCCTCCTCGGTGGCGACGATGTCCCTGCCGTTCGGGGAGAAGAAGGCGTCGTCAGGAAGCTGGAAGGCCTGCCCCCGGGCGAGATCCCCCGGTTTGGGGAACTGCCACCGGACGCGTCCCTGCGGGTCCACGATGAGCAGCCGGTTGTTCCGGTTGTCCGCGATCAGGACGTCCCCGGGCAGCACGGACGGATCCGAGCCGGGCGTCAGGTGGCCCCGGCCCCGGGCTGGGGCCAGCCAGGGCAGCGTGGCCGGGATCGGGCCGCCGCCCCCGGCTTGGGTGGCTGCGCGGCCCGTCCCGCGTGATGTCGTCGTCCCGGTTCCAGGCGCCGCTGCCGCCGACCCCGCCGGTGCCGCCGGACGGCCCGCTCCGGCCGGGATGCCTGCGGCCGGGATGCCTGCGGCCGGGATGCCTGCGGCCTGCTGTATGGCCGAGGCGGCAGCCACCAGCCGGAGCCGGGTCACTGTCGGCACATCCCGCTGCCCGTTGTTTCCACCCACCAGGAAGGCGGTCCCGCCGAGGATCGCGACGCCAGCGTTGGCGACCGGCACGGGGAGCCTGCCCGCGGTCGTTACCGTCCGCCGCCCCGGGTCAAAGCCGAGCACGGCTCCGCTGGTCGCCAGGGGTGCCGAGGGGCTGGCGGCCGCCCCCGCACCGGCCGGTGCCGCAACCTGCCCGCCCGCGATATAGAGCATGCCGCCCAGCGTGAATGCTGATCCACCGGTCGTCGGCTGCGGCAGGTGGCCCGCCACGGCGGCCTTGCCGCTGACCGGGCTGACCCGCTGGATCACGCTGGTGATTCCGGCCGGTGTCTGCCCGCCGAAGACCCAGATCTGGCCGCCCGAGACGGCCACGGCCGCATACCGGACCGGCACGGGCAACCTCGCGACGGTGCGAAACCGCTGGCCATCGGTGGTGGCCAGGACGGCATCATCGTAGGCAGCGCCGTCGTACCCGCCGAGCAGGTATGCCGTGCCGCCCGCCGTGACCGCCGACAGGTCGGAACGGGGACCGGGAAGCCGGCCGGTCACCGTCGCGACGCCATCAGGCCCGATCGCTTGCACTGCCGCAACACTGGTTTGCTCGCCGCCGCCGAAGATCAGCGGCTGCCCGCCCACCAGGGCGGCGGCCGCGTCGTGCGTGGCCGAAGCCAGCCGCCCGACATGGCGGGTCTGGCCGGTCTCCGGATCAAGCAGGGTAACCGCGTCGCTCGACGTTGCCTGCGGGGTGAGGCCCCCAGCCACGAGCAGGTCCTGCCCATGCGGGAGAACCACCTCCCGTGAGATCCCGGCCGGCAGCTGGTAGGCGGCTGGAGCCACCTGCAGGGTCAGCGGGACCGAGGGACTGGCTGGGGCTTGGACCGGGGATGAGGCAGGCGACGCCGCCGAGCGCGCGGCTGAGGAGGGCCGTGGGCCCTGCTGGTCGGCCGTGGCCGAGCAAGCCGTAGCCAGCAGCGCTAAGCAGAGGCTGGCGGCGATAGCGGGAAGCCGACGCCGGCGGCCCGGCGTGCGCCGCGCAGCATTCTCCTGGCATCCAGCCGACACGGCATCGTCCTTCCTGGGGGGTCTCAACCCGACCGGCTGGCTGTCCCGGCAGGATCCCGCGGCTGCGCGATGGCCTACGGCGGTGACAACGCCCGAGCTTGGCCGGTGGTTCCGGCCAGCCTGGCGCGGCCGGGTTCCAAGCTTCGCACGTGTTACGCAAAGTATGAGGCCGGACTCAGAAAGTAGTCATCAGCCAGGCCATGCGACCGCCCTTAATGACCGCGCTCTCCGGTAGCGCGACGCTGACCGCGCCCTGAGCCCGCGCCCTGAGCCCGCGCCCTGAGCCCGCGCCCCTGGGCCCGCGCCCCCGAGCCGCGCGCCTCAAGCACGACCCGTACGTAATCAGGCCGTTTCGGTCCTGGCCGCCTCCCCGAGGCCGAGCTCGGCGATGGAGACCTCACGCATCTTGAACTTCTGTACCTTGCCCGTGACGGTCATCGGGAACTCGCCGGTGATCCGGAGGTACCGTGGGATCTTGAAATGCGCGATCTTGCCGGTGCAGTAGGCCCGCAGATCCTCCTCGGTCAGGTCTTGCCCCGGCCTCAGTCTGACCCAGGCGCACAGTTCCTCGCCGTACTTGGCCTCGGGCACGCCGATGACCTGAACGTCCTCGATCGCTGGGTGGCTGTAGAGGAACTCCTCAACCTCGCGGGGATAGACGTTCTCACCACCCCGGATGATCATGTCCTTGATCCGGCCTGCGATATTGAGGTAGCCGGCCTCGTCCATGATGGCGAGGTCGCCGGTATGCATCCAGCGCGCCTGATCGATCACCTGCCGGGTCTGCTCCGGGTCGTCCCAGTACCCGAGCATCACCGAGTAGCCGCGGGTGCAGAGTTCACCTGTAGTGCCGCGCGGGACGACCAGGCCCGTCTCCGGGCTGACGACCTTCACCTCGACGTGCGGGTGGACCCGGCCGACCGTGGACACCCGCCGGTCCATGTCGTCATCGGCCCGGGTCTGCGCTGAAACCGGTGAGGTCTCGGTCATCCCGTAGCAGATGGTCACCTCGGTCATGTGCATCTCGCTGACCACACGCTTCATCACCTCGACCGGGCAGGGTGAGCCGGCCATGATTCCGGTGCGCAGCGAGGACAGGTCATAGGCGGCGAAGTCGGGCAGCGCGAACTCGGCGATGAACATCGTCGGCACCCCGTACAGCGAGGTGCACCGTTCCGCCGCCACGGCCCGCAGCGTGGCCGCCGGGTCGAAGCCCGGCGCGGGGATCACGATGGCCGAGCCATGCGTGGTGCAGGCCAGCTTGCCGAGGACCATGCCGAAGCAGTGGTAGAAGGGCACCGGGATGCAGACCCTGTCGCGCTCGGTGTAGCGGCACATCTCGCCGATGAAGAAGCCGTTGTTCAGGATGTTGTGGTGTGACAGCGTCGCGCCCTTGGGGAAGCCCGTCGTCCCGCTCGTGTATTGGATGTTGATCGGGTCGTCGAAGGACAGGGTGGCTTCACGCTCGGTCAGCGGGTCGGCGGCCCCGTCGAGGTACTGCCCGGCGTCGAGTAGGGCACCCCACTCCGCCGACCTGAGGTAGATCACCTGCTCGAGTTCCTCGAGCCCGTTGCGCACCTCATCGATCATGCCGCGGTAGTCGCTGGACTTGAACGCCTCCGCGCTGATCAGCAGCCGGACGCCGGACTGGCGCAGCGCGTAGCTGAGCTCGTGGCTCCGGTAGGCGGGGTTGATGTTGACCAGGATGATCCCGGCCTTGGCTGTCGCGTACTGCACCAGCACCCACTCCGCGCAGTTCGGCGCCCAGATACCGACCCGGTCGCCTGCCTGGAGGCCCGTGCCCATCAGCCCCCGGGCCAGGGCGTCGGAGTCGCCGTCGAGTTCGGCGTAGGTCCATCGCCCTCCGGTGGGCACGTCGACCAGAGCCTCGCGCCCGGGGAAGGCCGCGGCGATGCGCCTGAGATTGGCCCCGATGGTCTCGCCGAGGAGTGGCTGCTCCGAGGTTCCGTGGCTGTACGACAACTGGGTTCGATCGATCATCACGTGCCTCCGACGCTGGATGGCACCATGATTCCCGGTCGGCGGCCCAGTGTGAACATGCTGGCCTTGCGTTAGGGCTTGCGGCCGATCCCGCAGTACGCGGCGATGTCCTCGCCGGGGTCGGGGTCATCAGGCTCGGGGCGCCACCGGTTCAGCGTGACCAGGCCGGGCGGCACCATCTCCAGGCCGGTGAAGTACTGCTGGATCTGCGCCCGGGTGCGGCGGGTCTGGCGGCCGGCCATCCGCGCGTTCAGGCGGCGCTGCGATTCGGCCACCACCTCGGGCCGGATGTCGGAGGCGGTGTCCGACACGACCAGGTAGCTGCCGGGCGGCATGGCGTCCACCAGCCGGGCGACGATCCGCTGAGGATCGTCGGAGTCGGGGATGTGCTGCAGGACCATTAACGCCATGATGGCGACCGGCTGGCTGAAGTCCAGGTGGCGGGACGCGGCCTCCAGGACTGCCGCCGTGTCACGGGCGTCCCCGTCGATGTAGGCCATATGGCCTTCCGGCGTGCTGGTCAGCAGGGCCCGCGCGTGTGCGAGGACGATCGGGTCGTTGTCCACGTACGCGACCCGCGCGTCCGGCGCGACTGCCTGTGCCACCTCGTGCGTGTTGTCCATGGCTGGCAGCCCGGTCCCGATGTCCAGGAACTGCCGCACCCGGGCTTCGCCGGCCAGGTAGAGCACCGCGCGCCCCAGGAACCGCCGGTTGGCGCGGACGCCGCGGAGGATGTCGGGGTTGGCCTCGACCGCACGGTCCCCGGCCTCGCGGTCCGCTGCGAAGTTGTCCTTGCCGCCGAGCCAGTAGTTGTAGATGCGGGCCGGGTGAGCCAGGCCGGTATCGATCGCTGCGGGCGCGTCCTGGCGAGGGACGATGCTGCGGAACCACTTTCCGGCCAAGGCGGTCTCCCCGTGTGGCGACCCCCCTGTACTGGTGTGCCCATCCCCCGGGCGACGACCCGATAAGCCTACATTTTTCCCACGATGCCGTAGCTCGGCGGTAGCTCCGGACGTCGGCGGGCACGGTGGATTCCGTTCGGTGGCTGCTGCCCTGAGCCGGGCTGGGGCCGCAGGGTCGCGGGCGCGCCGTCGCGGAGTTAGTGTCAGATGAGGGACACGGGAGCAGGATGCGTGCGCAAGCCCGCGCAGGCATCTGGTGCTGCTCGTGGCCCGGGAGTGACCATGGGGTCCTGGATTATCTGGCTGATCCTCGCCGCGGTGCTCGGTGTTGCCGAGGTCCTCACGGCGACCCTGGCATTCGGCCTGATCGCCGCTGCCGCCGTAGTGGCCGCTCTGACCGGCGCGGCCGGTCTTGGCCTTCCCTTCCAGTTGGTCGCCTTTGCCGCCGCCGCGGGCGCCGGCCTCGGCGTTGTACGGCCGATCGCGATGCGCCACATTAAGCAGCCCCCGCTGCTGCGGACCGGAACCTCAGCCCTGGTCGGCCGGTCCGCCCTGGTGCTCGAGGAGGTCACCGCCCAGGGCGGCCGGGTACGCATCGGCGGGGAGGTCTGGTCCTCGCGTTCCTATGACGAGTCCGTGGTCATTCCCGCGGGCTCGACCGTCGACGTCTTCCAGATCGAGGGCGCCACAGCGCTTGTTCATCCCAGGGAGAAGTAGTCATGGAGATAGCCGGGCTGATCGCAGCTCTCATTGCCGTTGTGCTCATGTTCACCCTGGTGATCAAGACCGTCCGGATCGTGCCGCAGGCGCGCGCCCGCAACATCGAGCGGTTCGGCCGCTACCGGAAGACCCTGGAACCGGGGATGAACTTCATCATCCCGTTCGTGGACCGCGTCAAGCCCCTCATCGACCTGCGCGAGCAGGTGGTGGCTTTCAAGGGGCAACCGGTCATCACCGAGGACAACCTGGTCGTGCACATCGACACGGTCCTGTTCTTCCAGGTCACCGACCCGCGGGCAGCCGACTACGAGATCGTCAACTACATCCAGGCCATCGAGCAGATCACCGCGACCATGCTGCGCAGCGTGATTGGGAACATGGACCTGGAGGAGACCCTGACCTCGCGTGACAAGATCAACACGATGCTGCGTGGTGTGCTTGACGACGCGTCGGGCAAGTGGGGGCTCCGGGTGACCCGTGTGGAGATCAAGGCGATCGACCCGCCGAAGAGCGTCATCGACGCGATGGAGAAGCAGATGCGGGCTGAGCGGGAGAAGCGCGCCGCGATCCTCACCGCTGAAGGCGTCCGGCAGTCGAAGATCCTGACCGCCGAGGGCGAGAAGCAGAGCCAGATCCTGCGCGCCGAGGGCGACAAGCAGGGCCAGATCCTGCGGTC
>DASWFT010000181.1:0-11586 GCA_036394075.1 Streptosporangiaceae bacterium
GGGGGCAAGCAGGTCATAGCCGCCCTCGACCGAGGACAGCGCCTGCATCGCCAGTTCACGCACAGACGGGCCCTGAGGCGAGAACACCGGCCAAAAGTACCTTCCCCGGCGCCAGGCAGGCCGTCAGCCCCGGGTCCACCCACCGCACCGAGGGCCAGGCGAAGCGCACCCTGTGTGAGCAACGAGGCCACGCCAGAACGCGCGCCGAGCCGCCCGATCGGTACGCCAGCGCCTGCTTCGGTGTTGGTCAGTGATGGCGCGCAGATTGGCGAATATGCGTGCCGTTAACCGCTACTGCCACGCGGATGAGCCCAGAGCGGATGGTAACTGGTCAGGTGCCAGTGATCGGGTGCGTGACTACGCCGCGCCCGGTATCCAGGGCCGGCCTTCGGTGAGCATGACGAGGGCGTCAAAGAATTGCAGGCCGTGCTTGGCGGCGGTCGACAGGTAGCTGCGGATGGCGCAGAACTGCCTGGCGCCGGTGAGGGTGTGCAGGCAGCCGGATACTTTCTGTTTCAGTTTGGCCATGCGGATGTCGCGCTCGGAGCCGTTGTTCGACCGAGTCGTGGACTGCTCGTGATGCGGGTGCTGAGAAGCATCCGGGCCGGGTGCGGGTGACGCATCGGTTTCATCCGTTGTCCGGGCGGTCGTTTGAGTTCGTGAAGCGTGGCAGGACCTGGCAGTCCGATCGGGTGTACTTCTTCGACGCTGCCGGTGAGCTGGCGAGTCTGCCGGCGGAGTGGACCGACGTGGCGGCCGAGGATCCGTTCGTGGTGGTCTCGGCGGGGCGGTCCGCGTTTCGGACGGCGGATCTGCTGGAGCTCGCTGGGCTGGTCGTTGAGCTGCTCAGGAACGCGGACTCCGGATCTGGGGACGTCAAGCGGATTACGCCGTGAGTGTCCAGGTGATTCCGCCGCATCCGACCTTCATTGTTTCCCGGCTTGCCCATGCGATGGCAGTTATACTTGCTGGCCCGAGGAATTTTCTCCGCAACTGGCGGCGTGCCGCCATGATCCCGGTAGACCATTCCGGCATAGTCATATGGACACAACTGACATCCTGGAGGCGAGATGGCCGCGCGGGACGACGGCAAGACGCGGGCACTGGCGGCGTCGCGGACGCTGAATCCGCACCCGGAGAAGGTCACCGATCCGGCGTTCGGCCCCGGCGGGTTCTTCGACCCAGCCGACCTGGTCCAGGTCAAGTACGAAATGGTGCGCACGGCCGAGGCCGGGCAACTGCCGGCCGGCCAGGCCGCGGCTGCCTTCGGGTTCTCCCGCCAGTCGCTCTACACAGCCAAAGCGGCGCTGCGCGAGGAAGGGCTGGCCGGCCTGATCCCTGCCAAACCGGGCCCCAAGAGCGGCCACAAGCTCACCGGGGAAGTCGTCAATCACCTCGAGGAGCTGCTGGCAGCCGATCCGCGGCTACGGCCAGCAGATCTGGCCGCCGCAGCAGGGCAGCGTTTCGGCGTCACAGTGCATCCACGCTCGGTGGAACGGGCGCTGCAGCGCCGCCAGAAAGCCCGGAGCGCTGCCGGGCAGGCCGGCCAGGAGGCCCCCAAAAGCTGACCCCGCCCCGTGGATTCCGGCATCGGTGCGGCCGGCGGACCTGGTCGCGCGCTACGAGCAGCTGCGCCACATCGCGGCCGGCGGCCACGCCGGCGGCTGGCGTCATGGCCTGGGCGTGCTGGTGGCCAAGGGCATGGCCTGCTGGATGGCCGCGTGCGCCGCCCTGCCGGCGGCCGCGCCCGAGCACGGCGGCCCTCTTGCAGCGGCGACACCGCAGGCCGGCGCGTCCCTGCCCGCCCTCAACCCGTCGTTGTCCGCACCGGCCCAGGAAGGAGGTGCCAGCTCGCCGGCCTGCACGTCACTGCTGCCCGCCGCTGTCGTTCCCCAGATCGTCGCGCTGCTGGCACAGATGACGCTCGCCCACGCCCGCACCGCCCCGCCCGCCGAACAGGAGGCCCGCCCCCCGTGAACCCTGCCGACACCACAGTCCCCCGGCTGACCCGGAGAGCAGGCCCCGGGGTCAGGTGGCCATCAGGAAGGTCAACGCGATCACCGGGGCGGGCTGCGTACAAGCACAGGAAGCCAGCCGCGAGAGGCAGCTGCCAGCCAGCGGGATCCACGGCACCCGCAGCCACGCAGGGTGAGCGCAACGGCAAGCGTCAGCACAATGCATTCGGCGCCGAACGCCGAATAGGCGCTCGTGGTCACCCAGCCACTCGGGCCTAGGTGGGTAAAACCGATCGACCTATTCTGTGGCGCTCTGGTCTCAGTTGTCCCTTGCCTGCTCGGCGAATCGCAGGTCAGGTTCGTATAAGGCGTCATGCATCGCGGAATTTCAAGGCAAGTGCGCCGAGGAGGAGGGCGCCGGCGGTCCAGAGGGCGACGA
Organism: Streptosporangiaceae bacterium; assembly: GCA_036394075.1. GTDB lineage: Bacteria > Actinomycetota > Actinomycetes > Streptosporangiales > Streptosporangiaceae > JAWWPY01. The sequence goes on from DASWFT010000181.1 coordinate 2,395, forward strand.
CGCCTAGGCCCTGCCACGGGGTGAGCGGCAGGGCCTTCACCCCGATCGTGGCCTGGACGTCCAGGCCGGCGGACAGGGGGCCGATCTGCTGCAGGCGCCGGGCGAGGGTCGCGTCGGAGACGACGGACGCGACGATCGGGAACAAGAACAGCAAGCCGAGCACCAGTCCGATGGCCACCGCGGAGTCGCGTACCGCAGTGGCGACCCCGAAGCTGAGCAGGGCGATGAGCGTCAGGTACAAGACCGCGCCGGCGGCGGCCCGGATGTCGGCGCCCGCGGTGAGGGACGCGTACCCGTGCGCGGGAGTGAAGCCGTGGCCGGGGAGGATCAGCCACCCGGCGAGCGCGGAACCGGCTACCGCCAGCGCTGATGCGATGAGCACCGGGACGGTGAGCACCGCCGCCTTGGCGAAGAACCACGTCAGCCGCCGGGGCACCGCGATCAGCGACAGCTTGATCATCCCGGTGCTGTACTCGTTGCCGACGGCCAGCACCCCGGCGACGGCCACCGCCGCCTGACCCAGGTAAAGCCCGGTGAAGCTGACCTTCGCGGGATCGATCCCGCACGTGGCTGACGGGCACTGGGCCGCGCTGGCCGCCACCGCACCCACGGCGACGGTCAGCGCGATGACTCCGGCTAGTAGCCAGGCCGGGCCGGCCAGGGTACGGAGCTTGGTCCACTCAGCGTGCAGGGCCTGGACCACCGGATGAGGCGACGGCGAGACCCGGACCGCGAGGCTCACGCGTCCCTCCGGCGCAGCAGGTAAAAGGCCAGCGTCAGCGCGGCGGCCGCCCACGCGCACTCCACCGCGAACCCCGTCCACGGTGCGAGCGGGTAGTACCCCCAATTCGGGCTGTAGAAGGCGCCGGTGACCTGCGAAAGCCGAGGGAGCACCTGCTGCACGGAGAAGCCGGCGGCCGGGGTGATCCGCAGCAGCCACTCTCGCGCGACCAGGGAGAGCCCGCCCTGGGTGAACCCGCCTCGGGCAAGCCCGGGCCCGGGTCGCAGGGGCGGGACGAGGACGAGCAGGTACGGGACGAAGATCACCACGATGACGGCGGCGACCGTCGCCGCGCTGCGCCGCAGGACGGTGGCGATGGCGAGCGCGAGCATCGCGGCCACGGCGAGCAGCGCACCGGTGCCGACGACCATCCGTGCCAGGGTGAGCGCCGGAACCGGCCAGAGCGGGACGCCGGTCCTGGCGAGAGTGCGCGTGCCGACGGCGACCGCGAGGGCGGCGGCGATCATCCCGGTGACGAAACTGACCGCGCCGATCACCACGGCCTTGGCGGCCAGCAGCCGGCCGCGGCGGGGTGAGGCGGTCAGCGAGACTCGAATCAGCCCGCGCCGGTACTCGGCGGTGATGAACATCGCGCCCACCACGATCAACGGGATCAGCCCGATGGGCGTCCCAGCCAGCGCCCTCTGGACAGAGAGAACAGCCCCGTCCCCGGCGAGGGGAGTGATATCGCCGGAACCGGTCACGGTGATCGCGCCGGCGCTCTGGCGGAGCTTGCCGGGCACTGCCACGCCGTTCGCGCCGGAGCCGCCCACATTGGTGCCCGTCCATCGGGTCGCGGGCCAGGAGAGCCCGATGTGGCGGAACACGCCCGTGGCCGTGGCAGTATTGCCGTTGCTCGGAGCGGCGGCGAAGAGCCCGGCTTGCACGGTGGAGGTCAGCCCCGGGAGGGTCGCGGTTCCTACCAGCGTCCAGTGGGTGCCGTCGGCGGAGTCGTACCCGGTGATCATGTCGCCGTCGCGGACCAGCCGCAGCCAGCGCGGCGAGGCCGCGGATACGCTGCCGGTCAGGCCGGGCGTGTCGTTGACGTAGTCCCACTGCATCCGCACGCCGTGGGACCCGGTGGTCATCATCGCCGCGTAGGCGGAGCCCTGCGACGTATTCTCCTTGATGATGATCCCGGCCTTGGACCACGGCTGCAGGCCGGGTGCCATCTGGGACGGGCCGACGGTGATTTGGCCGGCCAGCGACGTCATCTGCACGGTGATCGTGCCGTTCCCGGTCAGCTGCTGGTGCGCGAAGTAGAACGCGTCCTGGACCGGCTCACCGCCAGGGCCGGCCGGCGGCGCCGGACAGGCAGACCCGCCGCCGGACCCGCCGCCGACCGCGCCGCACGAGCTGCTGACGTTAGTGGCGACGAACACGAAGGCGGTGATCACCAAGATCACGACGATCATCGCGATCACCCAGCCGCGGACGGTGCGGAACTTGGTCCACTCGGCGTGCACGAGATGCCAGAAACTCTCGCGCCCCGCTGCTGCCGTTGACCGGTGTGGTGTCACGGTCCCCGTCGTCATGACGTCGCCTCGGCACGGAACTCAACCGACTCGTGCGTAAGTTCCATATAGGCCTGCTCGAGGGTGGCCCGGTGGAGCGTGACTTCGCTAAAGGGGATGGCGTGGCTGGTGAGGATGGCGACCGTCATTTCGGAAGTGAGGCCGGCGATCGTGAGCTCGCCGGAACCGGTGACAGTGACCTCAGCGCCGGCGCCGGCGAGGACCATCATCGCGTCGGCCGGTGCCGTGGTGCGCAGCGTGATGCGGTTGCCGGAGGCGGCGGCGATGAGATCGGCGACGGAGGTGTCGGCGATCACCCGGCCACGGCCGACGACGACCACGTGGCCGGCGGTGTCCTCCAGTTCGCTCATCAGGTGGCTGGACACCAGGACCGCGCGGCCCTGTGCTGCGAGCGATCGCAGGAAGCCCCTCACCCAGACGATGCCCTCGGGGTCCATGCCGTTGAACGGCTCGTCGAAGATCAGCACCGCCGGGTCACCGAGCAGCGCCGCAGCGATGCCGAGCCGCTGCCGCATGCCGAGGGAGTACCCGCCGGCCTTGCGCCGCGCGGCGGACTCCAGCCCGGCTAGCGCGATCACCTCATCGACCCGGCCGGCCACCAGGCCCTGGGAATGGGCGAGCCACAGCAGGTGGTTGCGCGCGCTGCGGCCCGGTTGCAACGCGCCCGCGTCCAGCAGTGACCCGACGTGGCAAAGCGGATTCTTCAGCGAGTGGTACGGGCGGCCGCCGATGGTGGCCGTGCCCGCGTCGGGGGCGTCCAGGCCGAGGACGACACGCACGGTGGTTGATTTGCCCGCGCCATTCGGTCCGACGAAGCCGGTCACGTGGCCGGGATGGACCGTGAACGTCATCCCGTCCAGCGCCTGCGTCGGGCCGAACCGCTTGCGCAGGCCGTCAATCTCAATAGTCGCGTTCATGTGCCATCCGCTCGTTAGCAGGCCGGCCCGGCCTGGGGCAGTGGGTAGGCGGGCGGCCGCTGCTCCCGGAAGGTGTCCAGGGGCGGCCTGGCACTGTTGCCCCGGACGGCGTTGCGGCGCTTGAGTTCGGCCCAGTACACGGGGTCGAGGTAGATGGCCGGGTCCGGCCATGCCGCGGTCAGGTCCGCGGCCTGGCCGGCGTACAGCCCGGCGTCCGCCAGCTGCCCGAACGTCATGCCGCACCATGGATTGACGAACTTGGGGGCTTGCCCGTTCACCGATGCCGTCGCGCCGGGCAGGATGTCGCCGGCGCTGACTTTTCCGAGCCAGGTGCCCGCGGTCGGGATGACGGTGCCTCGGGGGCAGGCGGCGAGCCTGGGGAACACGCCGCCGGGATCGGTGGCCAGCGGCCTCAGGGGCACGATCACGTAGGCCCGGGCCCCGGTCTCCTGCTCGATGAGCCTGGTGAGGGTCCGCCCGCGGGGCGTGTGGAGCAGGTGCATGCCGCCGTAGATCAGCAGCACCCTGCGGCCCTTGTCCAGCGACTGCCCGGCCAGTGACGCCGGGTAGGGGTTCCGCTGCGGGAAGGGGATCTGGCTGGCGCTGGTGACCGTGGGCCAGTCGAACGGCGGGTCGCCGGCCAGCACCCGGATCTTCTTGTCCGCGGGCAGGGTCCAGTTGACCGCCCGGACCCTGCGGTAGACCTGCTCGTAGACCGGGGAGTCGACGACGATGTTCGGGGACTGGGTGGTGTCGCGCCAGACCAGGCGCAGGCCGGCGTCGCTGACGGGCTCGCCTGCGAGGATGAACTTGTCGAGGGTGTCCTGGTAGAACGCGTTCCCGAACTCGACGATGATGTCGCTGGCTGCCCCGTACAGCCGGGGATCGCTGAGCATCGTCAGCAGCAGGTCGTGGGTCTCCTGGCCCGCGTGCGCGTCGCCGATGGCGACCACCCGGTGCGCCTGGAACGCCGCCAGGACCGCCTCGATGAGGCTGCTGCCGGGTGCGGTGGTGGCCGCCTGGGCGTCCGGGGCAGTGAGCCCGGCCGCTGCTGCCGTGCCGGCCGGGGCGGTCAGGGATCCGCGCCGGTCCGGCACTGGCACGTTGAGCGCGTTCACGGTGCGCTCCTGTTCTGTTTCCGCGAGAGGTGATCTGGGATGGGGAGGGGAAGGGAGGCGTTCATGGGAAGAAGGTGCCGCAGCCGGGGGGTGCGGCGCATCGGCCCGCGGGCACATCTGCGCGGTGCCGCGGTCTGCCTGCGGGCGTATGCCCGCGGGCAGACGACCCGGCCCCGCGCGGCGGCTACGATCGCTGCCGTGAGCATGACCTAGCAGGCTGGAGGCGCCTATGATCATGTGGGTATTCCCGGTGCTCGGCTGCGCCCTGCTGGCTTCCGCCCTCCTGCTGCGCCGCAGGCCGCTCACGGCACTGGCCGTGCTGCTCGGCGGATCGGTGGCCGCCATGGCGCTGAAGTCACCGGTGCCGGCGAGCACCGTGCAGATCGTGGCCGCCTGCGCAGCGGGCATCGAGGTCTGCTACATAGCGGTAACACGCACCCGCACAGTCTCGGTGACTGGCGTAGCGATGGCCGGCGCCGGCCTGCTGATCCTGCTCCTGGGGGTGCCCTCTCCGGAGTCGCACCGGGACGTCATCGTGGGGCCGGCCGTACCCCTTGTCCCGATCGCCGTACCCCTCGTCACGATCATTGCCTGGCTCATCGGGAACTCGATCCGGCAGGCACAGGCCCAGGCCGAGCTGGTGGCCGCCCAGACCGCGATGGCGGAACGGCTCCGGATCGCCCGCGAACTGCACGACATCGTGGCGCACAGCATCGGCATCATCGCGATCCAGGCAGGCTCGGGCCGCAGGGTCTTCAACGCCAGCCCCGCCGAGGCGCGCGACGCCCTGGCCGCCATCGAGGCCACCAGCAGGGAGACGCTGTCCGGACTACGGCGGATGGTGACCGGGCTGCGGCGTGCCGAGCCGGAACCCGGGCCGGGGCAGGCGCCGCTGGGCCCGGCGCCCGGCCTGGCCGACATCGAGCGGCTGGCCACCATGACCCTGGACGCAGGCGTGCAGGTCGACGTGGACTGGCACGGCGGCCGAGAGCTGCTCCCGGCTGACATCGACGCCTCGGCGTTCCGCATCATCCAGGAGGCCCTCACCAACGTGGTCCGCCACGCCGGCCCCGGCCAGTGCCGGGTCTCGATCGAGCGGCAGGACGGGCAGCTGGCCATTGAGGTCACCGACAGCGGGCGCGGCGGCAGCGTCGCCGGGACCGGCTACGGGATCACCGGCATGCGCGAGCGCGCCGCGCTGCTCGGCGGCGACTTCTCCGCCGGCCCGCGCCCCGGCGGCGGCTTCCGCGTCACCGCCCGGCTGCCAGTCCCCGCGCCGGACCGATGACCATCCAGGTCATCCTCGCCGACGACCAGCCACTGATCCGCGCGGGCCTGCGCAGGCTGATCGACCAGACACCCGGTATCGACGTGGCCGGCGAGGCCGGAACCGGAGCCGAGGCGGTACAGCTCACCAGGGACACCGGCCCCGACGTGGTCATCATGGACATCCGCATGCCCGGCATGGACGGCATCGAGGCAACCCAGCTGATCACCGCCGGCGACACCCGCGCCCGCGTGCTCGTGCTCACCACATTCGACGACGATGACTACGTTTACGGCGCGCTACGGGCCGGGGCGAGCGGGTTCCTGGTCAAGGACATGGCGCTGGAGGACATCCTGGCCGCGATCCGCGTCGTCGCGGCCGGCGACGCCATGATCGCGCCGGGCGTCACCCACCGGCTGATCGGGCAGTTCACCAGCCAGCCCCGTCCGGACCGCAAGCCCCGCGAGCTCACCGAGATCACCGGCCGCGAGCGTGAGGTGCTCAGGCTGGTGGGCCTGGGCATGTCCAACGCCGAGATCGCCGCCGCCCTATACATCACCGCAGGCACCGCCAAGACCCACGTGGCCCGGCTCCTAGCAAAGCTGGGCGCCAGGGACCGGGTACAGCTCGTCATCACCGCCTACGAGACAGGCCTGGTGTCAGCGCCGCACTGACAACACCGGCTGGCGGATAGAAGCGGCACGACCTGTACCGGTTGCAGCGCAGATCAGCCTGTTCTGGGTGCCCAAGCTGAGAGTCACGAACGCTGCGGCGAGCGCGCCGAACGGCGGCACTGCGCGCTGCCGATTCCGAACTTTGATCACACTGCGTGAGCCGCTTGCGATATGGACATCCTCGGCCGGCCGAGCTCATCGGCCGCCGTAGGTGTCCTGACCAGGCAGTTGCAGGGGTTCCAGAGTGAGGGGGGATCGACCCCATATCCCCACATTGCTCTATAAGCTGCAAGGCCGAGATCGATCTAGTTGTCAGATAGCCGCACACATCACGGACAGGTGGCCGAACAGCAGTGGATGCATGGTGAGCGTGGACCCGCTTTGACGGGACCCTGACCGTCAAAGCGGGGCAAGCCCAATGGCCGCAGTAGTTATGGACACATGGTTGCCACGGTTCGGGGGCTCGGCCCGGTCAAGTCCCTGGGCGTGGTGTTCTCGGTTAGCGCGTGATTCTTTGGCTGTGGTCAGGCGCTGAGTGCCTGGAAGTCGCTGGCGGGGGTCACCCTCCTGGGGGGTCAGTGCTGCCGGTGGCGAGGGTGATGCGGGAGCAGGCCAGGACATCGAGGCCGAGGTAGCGGCGGCCTTCGGTCCACTCATTGTGCTGCTCGGCCAGGACCGCGCCGACAAGGCGGATCAGTGAGTCGCGGCCGGGGGAAGACCCCGGCCACGTCGGTGCGCCTGCGGATTTCGCGGTTCAGCCGCTCCTGCGGATTGTCCCGGCCAGATCTGGCGCCAGATTTCCTTCGGGAAGCCGGTGAACGCCAGGACGTCGGCACGGTGCGAACGCATCGGACTTCGTGCGCCACCGGCGATCGAGCATGATCCACCGTGGCAGACCGCCACAAGCGAGGGCAGGTGCCTGCGGTGAAGGTCCGTGAGATCCTGGACCGGCTCGCGCGGCGGCCGATCCTGCGGCGCGGGCTCGTGCTGCGCTGCGAGCGGTGCAGCTGACTCGCCTGGTACCCGCTGGAAGCCCCTGGGCCGGGAGGGCGGCCGCGGGAGGTCTGGGGGCCTACGCAACAACGTCGGCGCGCTTGATGTTCGGCACGTTCGTGAGCTGCACTGTCACGTCCGGGGCATTGGCCTGCTGGGCAGCGGGTGTCAGGGGGAAGATCACTTCTATGTCGAGGCCGCCTTGGGGGCGTGCGCGGGCGGTGAGGGCGGCGCCGTGGGCGTCGGCGATGGCGCGGACGATGGCCAGGCCGAGCCCGTGTCCGGCGCCGTGCCGGGTCCGCTGGGTGCCGAGCTGCCGGAACGGCTGGAACAGGTCCTGCACCGCGTCTGGCGGGACGAGTGTGCCGGTGTTGCTGACCGAGACGACAGCGCCTGCGGTGGTCAGTGCCGTTGAGATCTCTGCCTGACCGCCGGGCTGGTTGTGCCGGATGGTGTTGTCGATGAGGTTGGCGACCAGGCTTTGGGCCAGGCTCGGGTCACCTGTTACCGGGGCCGCGGCGAGTGCCGCGCTGAGGTGGATGCCGTGGCGCCCGGCATCGCCGCGACGGGCCAGGAGCACATCCCGGGTGATGTCGGCGAGGTCCAGGCATTCCAGCTGACCGATCCCGCGCTGGCTGCTGGCCAGGGTGAGCAGCGCCGCGATCAGGCGCTCCTGCTGATCGCCAAGCTCGACCAGTTCCTGGCAGGTCGCCCGCAGCGTCTCCACGGTGGGTGCGGGGTCGGCGAGCGCGACCTGGAGCAGCGCCCGCCCGGCGGTGAGCGGGGTCCGCAGCTCGTGGGAGGCGTTGGCGATGAAGTGCCGCTGCGCCTGGAACGATGCCTCCAGCCGCGCGAACAGGTCGTCGAGCGTTTTGCCGAGCTCGGTGAACTCGTCGCCCCGGCCGCGCACGCCAAGGCGCCGGTGCAGGTTGCTGGCGGAGATGTCCCTGGCGGTCGTGATGATCGCGCGTAGCGGCCGGACGAAGCGGCCGGCGATCAGCCAGCCGGCCACGAGGGAGAACACGGCCATGATCACCAGAACGGCCACATCGTTCCAGAACACCGCCGAGCCGATGGTGAGGGGGGCGCGGGTTGGGGGCCCGGCCGTGACGGCGCCCGGCAGACCCGGCCCCCCGGCTTTCTGTACCCCGTGCTGGAGCAGGCCCGGTGCCAGGAGTTGCGTGACGCCGAGCAGTGCGACACCCGAGGCGCAGATGACGGCGCCGTACAGCAGGGTCATCCGTGCCCGCAGGGTGGGGCGGCGGAAAGCGCGCGCTGGGCCCGGGTGGCGGAGCTCAGGCATCAGGGTTCTCCGATCTGGTACCCGCCCTCGCGGACGGTGGCGATGACGGGCGGGTCGCCGAGCTTGGCCCGCAGTCGGCGCATGGTCTGCTTGACCGCGGTGGTGAACGGGTCGGCGGCCTCGTCCCAGACCCGCTCAAGCAGTTCCTCGGCGGAAACCACCCGGCCCGCGCAGGCGAGCAGGTACTCAAGCACGGCGAACTCCTTGGCGCTGAGCGCCAGCCGCTGCCCGGCACGGGACGCGGTGCGGCTGGCCGGGTCGAGCCTGATATCGCCATGGGCAAGCACCGGGGGCAGCGGCACGGCGGCGCGGCGGCCGAGGGCGCGGACCCGGGCGGTCAACTCTGGGAAATCAAAGGGCTTGGCGAGGTAGTCGTCGGCGCCCATGCCCAGGCCGTCCACCCGGTCGGTGAGGCTGCCGGCCGCGGTGAGCATAAGGATCCGGCTCGGTGACCGCCCGGCCGCCAGCCGTCGGCAGATCTCGTCGCCGTGCACTCCCGGCAGGTCCCGGTCCAGCACCACGACGTCGTAGCGGGTCAGCGCCAGGTGGCCGAGCGCCTCGTCCCCGTCGTAGGCGACGTCGACCGCCATGCCCTCACGGCGCA
>DASWFT010000182.1:0-6032 GCA_036394075.1 Streptosporangiaceae bacterium
GCAATGAGCTGCCGCCGCTGCTGGAGACCTCCGCGTGCACGTGGACGTCGATCGCGGCCAGGGCATCCACGTTCAGGGACGGGCTCATGTGCGCCTCCGCAGGCTCGCCGGGGGTTGGCCGACCGGGAGCGAGGCAGCCGGCGAAGTCCGCCACGTCCTGTTGCCGGGGCGGCTCCCCCACAGAATTTAGGCGTAACGATAACGGCCAGCCGCACCCGCTCGCGGACGCGCCTGACGACCTGGCCCGCCAGCTGCGGCTCTACGCCGAGTGGCTGCAGTTGATTCGCAAGGACCCCCGGCTGCCCGCCGAGCACCTGCCCGCCGAGCACCTGCCCGCCGGCTGGCCGGCCATTCATGCCGAGCGGCTCTTCGGGCAATTGGCGGCCGCCTATGAGGAGCCTGCGAGGGCGATCGCCGCGGAGCTGCTCGACACGATCGAGGTGGACCCGCCCGTCTCCCGTAGCGCCTGCCCGGTTCAGCTGGGCCGGCCCGGTTCAGCTGGGCCTGGCCCGGTTCAGCTGGGGCCGGCCCCGGGGCGCAGCGCGAGCCGCCGCTCGCAGCAGCGGCGCACCTTCGGCTCGAGCGAGGAGCGGATCAGCGGCCAGTCCTGCCTCAGCAGCCGTGCGTTGACGAAGCGGGCCATGTCGGCTCGGCGGCCCTGGGTGAGCACGATGCCGTACAGGCTGCGGCGGAGCCGGTCGTCGGTCACATCGAACTCGCGCATCCCGGGCCACGCCAGGTGCCTGGGCAGGACGACGGTTCCCCGTTCCGGCCCGTGCAATTCCTCCAGCCGGGCCGGGAGCCGCCTGGCCACCCCGATCCGCCCCGGGTGGAACAGATCCGTCAAGGACATCCCCTGATTATCGCTGACCTGCCCACACGTCTGTGCAATGACTCGCGGGCAGCGGCCACGGATCTGCCCGGACGGGCTCTGCGCGGGCCGCCGGTCTCGGAACCGGCCCGGGCGGGTCCGGCCCGGTTCCGGCCCGGTTGCGCGCCGCCGAACGACGGCAAAACGTATCAATCGTTGTTCCAACGACGGCAAAACGTATCAACCGTCGTTCCGAGCGCAGGGCCGGGCGCCCGATGGGAGCGGCGCCCGCGGCGCAATCGCCAGGGAGGCCCCGGCGCTAGACTCGTGCCATGTCGACTGACCCCCCGGCATCCAGCGACTTTCCGGTCAGCAGGCCCCCAGCGCGTGACTGGCGCTTCCTGATCTCGCCCAAGTGGCTTGGCTGGCACGCGCTCATGATCGTCCTGGTGGTCGCGATGCTCGCCCTCGGCGACTGGCAACTTCGCCGCGCCGAGGCCGGAAACGCGCTGAGCTGGGCCTACACCTTCGAGTGGCCCATCTTCGCTGGGTTCGCCGTGGTCTTCTGGGCGAAGACGATCCGGGACGAATTCCACCCGCCTGCCTTGCCGGAGCGGACATACTCCGAGGATGCCGAGCTTCCCGCCGGTGCGGCCGCCGCTCGCTCCGAGAGGCAGATCGATGAGGACGAAGAAGAGGATCAGGAACTGGCGGACTACAACGCCTACCTTGCCCGGCTGACGACTGAGGTGAGAGGGCACGGCAAGTGGCATGGGCTCCGCTAGCGGGATGAGACCAGGCAATCCGGGGGCCCAAACAGTGAGGAGGTACTGCTGGTGCACGGAGCCGTGCTCCGCTACCGGGTGATGGCCTACGTGACCGGCGTGGTGCTGATCATCCTGGTCTTCGTCGGGATCCCGCTTCAGATCGCCGCCCACAACACCGTCGTGGTCAACGACGTGGGCACGCTGCACGGAATCCTGTACATCATCTACATCATCGTCGCCTACCTGCTGACACGTCGGCTGCGGCTGGCTCTCGGCCCGACAGTGCTTGTCCTGGCGGCCGGCACCATTCCGGTGCTGACGTTTGTCGTCGAGCGCTGGGTGAGCCGCCGGTACATCGCCCCGGCCATGGCCGGGAAGGGGCCGGCAGGCGGCACCGCGAAGGCCTCCGCGCCTGCGCCGGGCACGGTGCCCGCTCCCCCGCAATCCCGGTAGCGGCGGCCCGGGCACGCGTGGGGCAGCACTACTTCAGCCAGCACCCGGCCGCGGCGCACCGTCCGGGCACCGTGCACGTGGTGCTGCCGGACCTGCACCTTGAGCTCGAGACGGACGCCGGGATGTTCTCGCCCGGGCGGCTGGACGCCGGCACCCGCCTGCTGCTGGAGGCCGCTCCCCCGCCGCCGACCTCCGGTCAGCTGCTCGACCTGGGCACCGGGTACGGGCCGCTGGCACTGGTGATGGCCGCCCGCTCGCCGGATGCGGTGGTGTGGGCGGTCGATGTCAACGAGAGGGCGCTGGAGCTGTGTGCCCGCAACGCCGACCGGGCCGGGCTCACCAACGTCCGCTGCGTCACCCCGGACGCCCCCGGCCTGCCCGCGCAGTTCCAGCTCGTATGGTCGAATCCGCCGATCCGGATCGGCAAGCAGGCGCTTCATGACCTGCTCAGTACCTGGCTGGCGCGGCTGGCCCCCGGCGCCCCGGGCTATCTGGTGGTCCAGCGGCACCTCGGCGCCGATTCGCTGCACCGCTGGCTGACGGAGGCGGGCTGGGTAACCACCCGGGTTGCTGCCCGGGGCGGCTACCGGGTACTGCAGGCCGCCCGCCCGGACGCCACCGGAATCGAGGCCCAATGATCGCGGTCACCATATGGAGGCTCGATGACTGAGGAGACGCCGGTGCCGGTGCGGCGGCCAGGGCCGCCCAGGCAGCTGCGGCCCACCGACGTGAAGCGGCTGAACAGGTCCTGGCGCCGGGCTACCCACGCGCGGCTGGCGCTTCTGCTCGACTCGGTGACCCAGCCTTTCAACGTGGGGGCCATAGTGCGCTCCGCGGCCGCGTTCGGGGTGGAGCGGATCTGGCTCTGCGGGAACTCGGCCCTGCCGGACCACCCGTCGGTAGGCAAGACCGCGCTTGGCACCGAGCGGCTGCTGGCCTGGGAGCGCGAGCCGGACCCGGTCGCCGCGGCTAAGGCCGCCTCGGCGGCCGGGCTGCGGGTCGTCGCGATCGAACTCGCCGACGCGGCGATCCCGCTGCACGATGCGCCGCTGGGCGGGGATGTCTGCCTGGCTCTGGGTAACGAAGACCACGGCTGCTCCCCCGCGCTGCTGGCCGCGGCGGACGCGATCGGCTACATTCCCCAGATCGGCCGGGTCGGCTCGCTCAACGTGGCCGCTGCGGCGGCCATCGCTCTGGCTGAGGCGCGCCGCCGGGAGTGGTCACCCGGCTGACCTGCCGAAACTGACCTCCGGAATCCCGGTCCTGGCCAAGGATGTTGGCCGTTGGCCATCCTCTGTTCGCAGGCCGGTTCCGTTGGTAGACGATAATTGCCTACATGCCTACTGGCTTTCTCGATCACCCTCGGCCGATCGCCTTCGCGCACCGCGGCGGTGCCGCGCACGCGCCGGAGAACTCCTGGCGTGCCTTCGAGCACGCGGTAGGCCTCGGCTATGGGTATCTGGAGACCGACCTCCAGGCGACCGCTGACGGCGTCTTGGTCGCCTTCCACGACCGGACGCTGGGCCGGGTGACCGGGCGCCCGGGACGGATCGCCCGGATGTCCCATCGGGACCTGTCCGGGGCTCTCATCGGCGGGACCGAGCCGATCCCGCTGCTTGAGGATCTCCTGGCCGCGTGGCCGGATGTCCGGTTCAACATCGACCTGAAGGACTCTCCCGCCGTGCGGCCGCTCGCTGACGTGCTGCGGCGGACCGCGGCCTGGGACAGGGTCTGCGTCACATCGTTTTCCGCGAGCAGGCTCCGGGCCGCGCGGCGCGTCTTCGAGCGGCAGGTCTGCATGACGGCTTCCCCGGTCGGCGCAGCCGTGGTGCGCTTCGGCGGCCCTCGTGACGCGCGCGAACCGTATCGAGTCGGGTCGCGCAGGGCCGGATCGCCCCAGACCGGGCCAGAGCGGGTGACACCCGAACCAACGGCGCCCGAACGGGGGCCCTATGCGGCGCTGGCGGAGCGGCTCGCACGCACGGGCGTGCGGTGCGCCCAGGTGCCGGCTGCGGTAGCCACCGAGTCTTTTGTCGGCCGGGCGCATGCGCTTGGGCTCCACATCCACGCGTGGACGATCAACGACGCCGCGAGCATGACCAGCCTGCTCGACATCGGCGTCGACGGAATCATGACTGATGAGACCGTCGCACTGCGTGAGGTGCTGATCGGCCGCGGCCAGTGGCACCCCCGCCGCGGCTGAGTTAAGCAGCCATCGCCAGACCGTCGGCAGCCTCGGAACGGGCGCGCCGGGGGTTGGAATCGGGCACAGCGGGAATCTTGTTCGCGTACTCGGCGTTATCGATTTCGGATGGCTAAGCGCCTGGGAGGCACTGACCAATGGCCGAACGCGCACTTCGTGGTACCCGGCTCGGGGCGACGAGCTACGAAAACGACCGCAACACCGACCTGGCACCTCGCCAGGAGATAGCTTTTGACTGCCCGAAGGGTCACCACTTTAGCGTGCCGTTCGCCGCTGAGGCGGAGGTTCCGGCGACATGGGAATGCAGGGTGTGCGGGGCGACGGCGTTCACCACGACCGGAGATCTGTCCGCCCCGAGGAAGGCCAAGCCACCCCGCAGCCACTGGGACATGCTCAGGGAACGCCGGTCGATCGCCGATCTTGAGGAAGTGCTCGCCGAGCGCCTGGCTGTGATCCGTGGCCAGCGCGGCGAGGACCCGGCGGCCAAGGTCAGCGCCAGGCAGCGCAAGAGCGCCTGAGGCCGGCCGAGCGGCCCCGCATTAGCCGAGCGGCCCCGCATTAACGGCTGAGTCAGGGTTGCCGAGCTCGCCGGGCGGCTAGCAGCCGGGCGGCTAGCGGTCGTTGGGTGTGGCCGGGGGGTTGCGGAGAGCGTGCCACCGGGCGGCTATTCCCCATTGTGCGATCCGCCACAGCGCCTCGACGACAACGCTCCGGCTCATCTTGCTGGCACCACGGGCGCGCTCCACGAACGTGATCGGCACCTCCACCACGGTCATCCCGCCCCGCAGCGTGCGCAGCGCAAGGTCCACCTGGAAGCAGTAGCCCTGCGATTCCACCTCATCCAGCGCGATCCGCCGCAGCGTCGTGTCCCGGAAGACCCGATACCCGGCGGTGGCGTCGCGGAGCCGGATGCCGAGCATGAGGCGGGCGTAGGTATTGGCGCCCCGGGACAGGATCTCCCGGGACCTGGGCCAGTTCATGACCCTGCCACCGGGTACATAGCGTGATCCGATCACGAGATCGGCGTCAGCCAGGGCGCTGAGCAGATCGGGCAGTTGCTCCGGCTGGTGGGAGCCGTCGGCGTCCATCTCGACCATCGCGCCGTAGCCCTGGTCGAGAGCCCAGCGGAAGCCGGCGATGTAGGCGGCGCCGAGCCCGTTCTTCCCGGGCCGGTGCAGGACGTGGATGCGGGAGTCCCCGGCCGCGAGCTTGTCGGCGAGTTCCCCGGTGCCATCGGGGCTGTTGTCGTCCACGATCAGCAGGTCAGCATCAGGCACCGAGCCACGGACCCGGCCGGCGATGGCCTCGAGGTTCTCCCGCTCGTTGTAGGTGGGGATGATCACCGCCACCTGGTCGGCGGGCCCGCCGGATGGGCTCGTACCAGTCAACTCTTCGCCTGCCTTCCAGCCGCGTCGCACTGCGTAGGTGATCCGCTATCGGTGCGTGACTTCATGCAGGTTACCTTCGTCGGGAGACAACAGAGCCGGAGGAGCCCAGCCAGTATAGAAACTCGAACCAGAGCTTGCCTTTAATAGGACAAACCAGCTGGAATCGCAAGCGCGTGGTGCAGGAATTCACACCCGCCCGCAGCGGCCCGCCGCGGACAGGCACAGCGGCCTCGCACCCGCCCTGGGCAGGGGAAGGAAGTGGGCCTGGGCATCCCTTCGGACCGGAGTCCGTCCCGTCGGCAACGAGATCGGTCTCCGTTGTCTACTGGGTGCCCAGGCCCCTCCCGGGTCCAACCCCCCGCCCAGCCGGGGCCGCGGCAGGCCTCCTCTGTACTGCACCTGGTACCAGG
>DASWFT010000183.1:0-6818 GCA_036394075.1 Streptosporangiaceae bacterium
GCGGGGAGGCCTCCGCCGATCACGAACCCGAAATAGCGGCCCGAGGGTATCGCGACCAGTCCCGGTTCGGCCGCACGAGCCAGGTCCTCCACGACCACCAGCGGATCGACGGGGCTGCGGGGGAGCGGGCCACCGAGCCTCGAACGCAGCTCATCGACGGTTGCCGACGCGGCCACCGGCCGTCGGTCCAGCGACTGGAGCCAGTCGGCCGCGATCTCCGCCGTGCGGATCAACAGGTCGCCTGACATCGCGGCCGGAGGGCGGGACTCGCCCCTGACATTCATCTCCACCGGTGACTTCCTCCGAGACTCCGTGGCGGTTCTCACGAGGACCCTAGGCGGAGCCAGAGCTCCGGTCTTGTACGAGATTGCTACGAGATTGCTCCGGCTAGCCTGGTCCCGTGACGATAGCCTCCGGCCCTTCATCGAACCGGCAGGAGGCCGGTGGCGCCCGGATGTGGCGGGCAGAAGACCTCGGCGGCTTGGAGCTTTTCCGGGCCACCATCAGCGAGTTCACCTTCCACCCGCACGCGCACGAGGAATTCTTCATCGCCCTCACGGAGACAGGCCTGGCCACGCCCACCTACCGGGGGGACAGGCACGTGATCGGCCCCGGCGACCTGATCGTGCTCAACCCGGAGGAGGCCCACGCCGGCGGTCCCCCGGCGGAGGGTTCCTGGACGTACCGGGCCCTCTATCCCGGCTCGGACCTCATGCGCGAGATCATGGCCGAGTTCCCCGGAGACAGTCTTACGATGCCCGAGTTCGGAACGGATGTCGTGCGGGACCGGGAGGTCGCGGCGCGTCTCCGCCGCTTCCACCGGCTCTCGGAGCTACCCGGATCGAGCCTGCTCGAACGGGAGGCGTATCTCGCCGCGACCCTCGTCTTGCTGGTCAGCCGCTACGCGGCACCCCGGCAGGCACCCAGATCGCCCGGCCGGGAACGTAGGGCGATCCGCCTCAGCCGGGAGTACCTGGAGGAGCATGCCGAGGAGAACGTGACTCTGCAAGCCCTGGCCCGGTTCGCCGGCCTCAGCGCCTTCCACCTCTGCCGTGTCTTCCGGGACTCCGTGGGAATGCCTCCCCATTCTTACCAAACGCAAGTTCGGGTGCGCCGGGCCAAGTCGCTCCTGAGAGCAGGCCTGCCGATCACCCAGGTCGCCGCGGAGGCGGGCTTCTACGACCAGGCGCACCTCACCCGGCACTTCAAGCGCATCGTCGGCCTGACCCCCGGCCGGTACGTTAAGGAACCGGGGCGCCGTTAGCTGGACCGTTATCGTCCGCTGTCCGGGCTGCTTTCGGCTGGGCTGGTGGCGGGTGGCCGGCCGCGGGGCCGCATCGGTCGCGCGCGGCCGGGCAGGCGGCCTGCTTCGGCGAGGGCGCGGCGGAGCAGGAACTCGATCTGGGCGTTGGTGCTGCGCAGTTCGTCGCCGGCCCATCGGGCCAGGGCGTCGTGGACGGCGGGGTCGAGCCGCAGCAGGACACTTTTGCGTTCGGTCATTGTGGTTCCGTGGCTGCCGCCGTCACTGGTAGAGGGAGCCGGTGTTGATGACGGGCTGGGTGGCTTGTTCGCTGCACAGGACCACGAGCAGGTTGGAGACCATGGTGGCCTTGCGTTCCTCGTCCAGTTCGACGACGCCTTCTGCCTCGAGCCGTTGCAGGGCCAGCTGGACCATGCCGACCGCGCCTTCCACGATCTTCTGCCGCGCGCCGACCACGGCGCTGGCCTGCTGCTGGCGCAGCATGGCCTGGGCGATCTCGGCGGCGTACGACAGCCGGGTGAGGCGGGATTCGATGATGTGCACGCCGGCCGGCGCGACCCGCGCGGCGAGTTCGGCGGACAGCTTGCGGGTGATTTCTTCGGCGTTGTCGCGCAGCGACAGCGCGCCGCTGCCCCGGTTGTCGTAGGGGTAGCTGGAGGCGATGTGCCGCACGGCGGTCTCGGTCTGGATGGTGACGAACTCCGTGAAGTCATCGACGGAGTACAGGGCGCTGGCGGTGTCCTGGACTTGCCAGACGACCACGGCGGCGATCTCGATCGGGTTGCCGTCGGCGTCGTTGACCTTGGCCTGCGCTGATTCCTGGTTGCGGATCCGGGTGGAGACCGCGATGCGGCGGGTAAACGGGTTCACCCACTGCAAGCCCGAGTCGCGGATGGTGCCGCGGTACCTGCCGAACAGCTGGACGACGCGTGCCCGCCCGGGGACGACCGGGGTGAGGCCGCCCAGCGCGAGGGCGCTGGCGATAAAGATCAGGACGGACAGCAGGACCAGCGCCGTGCCGGCGCCGCGGCGCTGGTGACTGGCCAGCACGAGGAGCGCCACCCCGGCCAGCAGCCCGGCGATGCCCAGCACCAGCATGCGCAGGCCGGGCAAGAACCGGGCCTCGCGCTCGGTCACCCGCCGGGCAGGCAGTTCCGGGCCTGCAGGCGTGTCCTGGGTGGCCATTTCCGGGCCTGCGGCCGTTGTGTCCTGGGTGGCCATCTGGTGCCTCCTCCGGTTGACGTACCTGATAACACATGTTTAGCATACTGATATCTATTTTTTTTGGCAAGGGGCCGCGCCGCGGTGTGCATGGCATGCACCGCGGCGTCGGCCCGGCCCGGGACGAGGCGAGACATGTGAACAGCAACGACGGAGCACCCGGACTGACCGGCATAGGCCGGCGGCACGGTGACGAGGCTGGGCGGCAGGCCTCAGCCGACCCGCCGGCGATCGAGGTCAGGCACCTGACCAAGGACTTCGGCGGCCGGACCGCCGTCGCGGACGTGTCGTTCAGCGTCGCCCGCGGCGAGGTGTTCGGGTTCCTCGGCCCCAACGGTGCCGGGAAGACGACGACCGTGCGGACGCTCGGCACTCTCGTTGCACCGACTTCGGGGTCGGCAACAGTCGCCGGGATCCCGCTCACGCCCGAGAACGGAGTGGAGATCCGCCGGCGGATCTCGATCATGCCCGAGTCGCCCGGCCTGTATCTACGGCTGAGCGTGACCGAGAACCTCGCGTGCTTCGCCGACCTCTACGAGGCGCTTGATCCGGGCGACCGCATTGACCGCGCCCTGCGCGCCGTCAACCTGGCCGACCGGGCCAACGATGCCTGCGGCACCCTGTCCAAAGGCCTGCGCCAGCGGGTCGCCCTGGCCCGGGCGCTGCTCAGCGACCCGCAGGTGCTGTTCCTCGACGAGCCGACCTCCGGCCTGGATCCGGCCGCCGCCCGGGACGTCCACGAGCTGATCGACGCGCTGCGCCGCCGCGGTGTGACGATCTTCCTCACGACGCATCGCCTCGAGGAGGCCGAACGCCTCTGCGACCGCGTCGCGATCATGAACACGACGCTGCGCACGATCGGCCGGCCCGACGAGCTGCGCGACCAGCTGTTCGCCAGGACGCTCACGGTCCAGACCCTCGCCCCGCTCCCCGACCCGGGCCGCGTCTTCGCCGGCCTCCCCGCCGTCGACGGCTGGCATCAGGACGGCCCCGCCGTCTACGTCCTCGCCGTGTCGGACTCGACAGCCGCCGCACCAGCCGTCACCCGGGCTCTGGTGGCGGCCGGCGCCGACGTGCTGTCAATCAGCGAGTCACACCACTCGCTCGAGGATGTCTACCTCGAGCTGATCGACCAGGACCAGGAGGCGAGCCGCAGATGAACATAAGCAAAAGGCGTGTCCGGGCCATCTTCCGCAAGGAACTCCGCGAGTACCGGCGCAACGGCTTCATCATTGCGACGATGGCGATCCTCCCGCTGATCTTCCTCATCCAGCCGCTGATCGAGGTCTTCGCCCTGCCCGCGTCGGCGTCCGGAGCGCTCAGGCATGAGGATCCTCTGCTGTACCTGCTCGGTATCCCGGCGCTCGTACCGGCCTGTGTCGCCGCCTACTCGGTCGTCGGCGAGCGCCAGCAGGGCACGCTCGAGCCCGTGCTCACGACGCCGGTTCGCCGCGAGGAGTTCCTGCTGGGCAAGGCCCTGGCGGCCCTTGTCCCTTCTCTTGTCATCGCGTACGCGGTCTACGCCTTTTTCCTCGCCTGCGTCGGGCTGTTCGCACAGCCGGGCGTGGCCTCAGCGCTCGTGCGAGGCCCGGACATACTCGCCCAGCTGCTTTTCACCCCGCTCCTGGCCGGCTGGTCGATCTGGATCGGCATCGCGATCTCCGCCCGATCGCGCGACGTCCGCGTCGCCCAGCAGCTCGGCCTGCTGGCCAGCCTCCCGTCGGTCGCGGTGACCTCGCTCATCGCGTTGAACGTGATCCACGCCTCGCCCGGCGTGGCCCTCGGCGGCGCGGTGGCTCTGCTGGTCCTCAACAGCCTCGGCTGGCGGATCACCTCGGCCGCGTTCGACCGCGAACGGCTCATTACCGGTACCCGCTGATGAGATGCGATCACCTCGACCCCGGGGCCTTGGTGCTCTTGAGGGGTCTGGCGAAACGCCGGCGACATAGGCGAATGCTGGGGGTAATGTCCCGTCCGTGACATTGACCTTGGGTGACGCATTCAACCGGCGTAAGAAGCTCGCGGCTGACCTGCAGAACTGGATCAACAGGCTGGGTCTGGCGGGCACCGAGCGGCGGTCCTACCGGACCGCGACGCTTGACGGCGACGATGCGTACCAGGTGACCGACTTCGGGGTGGCCCGTCGTGAGCAGTGGGACGCGATCGACCGGATCGGCGAGTTCGCCCAGCGGGTCAAGCAGGCGATCAACCAGGCCAACAAGACAGAGTTGGCCGAGCTAGACTGACCGAAAGCGGGGCCGGCCCACCGAAGTGTCGGTTCGTAGCAGGTTGCCGGTAAGAGGTTTCTGGTCTATCCGCCTACCACTCACCTAGCAGGTGTTTCTGTCGTACTGCGCATCGCGTACTGCGTCATTTGTCAAAGGTCTTGAGTAAGCGGTAACACCATAAGAGGGCTACCACACGCCCTGGCTCGGGTCGGCCCCGCCCGTGGATGGCCGGAGAGCGCCGGGGCTGAGGGTCAGGATGCGCAGGTCAGTTCGGCGTTGCGCAGCTCGACCCGGCCGCGACCGGTGAGGGTGAGGCCGAATCGGATCATGATGGCGCCCTCGGGGACTTGCGCGGTGACCTGATGCCCGGCCCAGTCGTGGCTGCCTGTGACGGTGGCACTGTGATGGTATTCGATGGCTCGGGTGGGTTCTTCGACATGGACCCGGACATAAAGCCGAGCCTCGTGGGCGACGTCCTTCGCCCGGAGGTCGCCGGTGAAGACGAGCGTCCGGCCGCGGTAGTCGCGGGCGAGGATCTCCTGGCCGAGATGGGCGTACCCATAGGGTTCAGGCACGGCGGAGAAAAGGATCGCGGATTGGTCTTCGACAGCGCAGGAATAGTCTTGCCAATGCGACCCGCTGACGTCGCGCAGGAAGTTGCCGCGTAGCCTCCATCCATCCAAGCCGTCGGTGAATGCGAGGTTGCGTGCCTGGCGCCGTGGCAGGCCACGCTCGCGCTCGGCGGCCGCGGGCTCACGGGCGATGAACGGTCCGAGCAGGTCGTCGCCCCCGACCGGGACCGCTAGCCGGTCCATTACCGGGTCGGCCACCCGGACCGGAGCGCCCGCGGCGGCGGCGAGGGCGAGGCCGTCGGCCAGGCGCGCCGTGACGTGCCGAGTCCCGGTGGGAGTGCCGAGCTCAATCCGCGCCGCGGCGACCTCGGGGCCCAGCTCATCGATATCCACGGCGGTCACGGTGACGCCGGCCGCACGCAGCAGCCGGTCGGTCAGTTCCTCTGGGACCACGGCCATACCGGTGTATCCGGCCGGCCGGTCCAGGAGCACCCGAACCGATTGGCCGTCAAATGCGCGCAGCCAGATCGGCAGCGCCCGGCCGCCCGCGTCGTCGGCGAGCACGACAAGGACGCGCTCCGTGTAAAACATGTCGTCCCCCAGCATTCCGGGACGGGCCTCGGCGTGCGCGATGCGAACGGGGGTCATGATGCTCCTCCGGTAGGCGGCCGGGATGAGATCGGGGCGGTGCGCAGAGATGTAATCGCGCAGCCGGCGGCGGGCCTTGTGCAGGCTGCTCTTAGCCGCTCCGGGCGAGTCGCTGATCTGCCCGGCGGGCAGATCAGCGTAGTAGAACATCGCGACCGCCCGCCGCTGCCCGACCGGAAGCTCCGCGACCGCCTGGCGCAGCACCTCGGAGCGATCGAGGTCATCGGCCGAGGGCAGGCCGTCCGCCGAGTGCGAATGGAGTTGCTCAGGCCAGTCGGCCAGCAGCGTCGGCGAGGCCCGGCGCGCCATCGCCCGGTGGACGTTGACCACGATGCCGCCCAGCCAGGCACCGAACCGGTCCGGGTCCCGCAGCCGGTCCAGCGCCACGAATGCCTGGAGAAACGACTCCTGCACGATGTCATCCACATCATCTGAACGTGAGCACAGCCGTGCTGCGCGGGCGCGTGCGAGCGGCCGGTATCGCTCGACGAGCAGCCGGAACGCCGCCGCGTCGCCGTCGCGAGCCAGCCCGACCAGATCGCCGTCTGAGACGTCCACACTTGTTAGTGTCCGGCAACAGCTTCCGGGTTACCCGCCCGCGAGCACGCCCAGCACCCACCCGGTGCTGTACCAGGCAGCCGTTGCCATTCGGCCAGCTGGTTGCTGTCACCAATCAATGGTCGGCGAGGTCAA
Source organism: Streptosporangiaceae bacterium (assembly GCA_036394075.1). Lineage (GTDB taxonomy): Bacteria > Actinomycetota > Actinomycetes > Streptosporangiales > Streptosporangiaceae > JAWWPY01. Next base: position 6,624 of record DASWFT010000183.1, read on the forward strand.
GGGCGGCTATATAGCCGAACGTCATCGCCGGGCCAATGGTCGCGCCCGCGCCGGCGTAGCTGTGACCCATCACGGCCGCGCTCGTGTTGCCTGCCGCGTAGAGGCCGGCGATCGGGGTGCCGTCCTCGCGCAGCACCCGCGCCCGCGCGTCGGTGCGCAATCCGCCCTTGGTGCCGAGATCGCCGGGCGCGATCT
>DASWFT010000184.1:0-1772 GCA_036394075.1 Streptosporangiaceae bacterium
CAGAAGATACAGTTCCGGGTTGAACAAAAGCCGGTAAACCCTTTCCAGCGGCCAGTGCCGCCGGCCGCGCTCACGGAGGACACCCAGCACTGTTCCGGCGTTCCGCATCTCGCGTACCTCCCAGTTTCGAATGCCCGGTCACCTGGCCTCCTTCGCCCTGCTTCCGGCTTTCCCGGACTCCCTGGCGGGTCGTTACTCCCGCGACTACTATGAGGCCTCCGTCACCATAGGACTCGCGTCCCTTAGGTCAACACCACAGATTTAAGCCGTGCCGGTTCGCGTGAGGCTGTTACCTGGGATTTTGTGCTGGTTTGGAGACGGAGAGGGACTCCTGGTAGGCGTTTGGGTGTCTAATCCGCGTCTGTCACAGGAGTCCCTCGTGCAATCCTGCCTGCCTTCTGCTGTTGATGCAATCCGGTCTGAGGGGTCCCCGGTTACCGGGACCCCGGCGGGGACGGTGGCGGTGCGGGCTTCTGGCCTGCGGTTTCACGGCGGGACGGTGGTGACGGCCGGCGATGCGGCGCCGCGGGCGGGTGAGCTGGCGGTGTTCTGCCGTCCGGTGGTGACGGCCCCGGCGGTGATGCGGCGGGACGGGACGGTGCTCGCGGACGGCTGGCTGCCGGACCTGGTGCGGCTGGGCGAGATGGAGCGCCATCTCGGCGACGGCGTGATCGAGGCGGCCGTGGACGCGGCGGTCGCGGAAGGGCGGCTGAAACCGCGGCAGCGGCGGCGGATCATGTCCTATCCGCTGGTCATCCGGCTGGTGATCGCGATGACGCTGATGCCGGACGCCTCGTACCGCGAGGCGCTGTCCAGGCTGGCCGGGCTGCTCGCGGACATCCCGTTCACCCGGGAATGGCACGTCCCGACGGGGAAAGTCGTCACGGACTGGCGGCTGCCGGTCCCCCCGGACGTGACGGAGGGCATCTTCTGGCGGGCGGCCGGGCCGCTCATTGATGACGGTGAGCCGTCGGCGGTGCTGCTGGCCGGGAGGATGGTGCTCGCCGCCGACGGGATGCTGGTGAACGTGGCGGACACGCCGGCGAACCGGGCGTTCTTCGGCTGCACGGGCACCGCGGAGGACGACGGCGAGGGCGCCGCGCCGTTCCCGCAGCTCAAGATAGTCGCGCTGACCGCCCGGGCTGGCCGCGCCACGCTGGGCGCGATCACCGGGCAGGCCAGGGCCGGGGAGCAGACCCTGCTGAAACGGCTCGTCCGCCGCCGCCCGGACCTGTTCGACGGCCGCGTGACCTGCTTCGACAGGAATTTTCCCGGCTATGACCTGATCACCGCGATCCTGGACGCGGGCGGGCACGTCATCGCCCGCGCGAAGGAAGGCATCAGCCTCGGGTTCGAGGACGGCCCGGATCGCGGCTGGCTGCCCGACGGATCCCGCATGACCTGGCTGAATGCCCCGTCCGGGAAGAAAGAAGACCGGCTCCCGGTCCGGGTGGCCGAGCACAACGCCCTCATGCCCGCCGGCGACGGGAAAGAAGAGGCCTCCGAGACCTGCACCGTGATCACCACCCTGCTGGACCACCGGGCCGCGCCCGCGGATGCGGTCAGGGAGACGTACCTGGCCAGGTGGAGCGCGTCGGAGACCACATTCGGCGAGGACAAGACGACGATCGCCGGCGCAGGGAACCGCACCTCCGGCCCCGTGCTCCGCTCCGGCTCGCCCCGCCTGGTCATCCAGGAAGCCTGGGCCTGGCTCACCGCCACCCAGCTGACCCGCGCCTCCGCCGCCGCCGCGCTCCGCGGCGAGCACGCCG